>NZ_JAFEXF010000078.1 GCF_016905445.1 Streptomyces sp. G44
CTTCACGGCGGAGCTGCGCGCGGGCACGGCGCGCGAACTGCCCGCCCGGGGGCCGGTGATCGACCCGCGCCCCTCGCCGGACGGCCTGCATGTGGCGTACGTCGCCGGGGGCGCCCTGCGGGTGACCGGTGCCGACGGCGTGGGCGACCGGGCGCTCGCGGAGCCGGAATCCGGCCACGCCGGAACGGTCACGTACGGTCTCGCGGAGCATGTCGCGGCCGAGTCCATGGCGCGGCACCGCGGCTTCTGGTGGTCGCCCGATTCCACGCGGCTGCTCGTCGCGCGCGTCGACGACAGCCCCGTCCGGCGGTGGTGGATCGCCGACCCCGCGCACCCGGACCGGGAGCCGGTGAAGGTCGCGTACCCCGCCGCGGGCACGGCCAACGCGGACGTACGCCTGTTCGTCCTCGGTCTGGACGGGGTGCGCACGGAGGTGGTGTGGGACCGCGTCCGCTTCCCCTATCTGGGCCGGGTGCACTGGTCGGCGGACGGTGCCCCGCTGCTGCTCGTGCAGTCCCGCGATCAGCGGAGCCAGTTGTACCTCGGGGTGAACCCCGAGGACGGATCCACCCGAATGGTGCATGCCGAGGAGGACGCCGACTGGCTGGAACTTTTCCCCGGAGTGCCCTCCTGGTCCCCGAGCGGCAAGCTGGTGCGGATCGTCGACGAGGGCGGCGCACGGGTCCTGGCCTGGGGTGAACGGCCGCTGACGGGTGCGCAGTTGCACATCCGCGCGGTCCTGGACGTGACCGAGGAGGACATCCTCGTCTCGGCGTCGGCGGGCGAGTCGGCGGCGGCCCCGGAGACCGGGGAGATCCACGTCTACCGCGTCAACGAACTGGGGGTGGAGCGCCTCACGCGGGAGCCCGGCGTGCACACGGCGGTCCGCGCGGGCGGGGTCACCGTACTGGTCTCGGCCACCCTGGAGCGTCCCGGCGCGTCGGTCCAGGTGCTGCGCGGCGGCAGGCGGATCGCCACCGTCGCCTCACACGCCCAGCGTCCGGGGCTCACACCGCGCGTGACCCTGACCGAAGGGGGCACGCGGCGGATTCCGTGCGCCGTCCTGCTCCCGACGGATTACAAGGCGGCGGACGGGCCGCTCCCGGTCCTGGTCGATCCGTACGGCGGGCCGCACGGGCAGCGGGTCCAGCGGGCGCAGCACCTCTTCCTCACCTCGCAGTGGTTCGCCGATCAGGGCTTCGCGGTGGTCGTCGCGGACGGCCGCGGCACCCCGGGCCGCTCCCCCGCCTGGGAGAAGTCGATCAGGAACGACCTCACGCTGACCCTCGACGACCAGGTCGAGGCCCTGCACGCCCTCGCGGCGACCGGGGCGTACCCCCTGGACCTGGACCGCGTCGCGATCCGCGGCTGGTCCTTCGGCGGCTACCTCGCCGCGATGGCCGCGCTGCGCCGCCCGGACGTCTTCCACGCGGCGGTGGCCGGCGCCCCCGTGACGGACATGCGGCTGTACGACACCCACTACGAGGAGCGGTACCTCGGCGACCCGGCCCGGAATCCGCGGACGTACCGCCACAACTCCCTGGTCTGGGACGACGGTCTGGTGGAGGCGGCCGAGCCGCACCGCCCGATGCTGATCGCGCACGGCCTCGCCGACGACAACGTGGTGGTGGCGCACTCGCTGCGGCTGTCCTCCGCGCTGCTCGCCGAGGGCCGCCCGCACGAGGTCCTGCCGCTGCCCGGTGTGACGCACATGGCGGGGCGTGAGGACGTCGCGGAGAACCTGCTGCTGCATCAGATGCGCTTCCTGAAGCGGGCGCTGGGCCTCGCGTAGGAGCCGCGCCGGGCGCTAGGGCACGACCTGCTTCTCCTCGGCGAAGTGGCAGGCCGAGTCGTGCGCCGCGGGTCCCTCCGCGTACCGGAACTCCGCGGGCACCGCGAGTGCCGGCACCTCCAGGGCGCACCGCTCCCGCGCCTTCCAGCAGCGGGTGCGGAAGCGGCAGCCGGAGGGCGGGTTCGCGGGCGAGGGCACGTCGCCGCTCAGGATGATCCGCTCCCGGCGCTCGCGCGCCTCGGGGTCGGGCACCGGCACGGCGGAGAGCAGTGCCTGCGTGTAGGGGTGCGTCGGGTGTTCGTAGATCTCCGCGTCCGTGCCGGTCTCGACGATCCGGCCGAGGTACATCACCCCGACCCGGTCGGAGATGTGCCGCACGATCGACAGGTCGTGGGCGATGAAGACGTAACTGAGGTCGAACTCGGTCTGGAGCTGGTCCAGGAGGTTGATGACCTGGGCCTGGACGGAGACGTCGAGCGCGGAGACCGGCTCGTCGGCGACGATGACCTCGGGTCTGAGGGCGAGGCCGCGGGCGATGCCGATGCGCTGGCGCTGGCCGCCGGAGAACTGGTGCGGGTAGCGGTTGATGTACTCGGGGTTGAGCCCCACCACGTCCAGGAGTTCCTGGACCTTCCGGCGGCGCGAACCCTTGGGGGCCACCTCGGGGTGGATCTCGTAGGGCTCGCCGATGATGTCGCCCACGGTCATCCGCGGGTTCAGGGAGGTGTAGGGGTCCTGGAACACCATCTGGATGTTGCGGCGGACCGCCTTCAGGGCCCGGCCCGTGAGCCGTGTGATGTCCTCGCCCTTGTAGCGGATCTCGCCGGCCGTCGGCCGCTCCAGGTTGACCAGCATCTTGGCGACCGTCGACTTGCCGCAGCCCGACTCCCCCACGATGCCGAGCGTCTCGCCCTGGTAGAGGTCGAAGTCGACGCCGTCCACGGCCTTGACGGCGCCGACCTGCTTGCGGACGACGACGCCCTGGGTCAGCGGGTAGTGCTTGACCAGGCCGCGCACCTGGAGGATCGGTTCCCGCCCGGGTTCACGGTGCGGCATCGAGCGTCTCCTTCCAGAAGTGGCAGGCGCTCCTGCGTTCGGCGACGAGACCCTCGTACGTCACGTGCGCGAGCGGTGGTTCCTCGGTGACGCAGACGTCCTGGGCCAGGGGGCAGCGGGGGTGGAAGGCACAGCCGGGCGGGATGCGCGTGAGGTTCGGCGGCAGGCCCTTGATCGCGTAGAGGTCCCGGCCCTTCTGGTCCAGGCGCGGGATGGACGCGAGCAGGCCGCGGGTGTACGGGTGTGCGGGCGCCCGGTAGATCTCGTGGACGGGGGCCCGCTCGACGATGCGGCCCGCGTACATGACGGCGATGGTGTCGGCGACGTCGGCGACGACACCGAGGTCGTGGGTGATGAGGATCAGGCCCATGCGCAGCTCGCGCTGGAGCTCCGCGAGGAGGTCCATGACCTGTGCCTGGACGGTGACGTCGAGGGCGGTGGTCGGCTCGTCGGCGATGATGAGGGCGGGTTCGAGGGCCATCGCCATGGCGATCATGATGCGCTGGCGCATGCCGCCGCTGAACTGGTGCGGGTACTGGCCGACGCGTTCGCGGGCGGCCGGGATGCGCACCCGGTCCATCAGTTCGACGGCCCTGGCCCTGGCGTCCTTCTTGGACATGCCCCGGTGGACGACGTACATCTCGGCGAGCTGGTCGCCGACGCTCAGCACCGGGTTCAGGGACGACAGCGCGTCCTGGAAGATCATCGCCATGCCGGCGCCGCGGACCCCGCGCCGCTCGTCCTCCTTGAGCTTCAGCAGGTCGCGGCCCTGGAAGAGGATCTCGCCCGCGGTGATCCTGCCGGGCGGTGTGTCGAGGATGCCCATGACGGCCTGGGCGGTCACGGACTTGCCCGAGCCGGACTCGCCGAGCACGGCCAGCGTCTCGCCCGCGCCGACGGCGTAGTCGACGCCGTTGACGGCCTTGGCGACACCGTCCCTGGTGCGGAACTCCACGTGCAGGTCGCGCACTTCGAGGAGCGTGGCCGGCGCTGTGGCCGGCGTCTCGGAAGCGGTTGCCATGGGCGCCTACCTCAGCTTCGGGTCGAGGGCGTCGCGCACCGCGTCGCCGAGCATGATGAACGCGAGGACGGTGACGGCCAGCGCGCCGGCCGGCCAGAGCAGCATGTGCGGGGCGTTGCGGATGTAGAGGGAGGCCGCCGAGATGTCGATGCCCCAGCTGACCGTCGGCGGCTTCAGTCCGACGCCGAGGTAGGAGAGCGTGGCTTCGAGCGCGATGAACGTACCGAGCGCGATGGTCGCCACGACGATCACGGGGGCGACGGCGTTCGGCGCGATGTGGCGCAGGAGCAGCCGGGCGTGGGAGGCGCCGAGCGCCCGCGCCGCCTGGACGTAGTCGTTCTGCTTGGCGGTGATGACCGAGCCGCGCGCGATGCGGGAGATCTGCGGCCAGCCGAGCAGCACCATGAAGCCCACCACGGGCCAGACGGTGGAGCTGGTCACCACGGACAGCAGGACGAGGCCGCCGAGGACGACGGGGATGGCGAAGAAGACGTCGGTGATCCGGGAGAGGACCGCGTCCCCCGCCCCGCCGAAGAACCCGGCGAGGCCGCCGAGGACGCTGCCGAGGAGCGCGACGCCGAGCGTGGCGCAGACGCCGACGGTGACGGAGACCCGGGTGCCGTACACGACGCGGGTGTAGACGTCGCAGCCCTGCTCGTTGAAGCCGAAGGGGTGGCCGGGGGCGGAACCTTTCTGCGCGCGGGCGAGGTCGCAGTCCAGCGGGTCGCCGGTGGCGATGAGCGAGGGCCACAGGGAGATGACGACGAGGAAGCCGATGACGAGGCCCGAGACGATGAAGACCGGGTTGCGCCGCAGGTCGCGCCAGGCGTCGGACCAGAGGCTGCGGGCCGGACCGGTGCCGTCGGGGCCGGTGGGCGTCCTCTCCAGGGAGGTCGCCTCGCTCGCGGCGAGATCCATGGCGCCGCCCGCGCCGGTCGCCGCGATGGCGCGCTCCGGCTGATGGGGTTCAGGCATAGCGGATCCTCGGGTCGAGTACGGCGTACAGGAGGTCGACGATGAGGTTGGCCAGCAGGAAGACCAGGACGAGTACGGTCACGAAGCCGACGACGGTCTGGGTGCTCTGGCGCAGGATGCCCTGGTAGAGCTGGAAGCCGACGCCGTGGATGTTGAAGATCCGCTCGGTGACGATGGCGCCGCCCATCAGCGCGCCCACGTCCGTGCCGATGAAGGTGACGACGGGGATGAGGGAGTTGCGCAGCAGGTGCCGGGTGATGACGCGGCGCCGGGGCAGCCCCTTGGCGACGGCGGTGCGGACGTAGTCGGCGCGCCGGTTCTCCGCGATGGAGGTGCGGGTCAGGCGGGTCACGTACGCGAGGGAGACGGAGGCGAGGACGAGGCCGGGGATCAGCAGTTCGTCGAGGGGCGCCTCGGCCGACACGGACGGCTTGATGACGCCCCACCGGACGCCGAGCAGCAGCTGGAGCACGAGCCCGGTGACGAACGTCGGGACGGAGATCACCACGAGGGTGAGCAGCAGCACCCCGGTGTCGATCGGCCGTCCGCGCCGCAGTCCGGTGAGGACGCCGAGCGAGATGCCGATGACGATCTCGAAGACGACGGCGACGAGGGTCAGCCGGATGGTGACGGGGAAGGCGGCCCCCATCAGCTCGGTGACCTTCTGGCCGTTGAAGGCGGTGCCGAAGTCGCCGACGAAGACGTTGCCCATGTAGGTCAGGTATTGCCGGCCCACCGGCTTGTCGAGGCCGAACTCCTGCTTGAGCCGGGTGGCGGTGGCGGGGTCGCACCGGCGGTCGCCGCACAGGCCGGCGACGGGGTCACCCATCACGTGCACCATCAGGAAGATCAGCAGGGTGGCGCCGAAGAAGACGGGGATCATCTGCAACAGACGCCGGATCACATAACGTCCCATGCGCGGCTCCGGGGTTGGGGGCGCGGCCCGGCACGAGGTCCGTGGGGCCGCTCCCGGCGTCTCAGTCGACCTTGATCTGGTCGTACACCGGCACGCTGAACTGGTTCAGCGCGACGTCGGAGATCCGCTCCGAGTGGCCCGCGCTGCCGTTCTGGTACCAGAGCGGGATGGCCGGCATCTTCTCGGCGAGGATCTTCTCGGCCTCCTGGAACGTGGCGACGGCCTTGGCGTCGTCCGTCTGCGCGTTGGCCTCGTTGACGAGCCCGTCGAACTTCTCGTCGGAGAACTTGCCGTCGTTGGACGAGGCGTCCGTGAAGTAGTTCGGCTCCAGGAAGTTCTGGATCAGCGGGTAGTCCATCTGCCAGCCCGCGCGCCAGGGCCCGTCGAGCTGCTGCTGGGACGCCTGGCTGCGGAAGTCGGCGAAGGTGCCGACGGGGTTGCCGACGCAGGCCTTGTCCTTCTCCAGCGCCTTGTTGATGGAGTTGCAGACGGCGTCGACCCACTCCTTGTGCGAGCCGGTGTCCGCGTTGTACGTGATCTTCAGCCGGCCGCCGGGGATGCCGCCGCCCTCCTCGACCAGTTGCCTGGCCCGCGTGGCGTCGTACGCGCAGGCGTCGCCGCACAGCCCCGCCTGGTAGCCGCCGTCCTTGCCGAGCACCGGGGAGGTCCAGTCGGTGGCGGGGGTGCGCGTCTTCTGGAAGATCGTCTCGGTGATCTGCTCACGGTTGATCGCCATGGACAGTCCCCGGCGGACCTTCTCCCGGCCCGGCTTGCTCCACTCGCGGTCGTAGAAGGGGAAGGCGAGGGTCTGGATGATGCCCGCGGGGGTGTTGATGTACCGGTCGCCGAGGTCGCTCCCGGCATTCCTGAGCTGCGCGGCGGGCACGTCGTCGACCAGGTCGAGGTTGCCGGCCATGAGGTTGGTGTAGGCGGTGTTGTTGTCGGTGTAGACCTGCATGTCCACCCCGCCGTTGCGCGCCTTGTCCTCGCCCGGGTACGCGTCCCATCGGCGCAGGGACATCTGCGAGCCCTTGGTGTACGAGTCGACGGTGTACGGGCCGTTGCCCACGGGCTTGGCCAGCCAGGCGTCGTGGTCGTCGAAGAACGCCTTGGGCAGCGGCGCGAACGTGGGGTAGCCGAGGGTGTCGGGCCAGGTGGAGAACTTCTGGCTGAGCCTGACGGTGAAGGTGGTGTTGTCGACGACCTTCAGTCCGGAGAGGGTCTTGGCGCTCGGCTCGCCCTTCTCGGGGTGGACCTTGTCGTAGCCGTCGACATAGCCGAAGAAGTACGCGTTCTTCTGGTTGTTCTCGACGTTCGCGCCGTAGTTCCAGGCGTCCACGAAGGACCTGGCGGTGATCTTCTCGCCGTTGCTGAAGGTCCAGTCGTCCTTGATCTTGACCGTGAAGTTCTGGGCGTCCTTCGACTCGATGGACTCGGCGACCATGTTCTTGGCCTCGCCGGTCCTCGGGTCGTACCGCTTGAGACCCCGGAAGATCATGTCGAGGATCTTGCCGCCCTGGACCTCATTGGTGTTCGCGGGTTCGAGCGGGTTCTGCGGGTCGCCCCAGGAAGAGGTCACGATCCCGTCCGCGCCGCCAGCGCCGTCGCTGCCCCCGCCGCCACAGGCCGTCGCCACGAGGGCGACGGTCACCGCGCATGCGGCCCACCTGGCGTGCGTGGCTCCACGCATGGAGATCTCCTGTTCCGGGTTCCGGGGTCGTCCTTCACTTGTTCCGAGTCGCGTATCGTCCAATATCACCGCAAGCCGAATGAACCGCATATTTACTCCACCCGTACGAGGCCGGGCCCATGCGGATGTACGCATTCCGGGACGTTCGCGCCCGTATATCGGACTCAATGCCGCCCTTCGCAGCATTCGCGCCACGTTGTCCATCACGCTTGATTACGCCAAGGCAATGCCAAGCAATGGATTGCGTAAAGAAAAGACCAAGAATCCCAAGAGCGCATCAAGCCGGACCGACATTCATTGACCGCGTGGGAAACGCCTTGCGAAAGTCGCGCCTAGCCCGTGGGTGCCTGGTTGTCCTGCGGATTCCTGATGACCCCTCCGGGCCTGGAGCGCCATGACCTCGCCAACTCCCGCCGCTGCCGCCGCCCTTGACGGGGCGGACAAGACCGACGGCACTCCCGCCCCGCCCAACAAGCGGGGCAGTGAGGGCCGTTCGCCGGGGCGGCTCGCCTGGACCCGGTTCAAGAGGGACAAGTCGGGTGTGATCGCGGCGTGTGTCGTGCTGTTCTTCTTCGTCGTGGCTCTGTGCGCACCGCTGATCGCCGCGGTCTACGGGAAGAACCCGTACGACACCTACGGACTCGACCGGCCCGGACTGCTCAATGACTTCAACTACCCGGTCAAGCCGAACGGCGGCATCGACGGGGAGTTCTGGTTCGGCGTCGAGCCCGTGCTCGGCCGGGACGTCTTCACCTTCCTCCTCTACGGAATCCGCAACTCCCTCCTGATCGCGGCGGCGACCACCGTCCTGGTGACGCTGCTCGGGATCACGATCGGCGTCACCGCCGGATACCTCGGCGGCAAGACCGACTACCTCATCGGCCGCGTCATCGACATCCTGCTGGCCTTCCCCTCCACGCTCTTCTACATCGCCTTCTTCCCGGTGATGATCTCGATCCTGGTCAGCCCCGAGGACAGGATCCCGCAGTGGCTGACCGTCACCAGCCTCATCACGGTGATGACCGCCTTCGGCTGGGCGCCCATGGCCCGCCTGCTGCGCGGTGAGGTACTCGCCCTGCGCGAACGGGAGTTCGTGGAGGCCGCCAAGGTCACGGGCGCCTCCCCGGCACGCATCATCTTCAAGGAACTGCTGCCGAACCTGTGGACGCCCATCCTGATCCAGGCGACGCTCGCGCTGCCCCTGTTCGTCACGGCCGAGGCCGGACTCGCCTTCCTGGGCGTCGGACTGGAGGAGCCTACGCCGGACTGGGGCGTGATGATCCAGAACGGCTCGAAGTACTACCAGGACGACATCACGTTCATGGTCTTCCCGGGCCTCGCCATGGTGATCTTCGTGGTCGCCTTCAACCTCCTCGGCGACTCGGCACGCGACGCGCTGGACCCGAAGACCAGACGCTGACACTCCCCGGGACCGGCGCGCGACGGGGCGGTGCCGGTCCGCTCTCCGCTCTTCTCCTTCACACAGGGTTGGTAGGCACATGGCAATCTCACGCAGAAACCTCCTCATCTCGACGTCCGTCGCGGCCGGCGGCTCGCTCGTCCTCTCCGCGTGCAGCAGCGGCGATTCGGGCGGCGGCGGTGGCTCGCACGGCGGTGCCACGGAGTACACGAACGCGTCCGTGAAGATCGGCACCAAGGAGGACTCGACCGGGCCCGCGCCCGCGGTCCCCGGCGGCAGGAAGGGCGGCACGATCTACGGCGTCGCCGAGGACGACGTGTCGCACATGGACCCGCAGCGCATCTACTTCGCGTACAACTCCTCCATCGCCAACCTCTTCGCCCGCTGCCTCACCGGCTACCAGACCGACATGAAGGGCCGTCAGATACTCGTCGGGGACCTCGCCACCGACACGGGCACGGCCTCCAACGGCAACAAGACCTGGACCTTCACGCTGAAGGACGGGCTGAAGTGGCAGGACGGCAGCGAGCTCACCGTCGAGGACGTCCGGCACGGATTCGAGCGCGCCTGGGCCCCGTTCGTCACCGAGGGCGCCATCTACGTCCAGCAGGCGCTGACCGGCAAGGGCGCCAAGTGGCGTGACGCGTACGAGGGCCCGTACAAGGGCAAGCACCTGGACTCGATCGTCATCGACAAGGCGAAGAAGACCATCACCTTCCATCTGAAGGACGCGAGCCCGGAGTTCAACTTCATGGTGGCGCTGCACTCGTACGCCGCCACGCCCGTGAAGCACGACACCAAGGAGAAGTACGACAAGGCCCCCTTCTCCTGCGGCCCGTACCTCGTCAAGCACCGCACCATCGACAAGTCGATGACGCTGACGCGCAACAAGCACTGGGACGCGAAGACCGACCCGATCCGCAACGCCTACCCGGACAGCTTCGAGTTCGAGTTCGGACCGACCGGCCCCGAGTCCTGCGACCGCTTCATCGCGGACCAGGGCAAGGACCAGCAGATGGTCTCCATCTACGAGCCGATCCCGGCCGAGCGCATGCAGAAGGTGCTCACCACGCCCGAGATCAAGGAGCGCAGCTTCAACGGCCTGACGTCGGGCACCTACTACTTCGCCATCAACATGAAGCGCGTCACCGACGTCGAGGTCCGCAAGGCCCTCCTCGTCGCGTGGCCGCTGGAGCAGAGCCGCAAGATCTACGGCGGCACGACCGCGGGCGAGTACGCGACGACGATCCTCGGCCCCGACATCGTCGGCCGCGAGAAGTTCGACCTCTACGGCAAGCTGGACAAGCCGGAGGGAGACGTCAAGAAGGCCCGCGAGATCCTGAAGGCGGCCGGAAAGCTCGGCACCAAGATCGTGTACGCCTTCCCCCGTCGCCCCACCTACGACAAGACCAAGATCGTCATCGAGAAGAACCTGAAGGCCGCGGGCTTCGACCCGGTCATCAAGCCGCTCAACTCGACGGACTTCTACGACCAGGCGCAGCGACTGGACAACAAGTTCGACGTGATCTGGTTCGGCTGGTCCCCGGACTGGCCGACCGCGTACACCATGATCCAGCCGATGCTCGACGGCTCGGCCATCGGCGACGGCCAGAACAACGTCTCCCAGTGCGACGTCCCCTGGATCAACGAGGCGATCAAGAAGAACGCCGTCATCTCGGACCCGAAGGAAGCCGGCAAGGCCTGGGCCGCACTCGACAAGCGGATCATGAAGGAGGTCGTGCCGATCATCCCGGAGACCTACCAGCGCCGCTGGTACCTGCACGGCTCCAAGGTCGGCGGCGCCATCCACGACCCGCAGTTCGCCGCGACGCTGCTCCACAAGACGTACGTCAAGGCCTGACGACCGGCCTCCGGGGCGGTCTCCCGCGCGGGCGCCCGCCCCGGCCCCCACCTCCTCTCACGGCATCCGTCAGGAACCCCAACTCCCATGCTGCGCTTCCTCATTCGCCGCGTCATCGGCGGCGCGGCGATCCTGCTGATCATCAGCGCGATCGTCTTTCTCCTCTTCTACGCGGCCCCGCGCGATCCCGCCCGCCTTGCCTGCGGCAAGGTCTGCCCGCCCGACACGCTGGCGCTGGTGAAGCAGAACCTGGGGATCGCCGATCCGCTGCCCATGCAGTACTGGCACTGGTTCGAGGGCCTGTTCGTCGGCCGCGACTACGACACGTACGGCTTCTGTGACGCGCCCTGCCTCGGCTACTCGTTCCGCAACCGCGAGCCCGTCCTCGCCACCATCCTCGACCGCTTCCCGACCACCGTCTCCCTCTCGCTGGGCGCGGCGGCCGTGTTCGTGGTGTTCGGCGTGGGCACCGGCATGCTGGCCGCCCTCAAGCAGGGGAAGGCGCTCGACAAGATCGCGTCGTCCGCGTCCCTCATCGCCTCCTCGATGCAGATCTACGTCGTCGGCGTCTTCGCCGTGTACCTCCTCACCGACCAGCTGCACCTGCTGGAACGGCCCTCGTACACCCCGATCTCCGAGAACCCCGCCAAGTGGTTCTCCGGGCTGCTCATCCCCTGGCTCGTGCTCGCACTCATCTTCACCGCGAACTACACGCGCATGGCCCGCTCCCAACTGGTCGAGACCATGAGCGAGGACTACGTCCGCACCGCCCGGGCCAAGGGGCTCTCCCGGCGCACGGTCTTCTTCCGCTTCGCCTGGCGCGGGGCGATGGGACCGATCGTCACGATCTTCGGCCTCGACGTCGGCGTGCTCCTCGGCGGCGCGATCATCACCGAGAAGACGTTCGCCCTGCACGGCATCGGCGAACTGTCGGTCAAGGCGGTGGACACCAGCGACCTGCCGCTGCTGCTCGGGGTGGTCCTCGTGGCGGCCGCCGCGATCGTCATCTTCAACATCATCGTCGACGCCCTGTACGCGTTGATCGACCCCCGCGTGCGCCTCGCCTAGGAGCCGGAACCCATGAGCACCCCCTTCCTCTCCGTGCGCGACCTGCGCGTCCACTTCTCCACCGAGGACGGCGTGGTCAAGGCCGTGGACGGCCTCGACTTCGACCTGGAGCAGGGCGAGACCCTCGGCATCGTCGGCGAGTCAGGCTCCGGCAAGTCCGTCACCAACCTCGCCATCCTCGGCCTGCACGACAAGGACAGCACGGCGATCGACGGCGAGATCCTGCTCGACGGGCAGGAGCTCCTCACCGCCACCGAGCGGGACCTGGAGCGGCTGCGCGGCAACAAGATGGCGATGATCTTCCAGGACGCCCTCGCCTCCCTCTCGCCGTACCACACCGTCGGCCGGCAGATCGGCGAGACGTACCGCAAGCACACCGGCGCCTCCAAGAAGGAGGCGCGGGCGCGCTCGATCGAGATGCTGACGAAGGTCGGCATCCCACAGCCGGACCTGCGCGTGGACGACTATCCGCATCAGTTCTCCGGCGGCATGCGCCAGCGCGCGATGATCGCGATGTCGCTGGTCTGCGACCCGACGCTGCTGATCGCGGACGAGCCGACCACCGCCCTCGACGTGACGGTCCAGGCGCAGATCATGGACCTGCTGAAGGACCTCCAGCAGGAGTTCGGTACGTCGATCATCTTCATCACCCACGACCTCGGCGTGATCGCGGACATCGCCGACGACATCCTCGTGATGTACGGCGGCCGGTGCGTGGAGCGCGGCACGAAGAAGGAGGTGCTGCGCGCCCCGCAGCACCCCTACACCCTGGGCCTGCTGAGCTCCATGCCGTCGCTGGACGGGCCGGTGGACGTACCGCTGACGCCCATCCCCGGGTCCCCGCCGAGCCTCCTCAACCCGCCCTCCGGCTGCCGCTTCCACCCGCGGTGCACCTTCACCGAGCAGGTCGGGGGCGGGCGCTGCTCCGGCGAGCAGCCGCTCCTCCAGCTGACCGGGGGCCGGGGCGCCGCCTGCCACCTCACCGCGGCGCAGCGGTCGGAGCTCTTCACGGAGTTCACCGGCTCCGCCGATGCGACTGACCGCGACTGACGTACAAGAGACGGGACTTCACGACCATGAGCAGCGCCACTCCCACTCCTCTCCTGGAGGTCAGCGGGCTGACCAAACACTTTCCGGTCATGGGCGGCTTCCCGTTCCGGCGGAAGGTCGGCGCCGTGCAGGCGGTGGACGGCCTGGACTTCACCGTCGCCGAGGGCGAGAGCCTCGGCCTGGTCGGCGAGTCCGGCTGCGGCAAGTCGACGACGGGCCGGCTGATCACGCGCCTGCTCGAACCGACCGGCGGGAAGATCTCCTACCGGGGCAAGGACATCACGCACGCCTCGCGCAAGGAGCTGGCGCCGGTCCGCCCGGAGATCCAGATGATCTTCCAGGACCCGTACGCGTCGCTGAACCCGCGCCAGACGGTCGGCAAGATCATCTCCGGCCCGATGGAGGTCAACGGCATCGAGCCGGCGGGCGGCCGGGAGGCCCGGGTCCGCGAACTCCTGGAGACGGTCGGCCTCAGCCCCGAGCACTTCAACCGCTTCCCGCACGAGTTCTCGGGCGGCCAGCGGCAGCGCATCGGCGTGGCCCGCGCGCTGGCCCTGGAGCCGAAGCTGATCGTCGCGGACGAGCCGGTCTCGGCCCTGGACGTGTCGATCCAGGCGCAGGTGGTGAACCTCCTCCAGAAGCTCCAGAGGGAACTGGGCATCGCGTTCCTGTTCATCGCCCACGACCTGGCGGTGGTCCGGCACTTCTCGCAGCGGGTCGCGGTGATGTACCTGGGCCGGATCGTGGAGATCGCGGACCGCGAGGACCTGTACGGCAATCCGCGCCACCCCTACACCAAGGCGCTGCTGTCCGCCGTCCCCGAGGCGACCGCCGACGACGTCCCGCGCCGCGAGCGCATCCTGCTCACGGGCGACGTGCCGTCCCCGGTCGACCCGCCCTCCGGCTGCCGTTTCCGCACGCGCTGCTGGAAGGCGACGGACAAGTGCGCGTCGGACGACCCGCCGCTGATCCGGCTCGACGGCAACCGCGAGGGCCACCTGACGGCGTGCCACTACCCGGAGTCCCCGGCGGCGCTGCCCGTCCCCACCGCCCGCACGTCCCTCTGACCGCCCTCCCCTCCCCTCCCCACGGCTTCGGCGATGGCGTGCCGTTCGGTCCCCGGGCGGTGGAGGCCCGTGCTCACCCCGGGTCCGTCGCCAGCCGCGCGTGGAGTTCCACGTCGTGGCGGACGCCGTCGTACGCCAGTCTCCGGCGTTGCAGGCCCTCCACCCTGAATCCGGCCGCCTCGGCCACGCGGCACGAGGCCGGGTTGTCGGTGCGATGACCCAACTCCAGCCGGAACAGCCCCAGTTCCCCGAAGGCCCACCGCACCACCGCCTTGCAGGCGTACGTGGCGACGCCCCTGCCCCGCGCGGCCGGCGTCGTCCAGTACGACACCCAGCCGAGGCCGTGGACCCGGTTGACGGCGCCCACCGCGACGTTCCCCAGGACGGTACCGGCGCCGGCGTCCACCACCGCGAGGGAGTACGCCGAACCGGCCTCCCGCTCGGCGGTGCGGCGGTCGATCCAGCCGGCCGCCTCGGCGAGGGAGCCGACGGGCCGGTCCGCCTGCCGGGCCATTTCCGGGGCGGCGAAGGCCGCCAGGACGGCGGGGGCGTCCTCGGGGCGCCAGGGGCGCAGAAGCGGGCCCTCCGGGTCCGGCGCGGGTGGGAGCGGGGGCCTGGGGCGGTTCACGGCTCTTCCTTCTGTCGGGTTTTCCGCCGGGTCATACGCCGAAGGCGCCCCCGGCCTGACGGCTGAGGGCGCCTTCGGTGTCGTACAGGCCGATGGCCGGGAGGGTCACGCCGCGTGCACGACGTCCTTCTCCTCCGCGAAGTGGCAGGCCGACTCGTGCGCCGCCGGGGTGTCCTTGCCCTTGAAGCGCTCCGGGACCGCGAGCAGCGGGACCTCCTTCGCGCACTTGTCCTGCGCCTTCCAGCAGCGGGTGCGGAAGCGGCAGCCGGAGGGCGGGTTCGCGGGCGAGGGAACGTCACCGGTGAGGATGATCCGCTCGCGGCCCTCGCGGGCCTCCGGGTCCGGGACGGGGACCGCGGAGAGCAGCGCCTGCGTGTAGGGGTGCGTCGGGTGGTCGTAGATCTGCTCGTCGGAGCCGATCTCCGCCATCTTGCCGAGGTACATCACGCCCACGCGGTCCGAGATGTGCCGGACGATCGACAGGTCGTGCGCGATGAAGAGGTAGGAGAGGTTGAACTCGTCCTGGAGCTTCTCCATCAGGTTGATGACCTGCGCCTGGACGGAGACGTCCAGGGCCGAGACCGGCTCGTCGCAGATGATGATCTCGGGGTTGAGGGCCAGACCGCGGGCGATGCCGATGCGCTGGCGCTGGCCGCCCGAGAACTGGTGCGGGTAGCGGTTGATGTACTCCGGGTTCAGGCCGACCACGTCCAGGAGCTCCTGGACCTTCTGGCGGCGCGAACCCCTCGGGGCCACCTCGGGGTGGATCTCGAAGGGCTCCCCGATGATGTCGCCCACCGTCATACGGGGGTTGAGCGAGGTGTACGGGTCCTGGAACACCATCTGGATGTTGCGGCGGACCGCCTTCAGCGCGCGCCCGGACAGCTTGGTGATGTCCTGGCCCTTGTAGAAGACCTCGCCGGCCGTGGCCCGCTCCAGGGTCATCAGGAGCTTGGCGACCGTGGACTTGCCGCAGCCGGACTCGCCCACGATGCCCAGCGTCTCGCCCTGGTACAGGTCGAAGGAGATGCCGTCGACCGCCTTGACCGCGCCGACCTGCTTCTTGATCAGGACGCCCTGGGTGAGCGGGAAGTGCTTGACCAGGTTGCGGACCTGGAGGATCGGCTCGCCGCGCTCGACCGGGGCCTCGATGGCGGCCACGGCCTCCGTCTCGGTGGCGGCCTCGACCGTCTCCACCTCGGAGACGTTCGGGGTGGCGATCAGCGGCTCGTCGGCCTTCGAGACCTTCGAGGCCTTCGTGGGCTCAGCCATGGATCGTCTCCTTCCAGAAGTGGCACGCGCTGCCGCGGCCCGGCAGCTCCGCGCCGTCCTGCTCGGTGACCGGCACCAGGGCCGGGATCTCCGTGCGGCAGATGTCCTGCGCCTTGGGGCAGCGCGGGTTGAACGCGCAACCGCTGGGGATCTTGAGCAGGTTGGGCGGCAGGCCCTTGATCGCGTAGAGCTCCTGGCCCTTCTGGTCCAGGCGCGGGATCGAGTCGAGCAGGCCACGGGTGTACGGGTGCGCGGGGCGCTTGTACAGCTCGTGGACCGGTGCCGTCTCGACGATCCGGCCCGCGTACATGACCGCGATCTTGTCCGCGACGTCGGCGACGACGCCGAGGTCGTGGGTGATCAGGATCAGGCCCATGTTGTACTCGCGCTGGAGCTCCGCGAGCAGGTCCATGACCTGGGCCTGGACGGTCACGTCGAGCGCCGTGGTGGGCTCGTCCGCGATGATCAGGTCCGGCTCCAGGGCGAGCGCCATCGCGATCATGATGCGCTGGCGCATACCGCCGGAGAACTGGTGCGGGTAGTCGTTCACCCGCTCCCTGGCGGCCGGGATCTTGACCTTGTCCATCAGTTCGATGGCCTTGGTCTTGGCCTCCTTGCGGCCGAGTCCCTCGTGCACCCGGAACATCTCGCCGAGCTGGTAGCCCACCGAGAGGACGGGGTTGAGCGAGGAGAGCGCGTCCTGGAAGATCATCGCGATCTTGCGGCCGCGGATCTTCCTGCGCTCCTCGCCCGACATCTTCAGCATGTCCTGGCCGCGGAAGATGATCTCGCCCTGCGGGATCTTGCCGGGCGGCATGTCGAGGATGCCCATGATGGCCTGCGCGGTCACGGACTTGCCGGACCCCGACTCACCGAGCACCGCGAGCGTCTCGCCCGCGTCCACGCTGTAGTTGACGCCGTTGACGGCCTTGACCACACCGTCTCGGGTGTGGAACTCGACGTGCAGGTCCTTCACGTCCAGGAGCCTGCCGCTCCTCTCCTCGCCCGAGCGGGGGGCGGGGGCGGAGTCTGTCTTCAGATCGATGCTGGTCACGTACGCCTCCCTCAGCGCAGCTTCGGGTCGAGGGCTTCGCGTACGGCGTCACCCATCATGATGAACGCCAACACCGTGATGCTCAGCATTCCTGCCGGGAAGAACAGCGTGTGCGGGTTGTTGCGGATGTCGCTGAGCGCGTCGGAGATGTCCCCGCCCCAGGAGAGCGCGTCGTCACCGAAGCCGAGGCCCAGGTAGGACAGAGTCGACTCGGCCACGATGTACGAGCCGAGCGCGATGGTCGCGATGACGATGACCGGGGCGATGGCGTTCGGCAAGATGTGCCGGAAGAGGATCCGCTTGGTGTCCGCGCCGAGCGCGCGCGCCGCCACGACGTAGTCCGCGTGCTTCGTGGTGATGACCGCGCCGCGCATCACACGGGCGATCTGCGTCCAGCCGAGGAAGGCCAGGGCGCCGATGATCACCCACGCGTTGCGCTCGGTGAAGGCGTTCAGGACGACCATGGCACCGAGCAGGAACGGGACGCCGAAGAACACGTCGACGATGCGGGACAGCAGGCTGTCCCAGATGCCGCCGAAGTAGCCCGCCAGCATGCCGACCAGGCCGCCGAAGAGGGTCACCAGGATGGTCACGCCGAGGCCGACCATGATCGAGTTGCGCGTGCCGTACACGGCTCGGGCGTAGACGCTGCGGCCCTGCCGGTCGTACCCGAACCAGTCGGCCTGGAAGAAGTGGCCGAGGCTCGGCTTCTCCAGGAAGTGGTTCGTCAGGTCGCCGTACTTCGGGTTCGTGTCGGTGAACGCGCCCGGGAAGGCGGCCACGACCAGCAGCAGCAGGATCAGCGCGGCCGAGATGAGGAACAGCGGCCTGCGGCGCAGGTCGCGCCAGGCGTCGCCCCAGAGACTGCGCGGCTTGCCGGGCGCCTCCCCGGCTTCGGCCGCGGTCTGCGCATCGCCCGGCAGGATGCCGGCGGCCGCCTCTGCCGGGGTCGGCGTCTTGGTCATGTCAGGCATAACGGATCCTCGGGTCCAGGACCGCGTAGAGCAGGTCGACGAGCAGGCTGGCGAGGAGGTACACGAGCACGAGGACGGTCACCACTCCGACGATGACGGTTCCTTCGTGCTGGAACAGCCCGTCGTAGAGGAGGTTGCCGACGCCGGCGACGTTGAAGATGCCCTCGGTGATGACCGCGCCGCCCATCAGGGTGCCGATGTCCGTGCCCAGGTAGGTGACCACGGGAATGAGCGAGTTGCGCAGCAGGTGCCGGGTGACGATGCGCTTGCGCGGCAGCCCCTTGGCGACGGCGGTGCGGATGTAGTCCGCCTGCCGGTTCTCGGCGATGGAGGTGCGGGTCAGGCGGGCCACGTAGGCCAGACCGACCAGACCGAGCACGAGCGCCGGGAGGAGCAGTTCCCCGATGTTCTCCGAGTCCTGGACCGTCGGCGTGACCCAGCCCAGTTCGTTGCCGAAGATCAGCTGGAGGAAGAGGCCGAAGACGAAGATCGGGACTGAGATCACGAGGAGCGTGAAGAGCGTCACGGTGTTGTCGAGGATGCGGCCGCGCTTCACGCCGGCCAACACGCCCAGGGCGATTCCGACGACCAGCTCGAACGTCCACGCCATGGCGGCGAGCCGTGCCGAGACCGGGAAGGCCTGCGTGATCTCGTCGAGGATCGGCCGGTTGCCGGCGATGGTGTTGCCGAAGTCGCCTTGCAGCAGTCCGCCCATGTAGTGGAAGTACTGCTGCCACAACGGCAGATCAAGCCCGCGGTCGTGCTTGATCTGTGCCACCTGCGCGGGGTCCGGCGGCTTGTCTCCCCACAGCGCGGCCACCGGGTCACCCGGCAGCACGTTGACCATCAGGAAGATCAAGAGGGTGGTCCCGATGAAGACCGGGATCATCTGGAGCAGTCGCCTCGCGACGTAGCGCCCCATGGTGGTGCCTCCGTCCATTGCGGAGCCGCCCGCGAAGCGACGCCCTGGGATCGCCGGGCGTCGCTTCGCGGGAGCGGAACTCCGACGACTGCTACTTCTCGAAGACCTCGACCTCGGTGAGGATCGGGTCACCGGCCTGGTCGAACTCGACCTTCTTCACGTTCTTCGAGTACGCGGAGAGCGTCTTGTTGTACCAGAGCGGGATGCCCGGGAAGCTGTTGACCAGCTCCTTCTCGGCCTGCTGGTACAGCTTCGCGGACTCGTCGATCGTCTTGGCCTGGTCGGCCTTCTTGGTCAGCGCGTCGAACTTCTTGTCCGAGAAGCCGCCCTTGTTGCCGTCGACGCCGGTGCCGTAGAGGTCGGCGAGGAAGTTGCCGTTGAACGGGTAGTCGAGCACCCAGCCGGAGCGGTACATCGACTTGACCTTCTTCTGGTCACGGATCTCCGTGTCGGCCGCGAAGTCGGTCACCGGGTCGCCGACGCACTTGACGCCGGTCGCGTTGGTGATCGAGTTGCAGACCGCGACGACCCAGTCCTTGTGCGGCTGGTCGGCGTTGTACTGGATGGAGATCTTGTTGCCCGGAACGCCGCCGCCGTCCTTGATGGACTGCTTGGCCTTCTTCGGGTCGAACTTGCAGTACTCGCCACAGGCGTCCGTCTGGTAGCCCTTGACGCCCTTGGCGACCCAGCCGGTGGCGGACTCACGCGTGCCGTGGAACACGGTCTTGGCGATGGTGTCACGGTCGATCGCCATCGACAGGCCCTGGAGGACCTTGACGTCGATGTCCTTCCACTGCTTGGTGTAGAAGGCGAAGTTGACCGTGTTGAGCGCCGAGAAGTCCATGTCGACGGCGCGGTCGCCGAAGTCCTGCTTGAAGTTGGCGATCTCGCTGTTCGGGACCAGCGGCATGGTGTCGACGTTGTCCGACTTGAGGTCGGCGTAGGCCGCGGTGTCCTTGTTGTACGCCTTGAAGTTGATGCCACCGTTCTTCGGCTTCTTGGCACCCTGGTAGTCGGCCCAGGCGGTGACCTGGATCGACTTCTTGTGGTCCCAGCTCTTGAACTTGTAGGGACCGTTGCCGACCGGCGACTCGCCGTACTTCTTCGGGTCCTTCAGCGCGGCCGAGGGCATCGGGTAGAACGGCGCGTAGACGAGCTTGTACGCGTAGTACGGGATGCCGTGGTTCAGCGTGATGGTGAAGGTGTTCTCGTCGACGACCTTCAGGCCGGACATGGCCTTCTTCTTGGCCTTGCCCTTCTCCGGGTGGACGTCGTCGTAGCCGACGATGTCGCGGTACCAGGAGCTGTTCTGCTGGCCGTTGGCCGGGTCCGCGGCCCAGTTCCAGGCGTCCACGTACGACTTGGCGGTGACGGCCTCGCCGTTGTGGAACTTCCAGCCCGACTTCAGCTTGACGGTCCACACCTTGTTCGCCTTGTCGGGAGTGACCGACTCGGCGTTCTCGTAGGTGAGGTTGCCCTGCTTGTCGTAGTGCACCAGGCCCGTGAAGAGCGAGTCGATGACGACGCTGCCGTACGCCTCCATGGTGTTGGACGGCTGCAGCGGGTTCTGCGGCTCACCGTTGGCGTAGCTGACGATCCCCTTGGGGTCGACCTTGCGGTTGCTGTTGTCGCTGCTGTCGCTGCCGCCGCCACAAGCGGTGGCAGTCAACGCCACAACACCGGCTATCGCGACCCACTTGGCGCTCTTGGCACCACGCATGGGGTTCCTCCTCATGAGTCCACTTGTTCACTACGAGAGGGGGTACGGGTGATCGCGCCGACACCCCTGACGGCGAAGATCGAGTACCCCAGTGTGCTCGTGAGTCGGCGCTCCCCACAGCGCGTGACCCATTGACCCGAGCTATACGCGGTCAACTATTAGCCATGCGGTACCGGTCGACCACACCCTTTTGGTCTCGGTTCAATCACACCTGACACGTACATCTTCCAAAATCCGGACAAACCGATCCTAGATAGATGGTTGCGAAACGGACGTGTTACACATCTAACGGTCAGTGACGTCCGCATAGCGGACGTTTCCCCGCCGAAAAGGGGTTGCCACAGACCTCGGCACGCGACAGTGGGCACACCGTACCGCCAGCGGAAACGCGAGAGGCCGGGTTCCGCCAACTCCCTTGCGGGAGGGCGGAAACCGGCCTCATACGTCCCAGAGGCGCCGCCGGAGGTTTACGGCCGGCGGCGGTGAGGGGGCGTCAGCTGTGCTTGGCGCGCGACGCGGCGCGGCCGCGCTCCTTCTGGTCCAGGACGACCTTGCGGATGCGCACGGTCTCCGGGGTCACCTCGATGCACTCGTCGTCGCGGCAGAACTCCAGGGACTGCTCCAGCGACAGCTTGCGCGGCGGCACCACGTTCTCCGTGGAGTCGGCCGACGCGGCGCGCATGTTGGTGAGCTTCTTCTCCTTGGTGATGTTCACGTCCATGTCGTCGGAGCGCGAGTTCTCACCGATGATCATGCCCTCGTACACCTCGGTGCCGGGCTCGGTGAAGATGACACCGCGCTCCTGGAGGTTGATCATCGCGAACGGCGTGACCTTGCCGGCGCGGTCGGCGACCAGGGAGCCGTTGTTACGGGTCTTCAGCTCGCCGAACCACGGCTCGTGGCCCTCGAAGATGGAGTGGGCGATGCCGGTGCCGCGGGTCTGGGTCAGGAACTCCGTACGGAAGCCGATGAGGCCGCGGGACGGGACGATCCACTCCATGCGGATCCAGCCCGAACCGTGGTTCGTCATGGTCTCCATGCGGCCCTTGCGGGCGGCCATCAGCTGCGTGATGGCGCCGAGGTGCTCCTCGGGCGAGTCGATCGTCATGCGCTCGATCGGCTCGTGGACCTTGCCGTTGATCTCCTTGGTGACCACCTCGGGCTTGCCGACGGTCAGCTCGAAGCCTTCCCGGCGCATGGTCTCGACGAGGATGGCCAGCGCCAGCTCACCGCGGCCCTGCACCTCCCAGGCGTCGGGGCGCTCGGTGTCCAGGACGCGGAGCGAGACGTTGCCGATCAGCTCCTTGTCCAGGCGGTCCTTCACCTGGCGGGCGGTGACCTTGTGGCCCTTGCCGCCCTTGCCGACCAGCGGCGAGGTGTTCGTGCCGATGGTCATGGAGATCGCCGGCTCGTCGACCGTGATCAGCGGCAGCGCGATCGGGTTCTCGGGGTCGGCCAGGGTCTCGCCGATCATGATGTCCGAGATGCCCGCGATGGCGCAGATGTCACCGGGGCCGGCCTTCTCGGCGGGCTTGCGGGTGAGCGCCTCGGTCATCATCAGCTCGGTGATGCGGACGTTCTGCTGGGTGCCGTCGCGCTTGATCCACGTGACGGTCTGGCCCTTGCGCAGCTCGCCCTGCTCGACGCGGCAGAGCGCGATACGGCCGAGGAAGTTGTCGGCGTCCAGGTTGGTGACGTGGGCCTGGAGGGGGGCCGACTCGTCGTACTCCGGAGCGGGGACGTGCTGGAGGATCGTCGAGAAGAACGGCTCCAGGCTGTCGCTGTCGGCCGGGACGGTGCCGTCCTCCGGCTTGGTCAGCGAGGCGATGCCGTCACGGCCGCAGGCGTAGACGATCGGGAACTCGATCTGGTCCTCGTCGGCGTCCAGGTCGAGGAAGAGGTCGTACGTCTCGTTGACGACCTCGTCGATCCGGGAGTCCGGGCGGTCGGTCTTGTTGATGCACAGGATGACCGGCATCCGGGCCTGGAGGGCCTTGCGGAGCACGAAGCGGGTCTGCGGCAGCGGGCCCTCGGAGGCGTCGACGAGCAGGACGACCGCGTCCACCATCGACAGACCGCGCTCGACCTCGCCGCCGAAGTCGGCGTGGCCGGGGGTGTCGATGATGTTGATCGTGATCGGCTCGCCACCGTCCTTGGGGTGGTACTTCACGGCCGTGTTCTTGGCCAGGATCGTGATGCCCTTCTCACGCTCCAGGTCGTTCGAGTCCATCATGCGGTCGTCGAGCGACTCCGCGGCGTGGGCGGCGAAGGCGCCGGCCTGCTTGAGCATGGCATCGACGATGGTCGTCTTGCCGTGGTCGACGTGGGCGACGATGGCGACGTTACGAATGTCGTGGCGCGTGGGCATACAGCTGCGCTTCTCCCGGGAAGAGTGGACGGCGGCGCGTACGGTCCGGTACGCGGCCCTGCCGGGCAGACAACACGCCACGGCCTCACCCCAGTCTACGTGGCTCGCGCGGAGGCGGCCTCCGCGGGGGGTTTCCGGGCAGCGCGGAGCGTCGGCCCGAGAGGGGGGTGTCAGGGGTGAAACCGCAGGTCAATGGGTGGATACGACCTTGCCCGCCGAGGTGGTCGGCGGGCAAGGGAGTTGAGCGGAATCTGAGCGTCGGTCCCGTGAAGAGATGGTGTACGTCACTTGGACGCGGCGTGCGTCACGTCGCGCGTCGCGTCACGTGTCACTTCGCCGAGGGCGCGCCGGACGGCTTCGCGCCCGGCTTCAGGAAGCCGATGTCCTCGTAGTTCGGGGCCTGGAAGCCGAAGGCCCCGGCGTTGGCCAGGTTCGGACGGGCGGCCATGAGCTGGGGCCGCTGGTAGAGCGGGATGGAGCCCGCCTCCGCCCAGATGCGGGCGTCCGCCTTCTTCACCAGGGAGCGTGACGTTTCTTCATCGAGTTCGCTCATCGCCTGGTCGAAGAGCTGGTCGATGTGGTCGGTGCCGACGCGCGTGTAGTTCTGCTCGACGTTCAGCGAGCCGTCGGCGGCCG
This sequence comes from Streptomyces sp. G44, assembly GCF_016905445.1. Taxonomy (GTDB): domain Bacteria; phylum Actinomycetota; class Actinomycetes; order Streptomycetales; family Streptomycetaceae; genus Streptomyces. Next base: position 23,491 of record NZ_JAFEXF010000078.1, read on the forward strand.
GGACCGGCTTGGCGTAGATCGGGCGGGCGTCGGTGGCGGGGAAGGCCGACGCGGGCCACGAGTAGAGGGCGAGGTCGTACTGGCCGGACGCGATGTGGTCCTTGAAGTAGCTGCTGTCGGAAACCTTCGCCGTCTCCGTGCGCACGCCGATCCTCTCCAGCATCCGCGAGATCCGGTCGGCCACCGCCCGCAGCGGCTCCGAGCCGTCGCCGGAGGGCAGCACGAAGCGGAGGGTGAGGGGCTTGCCGTCCTTGGCGAGGGGCGCGCCCGCGGCGGGGGCGGGGGTGCCCTTGGGGGCGTACGCGCCGGGGGCGCCGCCCTTGGCCTGGTCGCGGGAGTGGGACCTGACCGCGGACTGCCGGTCGCCCTGCTGCCCGGTGCGGTCGGCGGGCTCCTTCTTCTCGGCCCTCTGTCCGGACCGCTCCTCGGACCTCAGTTCGGCCCTCGGTTCCGAACGCATCTCGGAGCGCAGCTCGGCCCTCTGCTCCGACCTTTGTTCTGCCCTCTGCTCCGACCTCTGCTCTGCCCTCTCCTCGCGCTTCTTCGCGGCCTTCCTGGCGGCCTTCTCCTTCTCCGCCCGCCTCTTCTCCGCCTTCGTCCTCGCCTTCTTCTCCGTCTTCTTCTCCGCCTGCCGCTTCTGCGCCTTCTTGCGCTCCGTCTCGGCCGGCAGCCGCAGGATGTCCGCCTGGCGGGACAGCGCGGCCTTCTGGCGGGCGGCCGCGGGAGCGGGCGCGAGCACCGGGGAGCTGCCGTCACCGGGCTTCCCGTCGTCCTCGCCGACGATGTACGTGCCGTCGTCGGACTCGGACCCCGCACCGGAGCCGGAGCCGGACTCCGTGTCCGACGGCTCGGCCGAGGCCTCGCCGCCCGCCGTCCTCGTCTTCTTCTTGTCCTTCGGCTCGTTCTTTACCGGTCCGCCCGGCACCCAGCCCGCGTCCGCGAGCAGTGCCCGCGCCTCGGCCGTGTCCTGCTCGCCGAGGGCCCCGCTGTTGTCCGCGTACGCCTCCTGTCCGGCGAGGGCGAGGTGGCTGCCGACCGGCTCGGCGGGCAGGCCGAGCGGCTTGAGCACCGCCTCGGCGAGCTCCTCGCGGTCCAGCGCGCGGGCCACCGCGCGGCGCACCCGGTCGTCCGCGAGCGGGCCCTCGGAGCCGTTGAGGGCGAGCTGGGTGTAGGCCGGTTCGAGGGACTTGCGGACCACGTAACCGCTCAGGCCCGCCTGCTCGGTCGCGTACCTCTTGACCGCCCTGCGGGTCTTCTCGCGGGCCTCGTACTCGGCCTGTGCGGCCTCCTCGTCGGAGCCGTTGACGATCGCCCAGGAGCGCAGGGCCTTGGCGGGCGTCAGCCGCGCGCCGGGGCCGTGGGCCACCGGTGACCCCCCGCCGGTCTTGTCGCGGGCGGCGAGGGAGATCCGCCCGGCCTCCGTGGAGTCGATCTCGGCGAGGTCGACCTTGCCCTTGGCGAGCGCTTCGGCGCGCTCGTCCCGGGCCACCTCGCGCAGCACCAGCTTGTCGAGCTTGGCCGGCCGCCCCCACCAGCGCGGGTTGCGCCCGAGGGTCACCTCGCCGGCCGAGCGGTCGATCCCGGTGAGCGCGAAGGGGCCCGCGGTCGCCTTCAGCTTGCGGCGCGCGCCGTCGTTGAAGGAGTCGGGGCTGCCCATGACCTGCTTGGGGTAGAGCGGGGAGAACAGGGAGCGCCAGTCCGCGTACGGCTTGTTGAAGGTGACCCGCACCTCCAGGTTGTTCGCGCCGCGTTCGATCTTCTCGATGCGGTCGTATCCGGCGTTCCGCGCGGTCCAGTACGCGGTGTCCTTGCCGGACAGCGCCCGCCACTGGGCGGCGAAGTCGTCGGCGCCGATCTCCCGGCCGTCGCTCCAGACCGCCTGCTGGTTGAGCTTGTACAGGACGACCTGCCGGGGTTCGCGCTCCACGACCTCCGCCGACTCCAGGAAGTCGGCGTTGCGCTGCGGCCTGCCCTGCGCGTCGAGGCGGAACAGGGACGGCAGGACCGCGCCCGCGATCCGCGAGGTGCCCGCGTCGGCGTCGGACTGGAAGGTGTTGAGGGTCTCGGGCAGCGCGTCGAGCGCCCAGTTCATGGTCCCTCCGTCGGCGACCGCGCCCCGGGCGGCGGGAGCGACGTCCTGGCCGGCGGCCGGCCCGCGGGCCTCGTCGTTCGAGCTGCATCCGGCGAGCGCGGGCAGAACCAGCACCCCCGTCGCGAGGAACACGACAGATCTGACTCCGACGCGGTCGTGGGACATGGCTGGTACCTCCGGGGTCCGGGGCTCGCCCGGCCCCCCGCTACCAGGACCGGGCCGGGATTGATCACGTTTGGCGGTATATGGAGCTGATCACATCTATGGCCCCACTGAAGGTGACCCGGCGGGCGGTGCGCGGCAGACACGGCGAGGCGGGGCCCCGATGCCACCCGTGCGGCCCAACGCGCCGGAGCGTTCGCGGCGGTAGCCCGCACCACGGGGGCGCGAACCGGCGCGCTCACCTCCCTCGAACCGGGCTCCCGCACGCCCGCGAACCGGCGCGTCCGCCTCCCTCGAACCGGCGACATTCACCGCCTCGATCCGGCAATCGGCGCAGATCCCTTCACAAGCCGGGATGTGACGCGCGACACTCGCAGGCGCATGAGCGTTGCCACCGCACCCCCCAGAAGTGAGGGCAAGTCATGGCTCTGCACGACGAACTGACGGCTGTTCAGCGCTGCGTCGACGAGTTGGTCCGCACCGTCGGCAGGCTGGAGAGCCAGGCCGGCGGCCGGCTGGCGGGCGTCGACATACGCCGGGTGCGCACGGACACCGACCGGCTGAGCGAGAGCGTCGCCCTGCTGCGCTCCGCCACCGCGCCGCCCGCGCCGCGCGAGCAGCCGCTGCGGACCGACCTCGTGACCATTCCCGACACGCCGTACGACAGCTCGCTGTGGACGAACGCCGGGGACTGCGACGACGAGGGCCTGGGCGCCCGCGACCGCCGCGCCCCCTGACATCCGCCCCGCCGAGCCCCTCCCCCGTACACCCGCACCCCTGTACGCCCATACGTCTGTACGCCCATGCGGCCTGTACGCCCGCACGTCCGCAAGCCCCGTACGCCGTACGCCCGTACGCCCGTACGCCTGACCCCGCGGTACCCGAGGACGAAGGAGTGGAGCCTCGTTGGCCACCGGCACGGAACCCCGACCGAAGAGCGGAACGGCCCGCGGCGGCGGTGTGCGCGACGGCACGCGTGCCGCCATCGCCGCTGCCCACCTGCGGACCGACCGCTGGTGGCTGGCGCCCGCGGCGACCGCCGCCGGACTGCTCGCCTTCGTCGTCTACTCGACCTGGCGGGCGTTCGCGAACGCGGACTACTACCAGGCGCCCTACGTCTCGCCGTTCTACTCCCCGTGCCTGGCCGACAACTGCGAGCCGATGCGGTCCGGCCCCAACTGGGAGATCGTCGGCAGCTGGTGGGGCCTGTCGCCCGCGCTGCTGATCCTGATCTTCCCGCTCGGCTTCCGGCTGACCTGCTACTACTACCGCAAGGCCTACTACCGCGGCTTCTGGGCGTCACCGCCCGCCTGCGCGGTCGCCGAGCCGCACAAGAAGTACACCGGTGAGACCCGCTTCCCCTTGGTGCTCCAGAACATCCACCGGTACTTCTTCTACGCGGCGGTGCCCGTCGCGGGCATCCTCACGTACGACACCGTACTGACGTTCCGCGACGAGCACTACGCGTGGGGCCACATGGGTCTCGGCACGCTCGTCTTCCTGCTCAACATCACGCTGATCTGGGCGTACACCCTTTCCTGCCACTCGTGTCGGCACATCGTCGGGGGCAAGCTCAAGCACTTCTCCAAGCACCCGGTCCGGTACCGCATGTGGCAGTGGGTCGGAAAACTGAACGCACGCCACATGCAGCTCGCGTGGGCGTCGTTGGCGAGCGTCGCGCTCGCCGACTTCTACGTGTATCTGATCGCGTCCGGCGCCTTCGACGATCCGAGGTTCTTCTGATGTCCCAAGTGGAGCGACAGCAGTGGGACGTCGTCGTGGTGGGAGCCGGGGGCGCCGGTCTGCGGGCCGCGATCGAGGCGCGTGAACAGGGCGCTCGTACGGCCGTGATCTGCAAGTCGCTGTTCGGCAAGGCCCATACGGTGATGGCGGAGGGCGGCATCGCGGCCTCCATGGGCAATGTGAACTCCGGTGACAACTGGCAGGTCCACTTCCGCGACACCCTGCGCGGCGGCAAGTTCCTCAACCAGTGGCGGATGGCCGAGCTGCACGCGCGTGAAGCACCGGACCGGGTCTGGGAGTTGGAGACGTGGGGCGCCCTGTTCGACCGTACGCCGGACGGGCGGATCTCCCAGCGCAACTTCGGCGGGCACGAGTACCCGCGCCTCGCGCACGTCGGCGACCGCACCGGTCTCGAACTGATCCGTACGCTCCAGCAGAAGATCGTCGCGCTCCAGCAGGAGGACTTCCGTGAGCTGGGCGACCACGAGGCGCGGCTGAAGGTCTTCCAGGAGTGCACGGTCACGCGTGTGCTCAAGGAGGGCGAGAGGGTCGGCGGGGCCTTCTGCTACGACCGCGAGTCCGGCCGCTTCTTTGTCCTGGAGGCGCCGAGCGTGGTCCTCGCGACCGGCGGCATCGGCAAGTCCTTCAAGGTCACGTCGAACTCGTGGGAGTACACCGGCGACGGTCACGCCCTCGCCCTGCTCGCCGGAGCCCCGCTGCTCAACATGGAGTTCGTGCAGTTCCATCCGACGGGCATGGTCTGGCCGCCGTCGGTCAAGGGCATCCTCGTCACCGAGTCGGTGCGCGGCGACGGCGGGGTGCTGCGGAACTCCGAGGGCAAGCGGTTCATGTTCGACTACATCCCCGATGTCTTCAAGGAGAAGTACGCGCAGTCGGAGGAGGAGGGCGACCGCTGGTACGACGACCCGGACCACAACCGCCGCCCGCCCGAACTGCTCCCCCGCGACGAGGTCGCACGCGCCATCAACGCCGAGGTGAAGGCGGGCCGCGGCTCGCCGCACGGCGGTGTCTTCCTGGACGTGTCGACGCGGATGCCCGCCGAGGTCATCAAGCGGCGGCTGCCGTCCATGTACCACCAGTTCAAGGAGCTGGCGGACGTCGACATCACCGCCGAGGCGATGGAGGTCGGACCCACCTGTCACTACGTGATGGGCGGCGTCGCGGTGGACTCCGACTCGGCGGCGGCACACCGCGTACCGGGGCTCTACGCCGCGGGCGAGGTCGCGGGCGGCATGCACGGCTCCAACCGGCTCGGCGGCAACTCCCTGTCCGACCTGCTCGTCTTCGGGCGGCGCGCGGGGTTGCACGCGGCGCGGTACGCGGCCGGGCTCACCGCGCGGCCGGTGCTCGACGAGGCACAGGTGGACGCGGCGGCGGCCGAGGCGCTGCGGCCGTTCAGCGCCGAGGGCCCGGCGGCCGGGGCGACGCCGGAGAACCCGTACACCCTCCACCAGGAACTCCAGCGGACCATGAACGACCTGGTCGGCATCATCCGGCGCGGGGCCGAGATGGAGCAGGCCCTGGAGAAGCTCGCCGAGCTGCGGGTGCGGGCGCGGCGGGCGGGGGTCGAGGGGCACCGCCAGTTCAACCCGGGCTGGCACCTCGCGCTCGACCTGCGCAACATGCTGCTGGTCAGCGAGTGCGTGGCGCGGGCGGCTCTGGAGCGCACGGAGAGCCGCGGCGGCCACACCCGCGAGGACCATCCGGCGATGAGCCGTGAGTGGCGGCGCGTCAACCTGCTCTGCCGGCTGACCGATCCGACCGGCGGTCTGGCGGCGACCGATCCCGTGCGCGGCCAGATCGACCTCGTCCGTGTCACGACCGAGCCCATCCGCCCGGACCTGCTCGCCCTCTTCGAGAAGGAGGAGCTGGTCAAGTACCTGGCTGAAGAGGAGCTGTACGAATGAGCTCGACGAGTTCGTACGACGCGCGGTTCAAGGTCTGGCGCGGGGACGCAGGCGGCGGTGGCCTGGAGGATTTCAAGGTCGAGGTCAACGAGGGCGAGGTCGTCCTCGACATCATCCACCGCCTCCAGGCGACCCAGGCGCCCGACCTCGCGGTGCGGTGGAACTGCAAGGCGGGCAAGTGCGGTTCGTGCTCGGCGGAGATCAACGGCCGGCCGCGGCTGATGTGCATGACGCGCATGTCGGTGTTCGAGCGCGACGAGGTCATCACGGTGACGCCGCTGCGGGCCTTCCCGGTGGTGCGGGACCTGGTGACGGACGTCGGGTTCAACTACACGAAGGCGCGGGAGGTGCCCGCGTTCGTGCCGCCCGCGGATCTCGGGCCCGGTGAGTACCGCATGCAGCAGGCGGACGTGGACCGCTCGCAGGAGTTCCGCAAGTGCATCGAGTGCTTCCTGTGCCAGGACACCTGCCATGTGGTGCGCGACCACGAGGAGAACAAGGGCGCCTTCGCCGGGCCGCGCTTCCTGATGCGGGTCGCCGAGCTGGACATGCATCCGCTGGACGCGGCGGCGGAGTCCGGCCTCGACCGCAAGCGGACGGCGCAGGAGGAGCACGGGCTCGGCTACTGCAACATCACCAAATGCTGTACGGAGGTGTGTCCTGAGGGCATCAAGATCACGGACAATGCGCTGATTCCCCTGAAGGAGCGGGCGGTCGATCGTAAGTACGATCCGCTGGTGTGGCTGGGGAACAAGATTCGGCGGCGGGGGGAGTAGCTTTCGGGGCCCTTCGGCCCTTCGGGCCCTTCGGGCCCTTCGGAAGTCGGGGCTCTCCCGGGTCGGAGCCCTCACGGGCCGGGGCCCTTCAGGGGCCGGGGCCCTTCAGGGGCCGGGGCTCAGGGTTTGTGGGGGTCATCCCCCAGGCAGGATTCCGGGCATTCCCCCATGGTCACGAGGGGCCGGTGACGGTCAGCATGGGAGGCATGACTCCTCGCACTCACCCGACCCGTCGTTCGCTCCTCGGGTTCCTCGGATTCACGGCCGCCGGGCTCGCGGCGGGCCTGGCACCGGCGCCCGCGGCGGCCGCTGCCGCGCCCCGTGC
>NZ_JAFEXF010000079.1 GCF_016905445.1 Streptomyces sp. G44
GGGGTGCGCCGGTGCGGGCCCGGGGCGGCAGCGGGTGGGGGCGGGGCCGGCCGCCCGGGGGGGCGCGGTGCCCGCCAGGCCGGTCCGGGCGGGGGGGCGGGCTGGCGGGGGCGCGGGTCGGGGAGCCCCGCCCGCCCCCCGTGGCGGGCGGGGGGGGGGGGGGCCCGGGGGGGGGGGGGGGGCCTGCGGGGGCCCGGGGGGGGGCGGCCTCGCCGACCCGCCCCGCCGCGACCGCGACTGTTCCCAGGGCTGCTGTGACTGCGGTGACGGCCGCTGCCGTCGCTTTGGCTGGGCGCACCGTCCCAGTGTCCGCGTCCGGGGGCCGGGCGGCCAGTGGGCGGTGCCCGGGGAGTGACCCGGCGGTGGGGGCGGCGGCGCCCCTCAGGGCGTCTGCTGCCCGTAGCCCCGCAGCTTCTCCTGGGCCTCGCGGAGGCGGGCGGCGGAGAGGAGGCTCGGGGTGTGGCCCGGGACCGAGGTGGCCGTCAGCCACAGGCGGCACATCCACTCCAGTTGCGCGGTGCGGTCGTACGCCTGGGTCAGGGTGTCCCCGTAGGTGACCGTCCCGTGGTTCTGGAGGAGGCAGCCCGTGCGGCCGCTCAGCGCGCGGAGCATGTGGTCGGCCAGTTCCTCGGTGCCGTAGAGCGCGTAGGGGGCGACGCGGACGGGGCCGCCGAGGACGCCCGTCATGTAGTGGACCGCGGGCAGCTCGGGGACCAGCATGGAGACGGCCGTGGCGTGGACCGCGTGGGTGTGGACCACGGCCGTGGCGCCGGTGGCGCGGTAGATCGCGAGGTGCATGGGCAGCTCGCTGGTCGGGGCGAGGCGGCCGAGGACCCGGCGCCCTTCGAGGTCGACGCCGAGCGCGTCCTCGGGCCGCAGCCGGTCGTAGGGGACCCCGCTCGGGGTGACCAGGACCGTCTCGCCGACCCGCACCGAGACGTTGCCCGAGGTGCCGACGACCAGGCCGTCCGCCACCGTCCTGCGGGCCGTCTCGACCAGCTCGCCCCACGCCCGCCCGACGGCGTCCCGTTCCGCGCCCTGCCGCTGCTCAGTCATGGGGCGATCCTGCCAGCCGGGGGCGCGGCGTTGTAGGCCGCCGACGGGGCCCGGCCGGGGTGACATGCATCTCTCGGAGGGCTCGGCCGGGCATTCCGCTTGGGACGCGGGAAGGGGACGCGCGAGGCGCGCGGAAGGGTGGTGGAAGGCGACACTCCGGCTGGATCAGGGGGCTCACGCCCCCACTCCGTACGATCGCCGACAGGCACCTGGCTGATAAGGAGAAGCGGCGCTCCGTTTCGGGTCACCGCGCCGCCCGGCCCAGTTCACTTTCCGTTCACCCAGGTTGCCTACGTTCCACATGCCACTGACGTCCAACAGAAGCCTGGGTAAATGGAACACATCACGCTTCTCCTCGGGATCGTGATCGTCACCGCTCTCGTGTTCGATTTCACGAACGGTTTCCACGACACTGCCAACGCGATGGCGACGACCATCTCGACCGGCGCTCTCAAGCCCAAGACGGCGGTGGCCATGTCCGCCGTGCTGAACCTCGTCGGAGCCTTCCTCTCCGTCGAAGTCGCCAAGACGATCTCAGGCGGGATCGTCAACGAGGACGGCCTCAAGACAGAGGTCATCTTCGCCGCGCTCGTCGGCGCGATCCTCTGGAATCTGCTGACCTGGCTGGTGGGCCTGCCCTCCAGCTCCTCCCACGCCCTCTTCGGCGGCCTCATCGGCGCCGCGGTCATGTCGATGGGCTGGTCGTCGATCAACGGCGGCACCGTCGTCACCAAGGTGCTGATCCCGGCCCTCGCCGCCCCGCTCGTGGCGGGACTCGCCGCGACGCTGGCGACGCGCCTGACGTACCGCATCGGCCGCAACACCGACACCAAGGCGACCGCCAAGGGCTACCGCGCGGGCCAGATCGCCTCCGCGGGCCTCGTCTCCCTGGCGCACGGCACGAACGACGCGCAGAAGACCATGGGCATCATCACGCTCGCCCTGGTCACCGGCGGTGTCCTCAACCCCGGCGCGAACCCTCCGATGTGGGTCATCGTCTCGGCCGGTGTCGCCATCGCGCTCGGCACCTACCTCGGCGGCTGGCGCATCATCCGCACCATGGGCAGGGGCCTCACCGACCTCCAGCCGCAGCAGGGCTTCGCCGCCCAGACCAGCGCCGCGACGGTCATCCTGGCCTCCTCGCACCTGGGCTTCTCGCTCTCCACCACCCAGTCCTGCTCCGGCGCCGTGATGGGCGCGGGCCTCGGCCGCAAGGGTGGCGTCGTCCGCTGGTCGACCGCGACCCGGATGTTCGTCGCCTGGGGTCTGACCCTGCCGGCCGCCGGTCTGGTCGGCGCGGGCGCCGAGTTCCTCACCAAGCAGGGCCCCTGGGGCGTCGCGGTCACCGCCGCGCTCCTGATCGCCGGCTCGGCCGTCATCTGGGTGCTCTCGCGGCGCAACGCCGTCACCCACACCAACGTCACCGACGACGAGATCCGCGACGACGACACCACGGGCGCCGAGCCCGCGGGCGTGGTCACCACCGCGATCGCCGCCGTCCAGCCGCCCCCGGCGGGCCCGCTGGCCACCGTCGGCGCCTCCTCCGACGAGCCGGTCAAGGCCACCATCTCGGCCCCGACCACGACCACGACCGGCGCCATGGCGGACCCCGCCCGGCCCGCGACGGTGTAAGGACACATCAGCATGAACATCGACTGGGCAGCTCTCGGCTCCGTCTTCGGAGTCAGCCTCGCCGTGACGGTGGCTCTCGTGGGCCTGTTCACCCTCGGCATCATCGGCCTCTCCAAGCAGGAGACGGCGGCGGCGTCCGGCAGCGGCTCCGGCGGCTCCGTGGCACTGGCGCGCACCGGTGCGTACGCCTGCTTCGCGCTGTGCGCGGCGGCCGTGGCGTACGGCATCTATCTGATCGTCGTCTGACGACCGGAACCCTTCGGTGGGGTGCGGGACGTGACCACACGTCCCGCACCCCACCGCCGCATGTGAGGCTCCGCCGCGGGCCCCGGCTGTGGACCTCGGCACACTCTCCCGCCGCAGGTCAACGGCGAGTTGACGGGCGTTCGCGGGGCGTGGTGGACTGCCGGGGCCAACTACGGCGGCAGGAGAGGAAGCCGGTGCGAATCCGGCGCGGTCCCGCCACTGTCACCGGGCGGCGTCCCCGACGCTCCCGGAAGCCAGGAACTCTCGCCGCCGATCACGTCGAACCAGGGCGCGGACACCCTGAGTGAGGACATATCGCCATGCGCGGCCGCCCGTTGCCGGACCTGTTCCCGAGCGTGAGCTCCCTGCCCGGCACGGCGACGGGCTGACCCCGTGAGTGCCGATCGCGACTTCGCGTACGGCGCCGCCGCCGGCCTCCTCGGTGACCTGCTGCTCGGCGATCCGCGCCGGGGCCATCCGGTCGCCGGGTTCGGGCGTGCGGCGGGCGCCGTCGAGCGTGTGCTGTGGCGTGACCACCGCGGGTGGGGCGCGCTGCACGCCGTGGGGTGGGCCGGGGGCGCGGCGGGTGCCGCCGCCCTCGCCGCTGCTCTCGTACGCCGCTCCCCCGCCGCGTCCGTGGCGCTGACCGCCGCCGCGACGTGGGCGGTGGTCGGCGGGACCTCGCTCGGCCGGGAGGCGCGGGCCATCGCCGGCGCGCTGGCCGCCGGGGACGTGGACGTGGCCCGGGAGCGGCTGCCGCATCTGTGCGGGCGGGACCCGCAGGCGCTGGATTCCGACGGCATCGCGCGCGCCGTCGTCGAGTCCGTCGCCGAGAACACCTCCGACGCGGTGGTCGGGGCGCTGGTGTGGGGGGCCGTCGGCGGGGTGCCGGGGCTCGTCGCCTTCCGCGCCGTGAACACCCTCGACGCCATGGTCGGGCACAAGTCGCCCAGGTACCGGCGGTACGGCTGGGCGTCCGCCCGGCTCGACGACGTCCTCGGCTGGCCGGGGGCGCGGCTCACCGCGGGGCTCGCGGCACTGGCCGGGGGCTCGCCGTCGGGGGCGGTGCGGGCCTGGCGCGCGGACGCCGCCAAGCACCCGAGCCCCAACGCCGGGCCGGTCGAGGCCTCCTTCGCGGGAGCGCTCGGCGTACGGCTCGGCGGGACCCTCTCGTACGGTGGGCGGGTCGAGCACCGGCCCGTGCTGAACGCGCACGGGCGGGACGTACGCGTGGCGGACATCGAGCGGGCCGTGCGGCTCTCGCGGCGGGTGAGCTGGCTGGCGCTGGGCGTCGCGGTGACGGCCCGCCGGGTGCTGCGGCGGTCCGCGAAGTCAGGGAGAGACGCATGAGTGGCGGACTGCTGGTCGCCGGAACCACCTCGGACGCCGGGAAGAGCGTCGTGACCGCCGGGATCTGCCGGTGGCTGGCCCGCGAGGGGGTGTCCGTCGCGCCGTTCAAGGCGCAGAACATGTCCTTGAACTCTTTCGTCACCCGCGAGGGCGCCGAGATCGGCCGGGCGCAGGCCATGCAGGCGCAGGCCGCCCGCGTGGAGCCGAGCGCACTGATGAACCCCGTACTCCTCAAGCCGGGCAGTGACCGCTCCAGCCAGGTCGTGCTGATGGGCAAGCCGGTGGGCGAGATGAGCGCGCGCGGCTACCACGGGGGGCGGCAGGCAGCGCTGCTGGAGACCGTCGTGGGGTGCCTGGAGGAACTCCGGAGCACGTACGACGCCGTGATCTGTGAGGGCGCGGGCAGCCCCGCCGAGATCAATCTGCGGCGCACCGACATCGTGAACATGGGCATCGCGCGGGCCGCCCGCTTCCCCGTCCTGGTGGTCGGGGACATCGACCGGGGCGGGGTCTTCGCCTCGTTCTTCGGGACGACGGCGCTGCTGAGCGCGGCCGACCAGGAGCTGGTCGCCGGGTACCTCGTCAACAAGTTCCGTGGCGACGTCTCGCTCCTCGAACCGGGCCTCGACATGCTGTACGAGCTGACCGGGCGCCGCACGTTCGGTGTGCTGCCCTTCCGGCACGGGCTCGGCATCGACGAGGAGGACGGCCTGCGGGTCTCGCTGCGGGGCGCCGTGCGCGAGTCCGTGGTGGCGCCGCCGGTCGGTGCGGACGTGCTGCGGGTCGCCGTGTGCGCGGTGCCGCTGATGTCCAACTTCACGGACGTGGACGCGCTGGCCGCCGAACCGGGTGTCGTCGTGCGGTTCGTGGACCGGGCCGAGGAACTCGTCGACGCGGACCTCGTGGTCGTACCCGGGACCCGCGGGACCGTGCGCGCGCTCCAGTGGCTGCGGGAGCGCGGGCTCGCGGACGCCCTCGTGCGCCGCGCCGCCGAGGGGCGGCCGGTGCTCGGGATCTGCGGCGGCTTCCAGGTCCTCGGCGAGCACATCGAGGACGAGGTCGAGTCGCGGGCGGGCTCGGTTGACGCGCTCGGGCTGCTGCCGGTGCGGGTGCGGTTCGCCCGCGAGAAGACCCTGGCACGGCCGGTGGGCGAAGCCCTCGGCGAGCCGGTCGAGGGGTACGAGATCCACCACGGGGTCGCCGAGGTCCTGGGCGGGGAGCCGTTCCTGGACGGCTGCCGGGTCGGCGAGGTGTGGGGCACGCACTGGCACGGGTCGCTGGAGAGCGACGCGTTCCGGCGCCGGTTCCTCACCGAGGTGGCGCGCGCGGCCGGCCGCCGCTTCGTGCCCGCGCCCGACACCGGCTTCGCCGCCCTGCGCGAGGCGCAGCTCGATCTGCTGGGCGACCTGATCGAAGAACACGCGGACACGGACGGGCTGTTGCGCCTGATCGAGAAGGGGGCGCCGGCCGGGCTGCCCTTCATCGCTCCCGGCGCGCCGTCGGCGTCACCGGAACGTGCCAAGGAGGCCATGTGAGTACCCCGTACCCGTTCACCGCCCTGGTCGGCCAGGACGACCTGCGGCTCGCGCTGCTGCTCAACGCCGTATCGCCCGCCGTCGGCGGCGTGCTCGTACGGGGTGAGAAGGGCACCGCCAAGTCCACCGCCGTACGCGCCCTGTCGGCGCTCCTGCCGGAGGTGCCGGTCGTCGCGGGGTGCCGCTTCTCGTGCGACCCGGCGGCGCCCGACCCGAACTGCCCCGACGGCCCCCATGAGGCGGGCGGCGCCGCCGCGCGCCCCGCGCGCATGGTGGAACTGCCCGTCGGCGCGTCCGAGGACCGGCTCGTCGGCGCCCTCGACATCGAGCGGGCGCTCGCGGAGGGCGTGAAGGCCTTCGAACCGGGCCTGCTCGCGGACGCGCACCGGGGCATCCTCTACGTCGACGAGGTCAACCTCCTCCACGACCACTTGGTCGACCTCCTCCTGGACGCCGCCGCGATGGGCGCCTCGTATGTCGAGCGCGAAGGCGTCTCCGTGCGGCACGCCGCCCGCTTCCTGCTCGTCGGCACCATGAACCCCGAGGAGGGCGAGCTGCGGCCGCAGCTGCTCGACCGGTTCGGGCTCACCGTCGAGGTGGCCGCCTCCCGCGAGACCGACCAGCGCGTGGAGGTCGTGCGGCGGCGGCTGGCGTACGACGACGACCCCGAGGCCTTCGCGGCCCGCTTCGCCGAGGACGAGGCGGCGCTGCGGGAGCGAGTGGTCGCGGCGCGGGCGCTGCTGCCCCGGGTGAACCTGGGCGACGGGGCGTTGCGGCAGATCGCGGCGACGTGCGCGGCGTTCGAGGTCGACGGGATGCGGGCCGACATCGTCATGGCGCGCACGGCGACCGCGCTGGCGGCCTGGGCGGGGCGTACGGAGGTGGAGAGCGAGGACGTGCGGCAGGCCGCGCTGCTCGCGCTGCCGCACCGCAGGCGCCGCAACCCCTTCGACGCGCCGGGGCTGGACGAGGACAAGCTCGACGAGACGCTGGAGGAGGCGCGCGAGAACGAGGCCTCCGAGGAGCCGGAGCCGCCCGAGGGCGACGACGACCCGGACGGCGGCGGGCCCGACGGAGGCGGCCCCGGCGGCGGTCTCCCCCCGGCCGACGGCCCCGAGGGCCCCGAGGGTTCCGTGCCGCCCGAGCTGCCCGCGCAGAACCAGGGCCCGGACGCCGAGGAGGCCCCCGCCCCGCAGGAGCCCGCCCCTGCGCCGGGCGGTGCCCGTGGCGAACAGCGGGCGGTACGCGCCGCCGAGCCGTTCCGCACGAAGATGCTGAGCGTGCCCGGCATCGGCGAGGGCGCGGCCGGGCGGCGCTCGCGTGCCCGTACCGAGCACGGCCGTACGACGGGTTCGCGGCGCCCCCGAGGCACGCTGACCAAGCTGCACTTGGCGGCGACCGTGCAGGCCGCCGCCCCGCACCAGAAGGCCCGTGGGCGTTCCGGCGCCGGGCTCGTCGTACGCCGTGACGACCTGCGGCAGGCGACCAGGGAGGGCCGCGAGGGCAACCTCGTGCTGTTCGTCGTGGACGCCTCCGGGTCGATGGCGGCGCGGCAGCGGATGAGCGCCGTCAAGGGCGCCGTGCTCTCGCTCCTCCTGGACGCCTATCAGCGGCGCGACAAGGTGGGCCTGGTGACGTTCCGGGGCAAGGACGCCGAGGTGGCGCTGCCGCCGACGTCGTCGGTGGACGCGGCGGCCGCCCGCCTCGAATCGCTGCCGACGGGCGGCCGTACGCCGCTGGCGGCCGGCCTGCTGAAGGCGCACGACGTGCTGCGGGTGGAGCGGCTGCGCGATGCCGCGCGGCGGCCGCTGGTGGTCGTGGTGACGGACGGCCGGGCCACGGGCGGTGTGGAGCCGGTGGCACGGGCGGGGCGCGCGGCGCGGCTGTTCGCGGCGGACGGGGTCGCCTCCGTCGTCGTCGACTGCGAGTCGGGTTACGTACGCCTGGGCCTCGCCGCCCAGTTGGCGGGCGAGCTGGGCGGCACCGCCGTCACGCTCGACGAGCTGCGGGCGGACTCGATCGCCGGTCTCGTCAAGAACGTACAGGGAATGAACTCGCCATCCAGGAGGGCCGCTTAATGCCGCAGGGACAGCCGAGTGTCGTACCGGACGACGGACTCACGACACGTCAGCGCCGCAACCGTCCGCTCGTCTTCGTGCACACGGGCATCGGCAAGGGCAAGTCGACGGCCGCCTTCGGGCTCGCGCTGCGGGCCTGGAACCAGGGGTGGCCGGTCGGGGTGTTCCAGTTCGTGAAGTCGGCGAAGTGGAAGGTCGGCGAGGAGAACGCGCTGAAGGTGCTCGGCGCCTCCGGTGAGGGCGGCACGGTCGCCTGGCACAAGATGGGCGAGGGCTGGTCGTGGATTCAGCGGGCCCCGGCCGAGGGCGAGTCGACCAACGAGGACAAGGCGCGCGAGGGCTGGGAGCAGGTCAAGCGGGACCTCGCGGCGGAGACGTACAAGCTGTATGTCCTGGACGAGTTCGCGTACCCGATGCACTGGGGCTGGATCGACACCGACGAGGTCGTGGAGGTCCTGCGGGACCGCCCCGGCACGCAGCACGTGGTCATCACCGGCCGCAACGCGCCGCAGAAGCTGATCGACTTCGCCGACCTGGTGACCGACATGTCCAAGGTCAAGCACCCGATGGACGCCGGCCAGAAGGGCCAGAGGGGCATCGAGTGGTAGCTCGTCTCGTCATCGCGGCGCCGTCGTCGGGCAGCGGCAAGACGACCGTCGCGACGGGCCTGATGGCCGCCTTCACGGCGGCCGGGCTCGCCGTGTCCCCGCACAAGGTCGGGCCCGACTACATCGACCCCGGCTACCACGCGCTGGCGACCGGCCGCCCCGGCCGCAACCTCGACGCGTACCTGTGCGGCCCGGACCTGATCGCGCCGCTGTTCGCGCACGGATCGGCCGGGTGCGATCTCGCCGTGGTCGAGGGCGTGATGGGGATGTACGACGGGGCCGCCGGGCAGGGCGAACTGGCCTCCACCGCGCACGTCGCGAAGCTGCTGCGGGCGCCGGTCGTCCTGGTCGTCGACGCGTCGTCGCAGTCACGTTCGGTGGCGGCGCTGGTGCACGGCTTCGCCTCGTGGGACCCCGAGGTGCGGGTCGCGGGCGTCATCCTCAACAAGGTGGGCTCCGACCGGCACGAGACGCTGCTGCGGGAGGCGCTGGAGGAATCCGGCGTACCGGTCCTGGGCGCGCTGCGCCGGGTACGCCAAGTGCGGGCGCCCTCACGCCACTTGGGTCTGGTGCCGGTCGCGGAGCGGCAGGCGGAGGCGGTGGAGTCCGTCGCCGCGCTGGCCGCGCAGGTGCGGGAGGGGTGCGACCTGGAGGCGCTGCTCGCCCTTGCCCGTAGCGCGCCGTCGCTGCCGGGCGGGGCGTGGGACCCCGGCGCGGTACCGGCACCGGCTTCGGCCGCCGGACGCGCGCCCCGCGTCGCCGTCGCCGGTGGCGCGGCCTTCACCTTCTCCTACGCCGAGCACACGGAACTGCTCACGGCGGCCGGCGCCGAGGTCGTGCCGTTCGACCCGCTCCACGACGAGCGGCTGCCGGACGGCACGGCCGGTCTGGTCATCGGCGGCGGCTTCCCCGAGGTGTACGCGCCCGAACTGTCCGCCAACGAACCGCTGCGCGCGGCCGTGGCGGAGCTGGCGCGCTCCGGGGCGCCCGTGGCCGCGGAGTGCGCGGGACTGCTGTATCTCGCCCGTGAGCTGGACGGCAAGCCGATGTGCGGGGTCCTGGACGCCGAGGCGCGGATGTCGGAGCGGCTGACGCTCGGGTACCGCGAGGCGGTCGCCGTGTCGGACAGCGTGCTCGCGGCGGCGGGGACGCGCACGCGGGGCCACGAGTTCCACCGCACGGTCGTCGAGCCCGGGGCGGGCCCGGCCCCCGCCTGGGGCCTGCACGCGCCGGAGCGCCGCGTCGAGGGCTTCGTACAGGGGAACGTGCACGCCAGTTACCTGCACACGCACTGGGCCGCGCGCCCGGAGGTGGCGCGCCGCTTCGTCGACCGATGCGCGCCGTGAACACCGCGCGGCGCCGCTCACTCGGCGACGCCCACCACCAGCCAGATGAACCCCACGCCCGCCACCGTGCACAGCAGCGTCGAGCGGGCGGGGTGGTCGTGGTGCGCCTCGGGCAGGATCTCGGCCGCCGCGAGGTACAGCAGCGCCCCGCCGAAGAACCCGAGATAGGCGCCGAGCAGCTGTTCCGGGATGGTGAAGAGCAGGGTGGAGGCGGCGCCGGCCACCGGGGCCGCCGCGTCCGCGAAGAGCATCGCGAGGGCCTTGCGGCGGGCGTTCCCGTACAGGCTGGTGATCGTGTACGTGTTGAAGCCGTCCGCGAAGTCATGGGCGACGACGGCGAGCGCCACGGCGGCGCCCATGCCGCCGCCCACCTGAAAGGCGGCGCCGATGGCGATGCCGTCCATGACGCTGTGCCCGACCATCGCGGCGGCGGCCGTGAGCCCCACCTGGGGGACCCGCCCGTTCTCGTGCTCGTCGGCGCCGTGGGCGGCCTGGCGGCCCGCGAGGAGGCGCTCCACCAGGTGGGCGATGAGGAAGCCGCCGACGAACAGGAGCAGCGCCTCCGGTACGCCGAAGACGGGCCGCCCGGCGGCTTCCAGGGCCTCCGGCAGCAGGTCGAGGCCGACGACGCCGAGCATGAGGCCGCCGGCGAGGCCGAGGACGAGGTGGCGCCGGTCGGTGACCCGCTGGGCCGTCCACCCGCCCACCAGGGTCATGAGAAAGGCGCCGAGCGCCACGAACACCGCCATGGCCCCTTGCTAGCGGATCGTGCCCCGCTCCCGCGCGTCCCGCACCCCGTGTCCCCCCTCCTCGTATGAAAGGACCATTCCATGGCTGACGTCCAGGTGCTCGTCGTGGGCGTCGGCGCCTGCGAGGGCGCGTCCCCGGAGGAGGTGCTCGGTCTCGTCCGGGACGCGGTCCGCGAGGCCGGTCTCCCCGAGGCCTCGGTGGCCGAGCTGGCGACGGTCGACGTGAAGGGCGAGGAGCCGGGGATCGTCGAGGCGGCGGCGCGGCTCGGGGTGCCGCTCGTGACGTACTCGGCGGCCGAGCTGGCGGAGGTGGCGGTCCCGAACCCCTCCGCGTGGGCCGGTACGGCGGTCGGCACGCCCTCGGTGGCGGAGGCGGCGGCGCTGCGAGGCGGCGGTGAACTCCTGGTCCCCAAGCGGAAGTCGGCGCCCGAGGGCCGCCCGGCGATGGCGACGTGCGCGGTCGCGCGCCGTGCCGCAGGCCACGATCTGCGGCACCACGGGGACGCGGAGGTACGGGACGACGGCGCCGAACTGACCGACCTGGCGGTGAACGTACGGGCCGACACGCCGCCGGCCTGGCTGAAGCAGGTCATCGCCGGGTCGCTGGACGGTCTGGCGGCGTATCCGGACGGGCGCCGGGCGCGGGAGGCGGTGGCGGCGCGGCACGGTCTTTCCCCGGACCGTGTGCTGCTCACGTCGGGGGCGGCGGAGGCGTTCGTCCTTCTGGCGCGCGCCCTGAAGGTACGTCATCCCGTCGTCGTCCACCCGCAGTTCACGGAGCCGGAGGCGGCGTTGCGGGATGCCGGGCATGTGGTGCGGCGGGTGCTGCTGCGGGAGGAGGAGGGGTTCCGTCTCGATTCGGCGGCGGTGCCGGAGGAGGCCGACCTCGTGGTCATCGGCAACCCGACGAACCCGACGTCCGTGCTGCACCCGGCGGCGGCCGTCGCGGCGCTCGCCCGGCCGGGGCGGACGCTGGTGGTCGACGAGGCGTTCATGGACGCGGTGCCGGGTGAGCGGGAGGCACTGGCGGGCCGGACGGACGTGCCCGGCCTCGTGGTGCTGCGCAGCCTCACGAAGACGTGGGGCCTCGCGGGGCTCCGCATCGGTTACGTCCTGGCAGCGCCGGACGTGATCTCCGCACTGGCGGGGGCGCAGCCGCTGTGGCCGGTGTCCACGCCGGCGCTGGTGGCGGCGGGGGCCTGTGTGGGGCCGCGGGCGCTGGCGGAGGCGGGGCATGCGGCGCATCGGGTGGCGGCGGACCGGGCGTATCTCCTCGCGGGGCTGGCGGGGTTGGCGTCCTTCGGGGTACGGGTGGTGGGGCCGGCGGAGGGTCCCTTCGTACTGCTGCGTATGCCCGGCGCGGCGGGGGTGCGGGCCCGCCTGCGCGAGCGGGGGTTCGCGGTGCGGCGCGGCGACACGTTTCCTGGCCTGGGGCCTGACTGGATCCGCCTGGCGGTCAGGGACCGCGCCACGTCGGACCGCTTCCTGGCGGCACTGAAGGCAACGCTGCCCTCTTGACTCCCGGCCGGCCTCCCTGCCCCGCCGCTCCGCGCCGGGTGTCCCCCACCCACCCGCCCGTTACTCGGCGTCGAGAAGTCGGAGTAGGGGCGGGCGGGGGTGGGGTGCCGGCGTCGAGAGGTCGGAGTAGGGGCGGGCGGGGGTGGGGGTGCCGGCGTCGAGGAGTCGAGGTAGGCACGGGCGGGGGTGGAGTGCTCGGCGTCGAGGAGTCGAGGTGGGAGCGGACGGCGGTGGGGCGCCCGGCGTGGAGAGGTCAAGGCAGGGGCGGGCGGGGGTGGTTGCCGGGCGCCGGGACGTTGCGGCAGAGAACCCGAGCCGACGACGGCCCGCAGGCGCCCCCGCGCCCGAGGGGACGTGGGGGTATGTGCGCGCGGAGCACAGTGGTGGTCATGAGGGTGGCGAAGCAACGAGACGCCCGCGCCAAGATGGCGAGCACGGACATACCCCCGCGGCCCCGCCCCCAGACGGCGAGGCGAGCCCACCCCCGGCCCTGGCTCCCCCCCCCAAGACCGCAAGGCGAGCCCACCCTCAACCCCCGCGCACCCCCAAGACCGCAAAGCGAGCCCCCCCCCGAACCCCCGCGCACCCCCAGCCCGCTACCCCCGGCTGCGTCGGGCCAGTGCCACTCCGCCCGCCCCCGCGAGCAGCAGCGCCACCGCGCCACCCGCGACGTACGGCGTCATGGAACTCCCCCCGGTCTCCGCGAGGTTCGCCTCAGAGGCCTTGGGCTGGGTATCGGTGGCCGGCTTCGCCGGCTTCTCCCGTTCTCCCTGCGGCTCGGCCCCGCCCTCCTCCCGCTCGCCCGCCGGCGCAGGCGCCGGCGCCGAACACCCGGCCCCCGCCAACGTCACCGACCCCTCCACCTCGGCGACATTCAGCTTCAGAGGGTTCACCGAGACCTCCAGCTCCAGCGCCGCCGCAACCGCCGTACGCGACGTCGTACGCGTCTTCGACAGGTCGAGCCGCACCTCCCCGACCCCGGGAACCTCGACCTCCGTCGCCTGCCCGGCGGTCAACGTGACCTTCTTGCCGAGCACGGTCACCCCGCCCAGCAGGTTCGCCTCGGCGACGGGCCGCTTGCCCGCCTCGCAGACGGCCTTGGCGGTGACCTGCTCGACCTCGATGAGGGAGAGCAGCGGCAGCCCCGGCACGTGCACCTCGGCCCGGGCGACAGTGCTGTGGCCCTCGGCCCGGTCGCCCCGCACGGTCGCCCCGGCCGTGGCGACGTCCGCGCGCAGCACGTTGAACGGCTGACCGCCGTTGACGCCGTCCAGCCGGGCGGTGAGCGCCGTCTTCTCCGCGCTGGCCGGCGCCTGCACTTCGTTGAGGGCGACCTTGAGCGGGACGTTCACGGTCTTGTTGAGCAGGGAGACGTCGAGCCCGGTCCGCAGCACGACGGCGTCGGCGCGGCCCCCGCGGTCGTGGCCGCCGCCGGTGGCCTGCGCGGGCCCGGCACCGGCGAGCGCCGCGGGACCGGCGGCGAGGGCGGTGGCGGTGGCCACGACGGCGAGGCGGTGGCGGGCGGGCATGCGGAAGGTGTTGCTGTTCAAGGTGGTGGAACCCCCACGGGAGAGACGGGCCGTCGGCGGCGCACGCACATGGGACATCACGCCATGGGGACATCACGACGTAGGGACAGCACGTGCGCGCCGAGGGCGTCGTCCTTCATCGACGAAGGACGACGCGGGAATCTTTACGCACTGAGGGTGAACGGGCGGCAACCTGACGTGAGTTCACCCCAAAGGGTGGTTTCCGGCCTTGCTTTCGAATCCCCCGGCACGCACGTTCCCTCGGACCACTCAAACACCACCCGTTCCCGCCCCACCGACCACTCCCGCCCCTGGGGCTGCCGAAACCGCCGGAGCCAAACGACCGGGACCGCCCACACGTAACGCCCGGTCAACCCGCCGCTACGCCACGACCCTCCCGTTCAGCACCACCCTCCGAGGCGCCGCCAGCACCCGTACGTCCTGCCGTGGATCCGCCTCGTACACCACGAGGTCGGCGGGGGCACCCTCCGTCAAACCGGGACGGCCGAGCCAGTCCCGCGCCCCCCAGGTCGTCGCGGAGAGCGCGGCCAGCGGCGGGATGCCCGCGCGGGTCAGTTCGGCGACCTCGGCGGCGACCAGGCCGTGCGGCAGTGAGCCGCCCGCGTCGGTGCCGACGAAGACGGGGATGCCGGCGTCGTACGCCGACCGCACGGTGTCGTAGCGGCGGTCGTGGAGCCTGCGCATATGGGCCGACCAGCGGGGGAACTTCTTCTCGCCCCCGGCGGCAAGGCCGGGGAACGTGGCGATGTTGACCAGGGTCGGGACGATGGCGACGCCGCGCTCCGCGAAGAGCGGGATCGTGTCCTCCGTCAGGCCCGTGGCGTGCTCGACGCAGTCGATGCCCGCCTCGACCAGGTCCCGCAGGGAGTCCTCGGCGAAGCAGTGCGCGGTGACGCGGGCGCCGAGCCGGTGCGCCTCGGCGATCGCCGCCTCGACCGCGTCGCGCGGCCAGCACGCCGTCAGGTCCCCGGCCTCGCGGTCGATCCAGTCGCCGACGAGCTTGACCCAGCCGTCGCCGCGCCGCGCCTCCCGGGCGACGTAAGCGACGAGGTCGTCGGGCTCGATCTCGTGGGCGTAGTTGCGGATGTAGCGGCGCGTGCGCGCGATGTGCCGGCCCGCCCGGATGATCTTCGGGAGGTCCTCGCGGTCGTCGATCCAGCGGGTGTCGGACGGGGAGCCCGCGTCCCGCAGGAGCAGCGCGCCGATCTCGCGGTCGGTCAGCGCCTGCTTCTCGGCCGTGGCCGCGTCCACCGGACCGTGCGCGTCGAGGCCGACGTGGCAGTGCGCGTCGACGAGGCCGGGCAGCGCCCAGCCCTCGACGGTGACGGTCTCCGCCGCCGGGCCGACCGGCCGGTCGTACGTCACTCTCCCCCCGACGACCCACAGTTCGTCCCGTACGTCATCGGGCCCGGCGAGCACCCGCCCCTTCACGTGCAGCACCGCGTGATCACTCATGGCAGCAGCTTAGGAGCCGCTCAGGAGCGCGGTACAGGGCGCCGGGCGCCGGCCGCTCGGTACGCTCGTACCGCAGCCCGAACGAACTCGTGAGCGACGTGAGCGAAGTGAGCAGTGACGTGAGCAGTACCGTGACGCACCCCTTTCTGGACCTGGCGCCGCTGAGCGCCCAGCACTTCGCCGCCATCGAGGCGCGGGTGGCCCGCCTGCTCGCCACCGAGCAGGACGTGGTGATCATGCAGGGGGAGGCGCTGCTGCCCCTGGAGGGGTGCATCCGGGGCGCGGCGCGGCCCGGTACGACCGCGCTGAACGTGATCACCGGGCCGTACGGCCAGACCTTCGGGAACTGGCTGCGGGACTGCGGTGCGACCGTCGTCGACCTCGCCGTGCCCTTCCACACGGCCGTCACCGCCGAGCAGGTGCGCCAGGCCTTCGCCGAGCACCCCGACATCGACTTCGTTTCGCTGGTGCACGCCGAGGCGGCGACCGGCAACACCAACCCGGTCGCGGAGATCGGCGAGGTCGTGCGCGAGCACGGCGCGCTGTTCATGCTGGACGCGGTCGCCTCGGTGGGTGCCGAGCCGCTGCTGCCGGACGCGTGGGGCGTGGACCTGTGCGTGATCGGCGCGCAGAAGGCGATGGGCGGCCCGGCGGGCGTCTCCGCGGTGTCGGTGAGCGAGCGGGCCTGGCAGCGGATCGCCGCGAATCCGCGGGCGCCGCGCCGCTCCTACCTCTCCCTCCTGGACTGGAAGGAGCGCTGGATCGACGGTGGCCGCAAGGCGCTGCTGCACGCTCCCGCCCAGTTGGAGATGCTGGCCCTGGAGGCGTGCGTGGAGCGCATCGAGACGGAGGGCCTGGACGCCTTGATGGCGCGGCACGCCACCGCCGCCGCGGCGACCCGCGCGGGCGCGCTCGCGCTCGGCGGGGGTCTGGAGCCTTACGTGTACGAGGCTCAGGACGCGGCCCCGGTCGCCACCACCCTGCGGGTGCCCTCGGGCACCGACGCCTCGGAGCTGGTCGCCGAGGCGCTGGCCGCCGATCCGGTGCTTCCGCTGGTCGCCGGGGGCGGGGCCCTGGCCAAGGAGATGATCCGGGTCAACCACTACGGCTCCGACGCCACCCGCGGCGTCGTCCACGCCTGCCTGGCCGCCCTGGGCGCCGCGATGGGCGAGGCGGGCCTCACGGTGGACCTGGAGGCGGCCCGAAGCGCGGTGACCGCCGCCTGGCGGTGACCCCCCGGCCCTCACCCCGGACGAACGGGAACAGACGGGAACGGGAAAGGGGCGGGGCCGGGACGGAAACGGGAACGGGGCGCGCACAGCACCGCAGGGCGAAACCCGGCGCAAACGCGCGCCGCAGCAGGCGCGGAATCGCGTGCATACGCGCGCGACATTGCCGCGCCCCGCATGCGCCGCCCCCATTCCCCGACTTCGACCCGCCTATTCATTCACGCATTCTCACGAATTCTTTATCAGCTCAGCTTCCCGTCTTCTTCTGCCCGATTTCCCGAACCCTAAACACTAAGATTTCGTCAGCATCAATCGCCGTAATTCGGGCGCATCTCAAGCAAGTTTCAACCATGTGACACACTCCACATCGCGCCCGTTTTGCGGCGTATCAGCCGGTCAAATCACTACAAATCGCAACGGCCCATGCGGGCACACGCCCACGCGTGATAACACATGAATCGCCCGCGCGTAACCCCCTCCCCCGATGCAATTCCAGAAATTGCTCGGTAAATTCAAGCCGCATGACCGCTGCACAAGCCGATCTACCGACCGACCTGCGAGCGCAATTCCTGGAAATGCCGGAGGGGCTGCGACTCGACAGCCCCGCTGTCGCCGACGGCGCCGCCATCTGGCGGATCGCCCGCGACTCGAAGGTGCTGGACCTCAACTCTTCGTACAGCTACCTGCTGTGGTGCCGCGACTTCGCGGCCACCTCGGTGGTGGCCCGGGGCGCCGACGGCGAGCCGGCCGGTTTCGTCACCGGCTACATCCGGCCCGAGCGCCCGGACACCCTGCTGGTGTGGCAGGTGGCGGTCGACCACGAGCAGCGCGGCCGCGGCCTCGCCGGCGCCCTGCTCGACGGGCTGACCGCGAAGGTCGCCGCCGAACGCGAGCTGACCGCGATCGAGACGACGATCACGCCGGACAACACGGCCTCCGAGCGGCTCTTCCTCTCCTACGCGCGACGGCACGGCGCGTCGGTCGAGCGGAAGATCCTCTTCGACGCGGGTCTTTTCCCTGATGACGGGCATGAGGCAGAGGTGCTCTACCGCATCGGCCCGATCAGCCACTGAGCCCCGCCCCGCGCTCCACCATCGCCTCCCCCCGCACGTCCGAACCCCCCACTTCCACGTCTTTCCATCTCCCAGGAGATTCGCTGTGACCATCACCCAGCCCGACCTGAGCGTCTTCGAGACCCTGGAGTCGGAGGTGCGCAGCTACTGCCGCGGTTGGCCTACGGTCTTCGACCGCGCGCAGGGCAGCCGCATGTACGACGAGGACGGCCACGAGTACCTCGACTTCTTCGCCGGCGCCGGCTCACTGAACTACGGCCACAACAACGCGGTCCTCAAACGCGCGCTCATCGACTACCTGGAGCGCGACGGCGTCGTGCACGGGCTCGACATGTCGACGTCCGCGAAGCGCGCCTTCCTGGAGTCGTTCCAGAACATCATCCTGTGCCCGCGCGACCTGCCGTACAAGGTCATGTTCCCGGGCCCGACGGGCACCAACGCCGTGGAGTCGGCGCTGAAGCTGGCCCGCAAGGTCAAGGGCCGCGAGTCGATCGTGTCGTTCACGAACGCCTTCCACGGCATGTCGCTCGGCTCGCTCGCGGTGACCGGCAACGCCTTCAAGCGGGCCGGTGCCGGTATCCCGCTGGTGCACGGCACGCCGATGCCGTTCGACAACTACCTCGACGGCCAGACGCCCGACTTCATATGGTTCGAGCGGCTCCTCCAGGACCAGGGCTCCGGCCTCAACCAGCCCGCCGCCGTCATCGTCGAGACGGTGCAGGGCGAGGGTGGCATCAACGTGGCCCGCGCCGAGTGGCTGCGCAAGCTCGCCGACGTCTGCGAGCGCTGGGACATGCTGCTGATCGTCGACGACATCCAGATGGGCTGCGGCCGCACCGGCGCGTTCTTCTCATTCGAGGAGGCGGGCATCACGCCGGACATCGTGACGGTGTCGAAGTCCATCAGCGGCTACGGCATGCCGATGTCGCTCTGCCTGTTCAAGCCGGAGCTGGACGTGTGGGAGCCGGGCGAGCACAACGGCACCTTCCGCGGCAACAACCCGGCGTTCGTCACGGCCGCCGCCGCGCTGGAGACGTACTGGACCGACGGTGCGGCCATGGAGAAGCAGACCCGTGCCCGCGGCGAGCAGGTCGAGCAGGCGCTGACCGCGATCGTCGACGAGAACCGTGCCGAGATCAAGGAGTTCCGCGGCCGCGGCCTGGTCTGGGGCATCGAGTTCCTCGACAAGGACCGGGCGGGCGCCGTGGCGAAGCGGGCCTTCGAGCTGGGCCTGCTGATCGAGACCTCCGGCCCCGAGGGCGAGGTCGTCAAGCTCCTCCCGGCGCTGACGATCACCCCGCACGAGCTGGACGAGGGGCTGCGCACGCTGGCCCGCGCGGTGCGCGAGACCGCCTGAGCGAGCACGAGTCCGAGCCCCTCACCCCCGTAAGAGAAAAGGAACCACCACACCGTGATCGTCCGTTCGTTCAAGGACATTGAAGGCACCGACCGGCATGTGAAGGCCAAGTCGGGTACCTGGGAGAGCAAGCGCATCGTCCTCGCCAAGGAGCGCGTGGGGTTCTCCCTGCACGAGACCATCCTGTACGCGGGCACGGAGACGTCGATGTGGTACGCCAACCACATCGAGGCCGTCGTCTGCACCAAGGGCGAGGCCGAGCTGACCGACGACACGACCGGCGAGAAGTACACGATCACCCCGGGCACGATGTATCTGCTCGACGGGCACGAGAAGCACACCATGCGGATCAAGGAGGACTTCCACTGCCTGTGTGTCTTCAACCCGCCCGTCACCGGTCGCGAGGACCACGACGAGAACGGCGTGTATCCGCTGCTCACCGAGGACGACGAGGGCTGACAGCCGCGCGCCGGCCGGCTGACGTCGGCTGACATCCCGCACAGGGCCGTACGAGAGGAGAGGCAGGCACCACCATGACCACCGCACCCGAACGCACCACCACTGACCTGTACCCGACCCGAGGCGCCGAAGAGGTCCTCATCGAGCGCAAGGACCCGGTGGTGTGGTCCGAGCCGGGTACCGAGGGGCCCATCGCGGCCGGGGATCTGGCGGGGTTCGAGCGGGACGGTTTCCTGGCCATCGACCAGCTGATCACCCCGGACGAGGTCGCCACGTACCACGCCGAGCTGGAACGGCTGATGAACGATCCCGTGATGCGCGCGGACGAGCGTTCCATCGTCGAGCCGCGCTCGCAGGAGATCCGGTCCATCTTCGAGGTGCACAAGATCAGCGAGCTGTTCGGCAAGCTGGCCGCCGACCCGCGCGTGGTGGGCCGGGCCCGGCAGATCCTCGGCTCGGACGTGTACGTCCACCAGTCCCGGATCAACGTGAAGCCGGGCTTCGGGGCCTCGGGGTTCTACTGGCACTCGGACTTCGAGACCTGGCACGCCGAGGACGGCCTGCCGAACATGCGCACCGTCTCGGTGTCGATCGCGCTGACGAAGAACCACGACACCAACGGCGGCCTCATGATCATGCCGGGGTCGCACAAGACGTTCCTCGGCTGCGCGGGCGCCACGCCGAAGGACAACTACAAGCGGTCGCTCCAGATGCAGGACGCGGGCATCCCGTCGAACGAGACGCTGACCCACCTCGCCGCCGACCACGGCATCCGGCTCTTCACCGGTGAGGCCGGCTCGGCGACGTGGTTCGACTGCAACGCCATGCACGGCTCGGGGGACAACATCACCCCGTTCCCGCGGTCGAACGTCTTCATCGTCTTCAACAGCGTGGAGAACACCGCGGTGGAGCCGTTCGCGGCGCCCGTGCGCAGGCCCGAGTTCATCGGGGCGCGGGACTTCACCCCGGTGAAGTGACCTGACCCCAGGCGCGGTTCGGCCCGGCACCCCCCGTGGGCGCCGGGCCGATGGCGTGTGCCGTGTCCCGCCTACGGCGCGGGGCGGTCCGTCACAGCGCGGGGTAGTCCGTGTAGCCCTTCTCGGCGCCGCCGTAGAAGGTCGCCGGGTCGGGCGTGTTGTACGGGCCTTCGGCCTTCAGGCGGGCCGGCAGGTCGGGGTTGGCGAGGAACAGCGCGCCGAACGCGAGGACGTCCGCCGTGCCGTCCTCCACCAGGGCGAGCGCGTCATGGCTGGTGGGGCCCTCGGTCTGCGGGTTCAGGACGAACGTGCCGCCGAAGTCCTTGCGCAGCCGGGTGGTCAGCTCGCGCATCTCGCCCACCTCCATGACGTGCAGGTACGCGAGGCCGAGCGCCGCCAGCTCCGTCACCAGGGCGGTGTACGCCGGCTCGGGGTCGGGCTCGCTGATGCCGTTGAAGGGGTTGCCGGGCGAGACGCGGAAGCCGGTGCGCGCGGCGCCGATCTCGGCGACGACGGCCTTGGTCACCTCTACGGCGAAGCGCAGGCGGTTCTCCACGGAGCCGCCCCACTCGTCGGTGCGCTGGTTGGTGCCGGGCGCGAGGAACTGGTGGATCAGGTAGCCGTTGGCGCCGTGCAGCTCGACGCCGTCGAAGCCGGCGTCGACGGCGTTGCGCGCGGCGGTGGCGAAGTCGGCGACGGTGGCGCGGATCTCGGCGTCGGTCAGCTCGCGCGGGGTGACGAAGTCCTTGGGGCCCTCGGCGGTGTAGACCTGCCCCTGGGCGGCGACCGCGGAGGGGGCGACGTTGACCAGGCCGTCGGGGAGCAGGGAGGGGTGGCCGATGCGGCCCGCGTGCATGAGCTGGGCGAAGATCCTGCCTCCGGCCGCGTGCACGGCGTCGGTGACCTCGCGCCAGGCGGCGACCTGCTCGGTGCTGTGCAGCCCCGGGGTGTCGGGATATCCCTGGCCGACCACAGAAGGCTGGATCGCCTCGCTGATGATCAGGCCGGCGGAGGCCCGCTGAACGTAGTACTCGACGGTGAGATCGGTGGGAACACCGCCTTGACCTGCACGGCTCCGGGTCATCGGGGCCATGGCTATGCGGTTGGCGAGCGGGGTGCCGGACAGGTCGATCGGATCGAACGCAGTGGTCATCGAGACTCCCGAGCAGGATTTATGTGGTCGGCCAACCAACTGGCCGGGCTTCACTGTAACCCATTTCTTGGCCGACCAAGGTAATCTTTCGGAAGATGTCCAGTGACCAGCAGGAGCGCATGATGAAGGCCGACACCTCCCCGACCGAACCGGCCGACCCCGCCTGTCCCCCCGGGCTCCCCGCGGTGGCCGAGGCGGGCCCCGTCAGCCACACGCTGAGCCGGGTGGCGCGCCTGCACCGCATCGCGGCGGGCAAGGCCCTGAAGGGGGTCGGCCTCTACCCCGGCCAGGAGTTCGTGATGATGCACCTGTGGGACGCCGGTCCGGTGCGGCAGTCCGAACTGATCAAGGCCGTCGAACTCGACCCCTCGACGGTCACCAAGATGCTCCAGCGCCTGGAGCAGGCCGGGCACGTGCGCCGCCGCCCCGACCCGGCCGACCGCCGGGCCGTGCTGGTCGAGGCCAGCGACGCCAGCTGCGGCCTGCTGGCCCAAGTGGAGCGCGCCTGGGGCGAGTTGGAGGGGCATACCCTCGCCGGCCTGGACGAGGAGGAGTGCGCCACGCTGCTGCGGCTGCTCACGCGGGTGGAGACGAACCTCTGCACGGAGACGGCGGACTGCCCCGAACGCCGGGCCGCAGAGGGCTGAGGCCGGCGCGACGGACCGCCGTCAGCCGGACAGCACGTCGAGCAGCCGGTCCACGTCCGCCTCCGTGTTGTACAGGTGGAACGACGCCCGCAGATGCCCGGCGCGGGCGGAGGTGACGACCTTGGCGCGGGCCAGCTCCGGCTGCCGCCCGCCGAGGCCGGGCACCGCCACGATGGGGGACGTCCCGGGCACGGGGGCGTGGCCCAGTTCCGCGAGCCCCGCGCGGTAGCGGGCGGCGAGGGCCGTGTCGTGGGCGTGCACCGCCTCGATGCCGGCCTCCTCCAGGACCGCGAGCGCGGCGGCCGCCCCGTGATAGGCGAGGAACGCCGGGCCCTCGTCGAACCGCCGGGCGTCGGGGGCGAGTTCGGTCAGCGGGCCGTACGTCGAGTTCCAGGTGTCGGCCGCCGCGAGCCAGCCGCCGTGCAGCGGGACCAGGGTCTCCTGCGCCGCCTCGCTCACCGTGAGGAACTGCGTGCCGCGCGGGCAGAGCAGCCACTTGTAGGCGCCGGTGACGGTGTAGTCGTACTGCCCCGCGTCGAACGGCAGCCAGCCCACCCCCTGCGTGGCGTCGACGAGCGTGCGCGCGCCGTGCGCGGCGGCGGCCTCCCGCACCGCCGCCAGATCCGCGGTCCTGCCGTCGGCCGACTGGACGGCGGAGAACGCGACGAGCGCGGTGCCGGGCCGCACGGCATCGGCGAGGGATTCCAGCGGCACATGGCGCGGCCGGAGGTCGCCCCGTACGACGAAGGGGTTCACGACGGACGCGAACTCCCCCTCGGGTATGAGCACTTCACTGCCTGTGGGCAGCGCGGCCGCGATCAGTCCGACGTGCGTGGCGACCGCCGCGCCGGTGGCCACGCGCCCGGGGTCCACGCCGACGAGCCGCGCGAAGGAGGCACGGGCCTCGTCCACGGCCTCGAAGTCCCCCGCCCCGCCGGGCCTGCCCTCGCCGAGCTCGGCGACGAGCGCGCCCACGGCCTCGCCCGCCCGGCGCGGCAGCAGGCAGCAGCTCGCGGTGTTCAGATACGTCGAGGTGGGCGTGAACTCGCCCCGGACGCCGTTGATCCCCATGGTGATCGCCATGGGGTCAACTCTTATACGCTTCAGCCGCTTTGCGGAACCGCGCATCCGTCGGGCCCGCACGCGTCGCCCGAGCCCGAGCCGGTGTCCGCGAGGGTGGTCAGCGGCGCACGCTCACCCCACGCCTGCCGCAGCGCCTGCGTGAAGACCTCGGCGGGCTGGGCGCCGGAGATGCCGTACGTGCGGTCGAGGACGAAGAACGGCACGCCGTTCGCGCCCAGTTCGGCGGCCTCGCGCTCGTCGGCGCGGACGTCCTCGGCGTACCGGGCGGGATCGGCGAGGACGGCCCGCACCTCGTCCGCGTCAAGACCGGCCTCGACGGCGACCTCGACGACGCGCTCGTCGTCCACGAAGACGGACCGCTCCTCGGCGAAGTTCGCGCGGTAGAGCAGGCCGATCAGCTCGTCCTGCCTGCCGCGCTCCTTGGCGAGGTGCAGGAGGCGGTGCATGTCGAAGGTGTTGCCGTGGTCGCGGCCCTCGGTGCGGTAGTCGAGCCCCTCGGCGGCGGCGTTCTCCCCGAGCCGCCGCTCACCCTCGCGGGCCTGCTCCTCGGTCATGCCGTACTTGCGCATGAGCATCGGGATGACCGGCCCGGAATCGCCCTTGGCGCGGTTCGGGTCCAGCTCGAAGGAGCGGTGCACGACCTCGACGCCGTCACGGTGCGGGAAGGCGGCGAGGGCCTTCTCGAAGCGGGCCTTGCCCACGTAGCACCAGGGGCAGGCGATGTCGCTCCAGATCTCGACGCGCATATGTGGCTCTTTCCAGGTCGTGCGGTACGCGGCCGCGTGCGTACGCGGCGGTCGGTGCGGAGGCGGCCTCCGCTCACGGCGTCAACGTACGGGCGAAGCGGCTCATTCCCCCGCCGTGAACTTTCCCGCGTTCGCGCGGACCCAGGTGCGCAGGTGGGCCAGCGGCTCCAGGGCGCCGCGGCCCAGCTCGGTCAGTTCGTATTCCACGCGGGGCGGGACCTCCGCGTGGACCGTGCGCAGGATGAGGCCGTGGTCCTCCAGGCGGCGCAGGGTCTGGGTGAGCGACTTGGGGCTGACGCCCTCCAGCTTGCGGCGCAGCTCGCCGAAGCGGCGCGGGCCGTCCGCCAGGGCGGTGATGGCGAGGCCCGTCCATTTGTGGACGAGCAGTTCGAAGACCGCGCGGCCGGGGCAGAGGAGGCCGTAGATGTCGTGGGGCCGAGCAGCGGAGCCGGAGGGCTCATCATGGGGCTGACCAGTCATGGTTCCCAAAATATAGTTACGTCCCTTGCGGGTGACCAGGCGGTCCGGTCTACGTTCCCGAGCATGACTTCCTCGCTTGAGACCCTTTCCCCGCCCCTCCGTGTCGGCCTCGTCGGCCTGTCCGCCCGCGGCGGCTGGGCGTCGCGCTCCCACCTGCCCGCGTTGTCCCGCCTCAAGGGGTACGAGCTGCGTGCCCTGTCCGCGTCGAGCGAGGCCTCGGCGCGGGCCGCGGGCGAGAAGTACGGCGTACCGCTGGCCTTCGGGTCGGCCGAGGAGCTCGTCCGCAGCGATCAGGTCGACCTCGTCGTGGTGAGCGTGCGCCTGCCGCTGCACCGCGAGGTGGTCCTCGCCGCGCTCGGCGCGGGCAAGGCGGTGCTCTCCGAGTGGCCGCTCGGCAACGGGCTCGCCGAGGCCGAGGAGCTGGCGGCGGCGGCCGACCGGGCGGGCGTACGGACGTTCGTGGGGCTCCAGGCCCGCTCGGCGCCCGCCGTCCGGTACGTCCGGGAGTTGGTCGCCGACGGCTACGTGGGCGAGGTCCTGTCGACGAGCCTGGTGGCCTCGGGGCGGGGGTGGGGGCCGGTCTTCGAGCCGGGCGGCGCGTATCTGCTGGACGAGCGCAATGGCGCGACCATGCTCACGATCCCCTTCGGGCACACCGTCGACGCGGTGACCATGGCCCTCGGGGAGTTCACCGAGGTCTCGGCGACCCTGGCGACGCGGCGGCCCCTCGTGCGCGAGGCGGGCACGGGGCGCACCGCGCCGATGACGGCCGCCGACCAGATCGCCGTCTCGGGGCGCCTGGAGTCGGGCGCCGTCGTCTCGGCCCACTTCCGGTCGGGGCTGTCACGCGGCACGGACTTCCACTGGGAGATCAACGGCACGGAAGGGGACCTCGTCGTGACCGGCGACTCCGGCCACCTCCAGCAGGCGGCGGTGACCGTGCGCGGCGGGCGCGGCGCGGAGACGGGCCTGACCGAACTACCCGTGCCGGAACGCCACTTCGGCGTGCCGGAGCTGGACGAGCTGCGCGGGGTGCCGTCGTACGAAGTGGCGTACAACGTGGGCGCGCAGTACGCCCGGGTCCTCACCGACCTGACGGAGGGCACCGCGCACACCCCGGACTTCGCGCACGCGGTGCGGCGCCATCGGCTGCTGGACGCGATCGGGCGGGCGGCGGCCACGGGGGTGCGGGTGACGATGCAGGGATCAGCTTGATCTTCAGGAGGGCGAGCAGCTCGTCGTCGCGGTCGAGGACGGGCGGATCGTGCTGACCCCGGCGTCGGTCGTGCCCGACGACCAGGCCTGGTTCTGGTCCTCCGGGTGGCAGGAGAAGGAGAACGAGGTGGAGGCCACTACGGGACGCCCTCACCGAGGGCGAGCCGCACGCCGTATGGCGCCGCGTCGGTACGCACGCCGGCTTCACTCGCCCCTGAGTTCACCGCAGGTCAGTGCTCCGGCCGCCCGTCCACCCGTCGCGGCAGCCCCAGCGGGTTGGCGTCGCGCAGTTCCGGTGGGAGCAGGGCCTCGGGGGTGTTCTGGTAGGCGACCGGGCGCAGCCAGCGCTCGATGGCCGTGCCGCCCACGGAGGTCGACGTGGACGTGGTGGCGGGGTAGGGGCCGCCGTGGTGCTGGGCGGGTGCGACGGCGACACCGGTGGGCCAGCCGTCGACGAGTACGCGCCCGGCGAGCGGGGTGACCTCGGCGATCAGTGCGGCGCCCCGGCCGCTGACGCCCGCCGCCTCGTCGGAGGAGAGCTGCACGGTCGCGGTGAGGTTGCCGGGCAGCCGGGAGAGGACCGCGGTGATCTCCGCGTCGTCCGCGTAGCGCGCGACGACGGTGACCGGGCCGAAGCACTCCTCCAGGAGCAGGTCGTGCTCCCCCTCGCCCGCGAGGCGCGCGGCCGGGACGGTGAGGAAGCCGGCGCTGACGGTGTGCTCGCCGCCGGCGCCCGGGGCCACCGGGGCCTCGACGTCCGGGAGTGCGGCGCGCTCGCGCACCCCGGCGACGAAGTTGTCCCGCATCCGGTGGTCGAGGAGCACCCCGGCCTCGGTGGCGCCGACCGCCTCGCCGAGGGACTTCACGAGCCGGTCGCCGCCCGCGCCCTCGGGGGCGAGGACCAGGCCCGGCTTGACGCAGAACTGGCCGACGCCGAGCGTCATCGAACCCGCGAGGCCGGTGCCGATCTGCTCGGCGCGCTCGGCGGCGGCGGCCTCGGTGACCACGACGGGGTTGAGGGAGCCCAGCTCGCCGTGGAAGGGGATCGGCACGGGCCGCGCGGCGGCGGCGTCGAAGAGGGCGCGTCCGCCGCGGATGGAGCCGGTGAACCCGGCGCCCGCGACCAGCGGGTGCTTGACCAGCTCGACACCCGCCTCGAAGCCGTGTACGAGGCCGAGGACGCCCTCGGGGATGCCGTGCGCGGCGGCTGCCCCGCGCAGCACCGAGGCGACCTGCTCGGAGGTGCCGGGGTGGTCGGGGTGGGCCTTGACGACGACGGGGCAGCCCGCGGCGAGGGCGCTCGCGGTGTCGCCGCCGGGCACGGAGAAGGCGAAGGGGAAGTTGGACGCGGCGTAGACGGCGACGACGCCGAGCGGGATCTTGTAGCGGCGCAGGTCGGGGATGGGCGGGGTCGCCGAGGCGTCGGGGTGGTCGATGACGACGCCGAGGAAGGCGCCCTCGTCGACGATGCCGGCGAAGGCCCGCAGTTGGTAGCAGGTGCGGGCGAGTTCGCCGGTGAGCCGGACGGGGCCGAGCGCGGTCTCCGCGTCCGCCGCCGCCACGAGCTGGTCCTCCGCCTCCTGGAGCAGGTCGGCTGCGGTGCGCAGGAAGGCGGCGCGGACCGCGCGGTCGGCGAGCGCGGGCGCCGCGTCCCTGGCGGCGGCGACCGCGCGGCCGACCTCCTCGGCTGTGGCTTCCGCCGCAACCCGCTCACGCTGCTTCCCGGTTCGGGGGTCGACACTCCAGACTGGTGCTGCTGCCACCGCGGATTCCCTTTCCAGAGGTATGCCACTCACCTGGGCTGTTCGATATACTGAACACCGTCTCTGTTCATGAATGGCCGGAGGCTTCGGAGACTATTTCTCGGCGAACTGAGGGGTCAAGGGCGATGTCGACTGGCGAGACCGGAGGCGGTGCGCAGGTCAAGTCCGCGGTGCGTACGGTCGAATTGCTCGAGTACTTCGCGGGAAGCCCCGGCATGCACTCCCTGGCCGCCGTCCAGGAGGCCGTCGGGTACCCGAAGTCGAGCCTGTACATGCTCCTGCGCACCCTGGTGGAGCTCGGCTGGGTGGAGACGGACGCGACCGGCACGCGGTACGGCATCGGCGTCCGCGCCCTGCTGGTCGGCACGTCGTACATCGACGGCGACGAGGTGGTGACCGCCGCCCGGCCGACCCTGGACCGCCTCTCCGACGACACGACGGAGACCATCCACCTGGCGCGGCTCGACGGCACGAACGTCGTCTACCTCGCCACCCGCCAGTCCCAGCACTACCTGCGGCCCTTCACCCGCGTGGGTCGCAGGCTGCCCGCGCACTCCACCTCGCTCGGCAAGGCGCTGCTCGCCACCCACACCGACGAGCAGGTCCGCAAGCTGCTCCCGGAGTCGCTGCCCGCGCTCACCGAGCACACCATCACCGACCGCGAGAAGCTCATCGAGGAGCTGCACACGGTGCGCGAGCAGGGCTTCGCGGTGGACCGCGAGGAGAACACCCTCGGCCTGCGCTGCTTCGGCGTCGCCATCCCCTACCGCACCCCGGCCCGGGATGCGATCAGCTGCTCGGTGCCGGTGGCGCGGCTCACGCCCGCCCACGAACAGACGGTCAAGGACGCCCTGTTCGACGCGCGCGACCGGCTGGCGCTGGCAACTCGTAGGCTCTGACGCATGGATGTCAGCCTGCGCCCGGTGCACGACAGCGATCTTCCCGTCTTCTACCGGCAGATGAGCGACCCCGCGTCGCGGCACATGGCCGCGTTCACGCCGGAGGGCCCCGTCGACCGGGACCGGTTCGACGCGCACTGGACGAGGATGCGCACCTCCCCCGAGACGGTCGTCCGCACGGTCCTCGCCGACGGGGACGTGGTGGGCAGCGCCGGGGTGTACGGCGAGCCGGACGAGCGCCACGTCACGTACTGGATCGACCGCGCGTACTGGGGCCGGGGCCTGGCCACCGCCGCCCTGCGCGAGCTGCTCGCGCTGGTCCCGGAGCGCCCGCTCCACGCCCGCGCGGCGGCGGACAACGCGGGTTCGCTCCGCGTCCTGGAGAAGTGCGGCTTCCGCGTGACGGCGACCGACCGGGGCCACGCGGCGGCGCGCGGGGCGGAGATCGACGAGGTGGTCCTCGTCCTGGACGGCGGCTGAGCCTCCGTCGCACGGGGGAGGCGGATCGTCGCGGCGCAGGAGGTGCCGGGAGCGGCCCGGCGCGAGTGTGGAGCCATGACGCAGACACTGCCCTCCTCCCGGCGGTCCGGCACCGCGCGGCCCGCCCGGTCGGCGGTGTCCGCCCTCGGCCGTCCCCGCCGGGCGCTGCGGGCCGGAGCCATGGCCGCCTGCGCCCCCTACCTCGCCCTCAAGGCCGCCTGGATCTGCGGGAGTCACCTCGGCATCCCCGAGGGCAGCCCGCTGCTCGACCACCGCGCGTCGATGCTCTTCGCCAACGGCCTGACCGTGCTGATGGACGCGGCGGTCATCGTGCTCGTCCTGGTGCTGACCCGGCCCTGGGGGCTGCGGACACCGGCCCGGCTGCTCGTCCCGCCGATGTGGGCGGCCAGTGGCCTCCTCGTGCCGATCATGGCCGGATTCCCGCTGACGCAGCTGGCCGGGGCGCTCGGCGGCGCCGGCTCCCCCGCCACGGGCGGCGGCTCCGCCGAGCCGTTCCTCGACGACTGGGTCTTCGGTGTCGTCTACGTCGGCTTCATCGTCCAGGGCATCGCGCTCGGCTCCCTCTTCGTCCTCTACGCCAGGGACCGCTGGGGCCACCTGTGGCGTGGCCGGGTGTGGGACCTGCCGCGCACCCGGCGGCTCGGCGGGCGCGCCACCGCCGTCACGGCCGCGGTGCTCGCGCTCTTCCCCGCGGCCCTGCACCTGCTGTGGGCCACCGGCTCAGCCACCGGGCTCAACGAGGGCCGCGCCGAGGAACGCGGCTCCGGCTTCCACGTCCTGGAGTACCTGAACCTGCTCTACCTCGCCATGGCCGTGGCCGGCGCCCTGATCCTCGCGTTCCGGTGGGTGCCCGTGCTGCCGGTGAAGGTGCCGCTCGCGCTGGCCTGGCTGGGCTCGGGCGCGGTGGGCTGCTGGGGCGGCTGGCTGGTGTTCGGCTCGTTCATGAGCCTCGGCGACGTCACGGAACAGCCGACCGCCGTCATGTTCCTGACCTACGCTGTGCGCATGATCATCGGGATACTCGTGGCCGCCGTCGGGGTGCGCTTCCTGAAGGAGCGGGCGGGTTCCCGGGCGTGACGGCTCTCGCCATCGCCCTGTTCGGGCGCCGGACGCGCCGCCGGTGGATCCATCTGATCCTGGGCGGCGCGCTCGCCATGCCGTACATGTTCGTCGGCTCCGTGATCGTCGGGCCGCTCATCGGCGACGACCAGTTCTTCGGGTCGCTCTCCTCCCAACTCGCTTCCTTCACCGCCGGGTTGCCGCTCGCCGCGATCACCGCGCTGTTCCCGCTGACCCGGCCGATGTCGGCGGCCGCCGTGCGGGCGCTGTGCGCCGTGCCGGACGACTCGCTCGCCGAGGGGCCCGCGCGGGGGCGGGTGGCGCGCGGGCGGACCGCCGCCTGGTTCACGCTCCACCTCGGCCTCGGCGGGATCATCAGCGGCATGTCGCTCGCGCTGCCGCCGTTCGCGTGCGTGCTGATCGTGCTGCCGCTCTTCGTCGTGTTCGGGGACAGCAGCATCGGACTGCCCGAGGTCTTCGGCGAGCCGTGGATGGTGGCGCTCTCGCCGGTCATCGGCTGTGC
>NZ_JAFEXF010000007.1 GCF_016905445.1 Streptomyces sp. G44
CGACCCCGACCCCGCTCCTCGGCCCCGTGCCGCCGAGGCGGGGCCCGCCCGTCCCGCGCGCCCGATCCGCGATGTCGCGGCCGCCACCTTGGGGATGGAGGCGGCCGAGCTGGACGACCGGCGGCCCCTGTGCGACTACGGTCTCGACTCCCTGATGGCCAGCAAGATCCGTCTGCGGCTGGCCCGCGAGCACGGAGTCGAGGTCACCGCCGGGCAGTTGCTCGGCAGCGACACCCTGGCCCGCATCGAGGAGCTGAGCGGCTGCCGCTCTCTTACGCGGTCCTGAGCGACCGGGCCCCGAGAACGGGGGAGGGGGGTCTTGAGCGCCTGCCGGGGCCGGACGCTCAGCCGGTGGCCGCCTTGCGGCTGCGGAAGGCCGCGACGCGGGTCCGGTTCTGGCAGGTCACCGAGCAGAACCGGCGCCGGCCGCCGGGTGACTGGTCGAGGTAGACGTCGGCGCACTTCCCGGCGGTGCAGACACCGATGCGGGCGAAGCCGTGGGCGGCGAGGTGCTGACGCAGAGCGATCGCGGCTGCCGCGACCAGGGCGTGACCGGCGTCGTCGACGCTCCACGCGGCCCGCGGCGCACCGCCCTCCCCGGCCTCCACGACGGGGCGGACGCCGCTGTCCGCCAGCAGACGCGTCAGGTGCCGTGCGCACGCCCCGGCGTCCTGGGCGGAGAAGACCGGGTGCAGGCGGTCCGCCGCACGGGCGAGCGCCTCCGGGGTCAGCCCGGCGCTCACCCGCGCGGGCAGGCCGAGGTGGGCCGCGATGTCGGAGACGGGCCGGTGGGGGGCGTCCCCCCGGCCGTCTCCCTCGCGTGGCAGCGTGCCCCAGCCGTTGACGAGGTCCGTCAGCGCCGGGAGGGGCATGTCCGTGAAGGTGACCGCCATACGTTCCGCCATACCTGCCAGCGTAACGCGTTGCCGACCCTTTACGCGTTGCCGCGGCCGCATCGGGCAGGTAACGTGATGAACACCTGTTAAGCGTTACCGAGTCGTGAAGCGTCACCTCATCCGGGCGCGGGAGGATCTCATGCTGGACCTCACACTGCTGCCGGCCTACCTGGCGGCGGTCGCCATCATCACCGTCGCCCCAGGGCCCGACGCCGCGTACATCATGGCCGTGGCGCTGGAACGGGGCCCGCGGGCCGGTCTGGTCTCCGCCACGGGAATGGCGCTGGGCATGATCGTGCACGTGACGGCCGCCGCGCTCGGCCTGGCCGTCCTGCTGCGCTCGACGCCCGCCGCGCTGATCGCGGTGGAACTGGTCGGCGGCCTCTACCTGGGCTGGCTCGCGGTGTCCACGATCCGCTCGGCCAGGAAACCGCCGACCCGGACTCCCGAGGCGCCGCCCGAGCGTCAGGTCCTGCGCCAGGCCGCCCTCACCAACCTGCTGAACCCGAAGACCGTGCTGTTCTTCGCCGCGTTCCTGCCGCGGTTCACCAGCCCCGGACACGGCCCGCTGTGGCTTCAGCTGCTGGCGCTCGGCCTGATCTTCCTGGTGATGGGCTTCATCTGGGACAGCACGATCGGCCTGTGCGCCGGCCGGCTGGGCCAGGGACTGGTGCGGGGCCACCGCACGGCCGTGACGGTGAACGTCGTCGCCGGAGTCACCTTCGCCACGCTGGCGGCATTCCTGTTGCAGGACGCGCTGACCGCGGCCACAGCGGCCTGAGCCGGGCGCGGGCAGGGCGACCGGCGACACCGCGGGGCCGAGGGCCGGCGGCACCCTCACCCCGAGCCGGCGCTGCCGCCGGGCCCCGCCTCACCCCGGCCGCCTGACAGGCCCGCCTGCCAACCACTACCGTGATGGCTCCCGGACCAACCTGCGGAGGACCGTCGTGGCGCACCTCGTCTTCGACCCCGATGAACAGCACGCGCTGCGCGCCGACGCCCGCGACCTGGCCCTCACCGACCCCGGTGTCGCCTACGTTCTCGAGCGACTGGCCGCCGAAGGCATCGACCTGAGCGAGTGCACCGACTGGGAGGACCTCCGCCTGGAGCGGGGCCTGCCCGCCCGCGACGACACCCACCACGCCGCCTAGTGGGCAAGCACTCCCCGCGCCGGGCCCGGATCGTCTTCTACGACGTCGCCCGCGAACAGATCGACGCCATGCCGCAGTCCGCCCTCGACCGCCTCGACCCGGTCCTGGACGCCATCGCCGCCGACCCCACCCTCGGCCGGCCCTCCCACCACGGCTCGGTACGCGAGTACCACCGCGGCGGGATCCGCGTCGTGTACGTCCCTACCGCGCTCGGCACGCTGGTACTGGTCGCCTACGTCGAAGCGTGACCCGACGCGCGACCCGGCTCGGCATCCAGCGACCGTGCCACTCCAGGGTTTCCCGCGATGGCCGCGCTCCCGGCCCCCGGAGCGCGGGTCTCCCGGACGCGTGTGGACCTTGTGCTCCGCGGCTGTGCCGCGACGCGCCGGAGCGGGCGGGAGCCCTCCTAGGTGCGGGGTGTGGCCTGTTGTCCTTGCGGGCCGAACAGGTGCAGGACCTCGACGTCGGTGGCGTCGGCAGGCCCGAACCAGTGCGGTTCGGTGGTGTCGAACTCGGCGACCTCACCGGGCCCGAGCCGCAGCTCCCGGTCGCCGATGAGCAGACGGAGGCGGCCGGCCAGGACGTACAGCCACTCGTAGCCGTTGTGGGCGACCAGTTTCGGTTCGCGCGGGGTCAGGATCTGCTTGAACACCTGGAGCCGGCCGGGATACTCCGTCAACGGCACGATCACCCCGCCGCCCTTGCGCCGCCGGGGGGTCAGAACGGCCCGGCGCCGGCGGGCACCGAGGGCGTAGTTGGTGAAGCCGTTGATGTTGCCGTGGACGCGGTTGAAGATCGGGCCGAAGCGGGCGGCTTCGGAGAAGATGGTGATGGCCATGAGCATGCCCCGGTCCACGCGCGTCTCGTTCCACTCGGGGACGTTGTGCAGGTCGTGGAGCGCGTTGAAGATGTTGGTGGACCCGAGGTAGAGGTTCTCGCGCGAGGTGCCGCCGTTGAGACTGAGATAGCTGCCGTTGCGGGGCATGAACCGCACCGGCACGCCCAGGTCCTGCTGGAACTGCTGCTGGCGGCCGTCCTGGAAGGCCCAGTGGATGCCCGCGCCGGGCGAGTAGAAACCCGCGACATAGAGGTTGTCGGCCCACAGGTAGACGGAGACGAGGTCACGTCCTTCGTTCCGTACCCGCACCTCGATCAGCCGATTGGTGTTGCGGGTGGTCTGCTGGACCAGCCCGCTGCCGGTGTTGGTCGCGTCGCCGTAGCTGTTCTGGTGCAGTGAGTCGATCAGGTTCCAGTAAACGCGTGGCGTGTTCGCCCCGGCCCGCGGTGATGTTCGTGATGTCCCAGTCGATGACGGGCCAGCTCTGCCGAGCCGCCGCGCTGCTCTTGGCCGCGGGCTGGACTCCCCGGGCAGCCGTCGTGGCCCTTCCGTCCGGGCCGGTCGTCGCCGAGGCGGTGGCGGCCGACGGGGTCAGCAGTGCGGTCGCGGCGGTGATCGAAACCAGTGCGAAGCCAGTCCTTTTGTGGTTTCGCCATGCACGCATACCGTGTCGTCGACGCCGTGCCCCAGCCTGGTTCGCCCCGGCCTGGTTCGCCCCGGCCTGGTTCGCCCCGGCCTGGTTCGCCCCGGCCTGGTTCGCCCCGGGCGGGCGCGCCGGAGGGCGTCCCAGTCATGCGTGGCGGCCTCTCCGCAGCATCTTCACGAATGGGCGGCCGCGTGGAGCCTCGGGCCCCGCTTGACGGGCCGGATGGCATACGCCATGGCTTGACCTGGGAGTTTTCCACACGGGTGCCCCGTGACGGGCGGCCCGGTGTGATGTTCCGGTGTGCTTCGGCGCATGTGAGGGCGTTTTCCGCACCTGTGGGGGCATGCGGCCGGGGGGCGGCTTGCCACAGTCGGCGCCGGTGGTGGACTGTTGTCGTACGACAACGATTTCCGACTGATTGAGGTGAGGGGTTCGCTTCGCGGGCCCTGCTGCTTGTGACTTCCACACGAGAAGAACACGCTGCGAGCGCCACCGCTCCGGCGTCTTTGGCGTGGACGTCCGTGCCCTACTCCGTCCTGATCGTAGACCGCTCGGGCACGGTGCGGCACGCCAACGATCACGCCCTCGCTCTCTTCCCCGCCGCGGCCCCAGGGCTTTCCCTGGCGGACTGTGCGGCTGCATGGCTGGCGGACGCCCACGAGCAGAGAGCGGCAGCGGACGCACGGGGCGCGAACACGGTCGTGTCGGGATACGTCGCGGGCAGATCGTACGAGGCACATCCCACGGCGCAGGACGACGGGGACGTGGTGTGGTGGCTGGTGGACGACACCGACAACCGGCTCGCCCGCGAAGCCCTGCACATCGAGCAGGAGCGGACGGCCTTCCTGGCGGAGGCGTCCAACGCTCTTCTGTCCTCTCTTCATCTGGAGCGGTGCATGGACGTCACCGCGCAGCTCGCGGCCGAGCACCTCTCGGCCGCCGCCATAGTGATCGCGCCCGGCAGCGGTTGCCGGCTGCCGGTGGTCACCTGCGTGCGCGGGCAGAAGCCGGTGCGCGACCAGTGGGAGATCGACCCGCAAGAAGTCCCCGGCCTGGCCGAGGCGTTGCAGGGTTTCCCGCCGGTGCCCTCCCGCTGGATCGACCCGGTGACCGCCCCCGAGTGGCTGATCCCCGAGGACTTCGGCGAGGTCGGCTCGATCGTGGTCACCCCTCTGCCGGGACACGGCGTGCCCGCGGGGGCGCTGGTC
Source organism: Streptomyces sp. G44 (assembly GCF_016905445.1). Lineage (GTDB taxonomy): Bacteria > Actinomycetota > Actinomycetes > Streptomycetales > Streptomycetaceae > Streptomyces. The sequence goes on from NZ_JAFEXF010000007.1 coordinate 4,740, forward strand.
CTGCTGCGCCGCAGCGGTGAACCCGCCTTCAGCGAGGAGGAGGAGGTCTTCGCCCGCCTCTTCGCCGCACGGTCGGGGGCGGCGATGTCCGCTGCCCGCATGTACGCGGAACAGTCGTCGGTGTCCAAGGTGCTGATGCGGGAGCTGCTGCCGCCGGTGCTGCACCAGGTCGCCGGCGTCGAGTTCGCCGGCGGCTACCGGCCCTCGAAGGACCGCGAGCGGATCGGCGGCGACTTCTATGACGTCCACCCCGCCGGCGCCGAGGGCGAGCCCTCCTTCGCGGTGCTGGGAGACGTGAGCGGCAAGGGCCTGGAGGCGGCCGTGCTCACCGGCAAGATCCGCAACACCCTGCACGCCCTGCTGCCGATGGCGGGCGACCACCAGCGCATGCTGGAACTTCTCAACGGGGCCCTGCTGGACTCCCACCACACCCGTTTCGCCACCCTGGTACTGGTGTCGGCGGTGCGGGAAGGAGGGGCGGTGCGCTTGCGGGTGACCAGCGCCGGGCACCCTCCGGCGCTGATCGTGCGCGCGGACGGCTCCGTCGAGGAGAGCGCGTCCCGCGGGACCCTGGTCGGCGCGTTCCCCCGGGCCCCTGCCACCACTGTCCGCGAGACGTTGGCGCCGGGGGACTTCTGTGTGCTGTTCACCGACGGGTTCACCGAGGCCAAGGGCGGGCCCCTGGACGAGGAGATGTACGGCGACGAACGCTTCCAGGACGCGCTGTCGCGGTGTGCGGGGATGCCCGGCGAAGCCGTGGTCGAGCACGTGCAGATGCTCGCCTCGCAGTGGGTGGGCTCCGGCCAGCACGACGACATGGCGGTCATGGTCATCGCCGCTCCGAGGTCCCATCACCTGAGCATGGTGGGCGGACACACCAAAGGCAGGTTCACCGCATGACGCACAGCACCCTCCACCCGTCCCCGCAGGACCTGTTGTGGCAAGCGGTGTCCACCGGCGACGAGCACGCCGCCACCAGTACCGTCTTCGACGCGCTGGAGCACGGCCTGCCCGCACAGGAGGTGCTGCTGGAACTGATCGCCCCGGTGCAGCGCAGGGTCGGGGAGGAGTGGGCGGCCAACCGGCTCACCGTGGCCCAGGAGCACGCCGCCTCCGCGATCAACGACCGGGCCATCGCCGCTTTGTCCCACCGCACCGCCACCGCCACCGCCGCCGGGACCGGTGCGGCGGGCAAGGGCAGAGTGGTGGTGGCATGTGTGGACGGCGAGTGGCACGGACTGCCCGCCCGCCTGCTCTCCGAAGTCCTGAAGCTGCGCGGCTGGACGGTGGACCACCTCGGCGCCCAGGTCACCACCGACCACCTCATCGAACACATCCACCAGACGGGACCCGACCTGGTGGCGCTCTCCAGCTCCATCGCCACCCGGCTTCCCACCGCGCACGCCGCCATCACCGCCGTCCAGGCCACCGGCACGCCCGTCCTCGTCGGCGGAGCCGCCTTCGGGCAACACGGCCAGTACGCGGCCCTGCTGGGCGCGGACGCGTGGGCACCCGACGCGAGGACGGCAGCCGACCGGCTCGACCAGGGACCGCTGAACCGCCCCGCTCAGGCGCACCAGCCCATCGATGACTTGCCGCACCTGGACGACCAGGAGTACACGATGGTCGCCCGCACCAAGAGCCGGCTGGTGCGCACCGTGATGGCCGGGCTCGAAGACCGCTTCCCCGCCATGCGCGCCTACACCCCCGCCCAGCGCGGACACACCGCCGAGGACATCGCGCACATCACCGACTTCCTCGCCACCGCCCTCTACACCGACGACCCCGAACTGTTCACGACATTCCTGACCTGGACAGCCGGGATCCTCACCGCCCGCGGTGTGCCCGCCCGCTCCCTGATCCCGGCCCTGGACATTCTGGGCGAGGAACTCAAGGACTTTCCCCGCGCCGCGGGGATGCTCGCCCAGGCCACCGACCGCCTCGCCCAGCCGCACCGCGGCCGCCTCGCCCGGGAACTGGCATGACGACGCCGTACCGCTTCGGACCGCCCCTGCGTCTGGAGGCAGTCACAGGCGCCGACGCCCAGGTCCTGGAGCTCGCCGTGCACGGGTACTTGGGCTACGACAGCGCCGACGCATTCCTCGACCAGACGTCCCGGCACCTCGAAGACCGACCCCACACCACCGCTCTGCACCTGGACTGCGCGGGCCTTGAAGGCATGGACTCCATGGGCCTGTCCGCCCTTTTGATGCTGCACCGGCGCACCACCGCCGCCCACGTCACCCTGCGTCTCGACGCCCGCCCCGCACCCGTGGACCGGGTCCTGGAGCTGACCGGCGCGCTCGCCTACCTCGATCCTGAAGCGGCCAGTGGTGACATCGGGGAGCACCACTCCCGGGAGAGGGCCTATCGTCAACCGTCGGAGGAGGCCATGTCCGCCGCTCTCCCGTCCGGACCGACGCCGCGGCCCACGCAACCGGAGAGCAGCGCCTGACCGCCCCAGCCACCACGATGAGGAACCCGTTCCTCGGACGGGTAACGCCATGACCGAGTGCACCGATCACGCTCGCCACACCGTCCAGCAGACTGCCCGCCTCGCCGAACTGCTGGACCTGCTCTTCGAGCAGGCCCGCCACGAGGCCCCCAACCCGCTGCTGTCCGCCCCGCAGCTGCGGGCCATGGGTGTCATCGACGGCCAGGACCACATCCCCATGCGCACCCTCGCCCACCGGCTCGGTGCCTCCCCGCCCTCGGTGTGCCGCCTCATCGACCGCCTCCAGGCCGCCGGGTTCGTCCAGCGCCACCCCCACCCCGACAGCGGACGCGAAGTCACCCTCACCCTCACCCCGGCCGGCCGCACCCGCCTGGCCCGCGTCCGCGAAAGCCGCGAAACCCTTCTCCACCAGGCCCTGCAAGGTCTGCCCGAGGCGGAGCACACCGCCCTGAGCTGTGCCCTCGACACGCTCCACCGCGCCCTGACCGCCGTCCGCCCCCACCTGCACGCACTCCCCGCCGACACCGCCACGTCCACGCCCCTGCCCGGGCGGCGCGTCGCCCGGTCCGCCTGAACGGTGTCATGGGAGAGGCCGTCTTCCGGCGCGAGCAGACTCACGCGTACGTTCATGACCGCCGAGCTGTGCTGTCCGCGAAGGGCGGGGTGTCGTCGAGGGCGGGCCGCCACAGCGGGGCCCGGGGCAGCACAGCGCATTGCCGGGCGTCTTCCAGCCCGGCGGCACCCGCGTCAGTGGGTGGTCCGGTCACCGTGGGAGAAGCGGTGGCCGGGCGGGTTCTCCGCCGCGCCGGCAAGGGCAGGGCGGGGTTCCTCGCCGTCAGCTCCTCGGGCTTGCCGTGCTTCTCGAGCCCAAGCTGGGATCGGTACCAGGGAGCAGCTTGGGCCAGGCGGTTCAGGGTTCCGGGTCCGGGGTGACAACCGGATGCCGTCCAGACGTCACGGCTGTCGTACCAGTGGTCGCGGGTCAGCAGCGAGAAGGTTCGCTCACTCACGGTAGATCCTGAGGAGCGCAGCCGGGCCATGCACTCGGACCAGGCCATGTCGCCCGAGACCGGCGGGAGTACACGGTGCTCGGTGAGTGTGCGCAGTAGGTCGACCGTACGAACGGGTTCGGGGTGGCTGGCATGCCACAGGCGGCCTTCGGCCAGGCCCCCGCGGAAACCGATGTGTGCGATGAGGCGGGCGAGATCCTCGACTGCCACAACGGAGTGCAGCCCTTGCCCCCCTCCCCACAGGGCCGGAACGGCGGCCACGAGCCGGGCATAGGCGGGCGCGACCCAGCGATCCCCCTGCCCCAGTACCAGTCCCGGTCGCAGTACCGTCGCACCGGCGTCCAAGGCGTAGGTCTCACCCCCCAGTCGTGTCCGACTCGGGGCGGAGACCGGCGCCGGTTCGACCTCGTTCACCGCGATACCGCGGTGTGGGCCCGCTCCGTAGACAGCTGCCGTCGAGAGGTGGACGATGCGGCTCGTCCCGGCGCGTTCGGCCTCGAGCATGAGTGCGGCGGTTCCCCGCACGTTGACGGCGGCGCAGCGTGCCGGATCGGCGTCGAGAGACGATGCCGCGTGCAGCAGCACGTCTGCGTCTCGGCAGACACCGCGAAGCGTGCTCGGTTCGCTCAGCTCGGCCGGGACCCACTCATCGGCGAGTGCTGCCGCTGCGGCTGGAAGTCTCCGGCTGATCGCGCGGATCCGTGTGTGGCCGGTGGCTCCTTCGTCGTTCCGCCACCGGTTCAGCTCGCGCAGGATGGTCGAGCCGATGAATCCTGTGGCGCCGGTCAGGCAGATCAGCCGTGGGGCTCTGTCGAGGTCAGGTCGTAGGAGGCGCGCCGAGTCATCCTGGCGGGCCGCGGTGGCGGGACCTGGCGACAGACCGGACAGGGGTGTGGCAGGGCTCATACGAGGCTCGTCCTTTCGGTGGTGATGACGTCAGCCGTTGCTGAGCGTCTGCTGCGACAAACAGGGAAAGATCGGCTCTTGCCTGATACGACGAGGTCGTCGGCCTGCGGGCTCGGTCGGCCGGCTGAGCTGCCTCGGCTGGCTCCCACTCGTGTGATGAGCTCGGGACTCACGTTCGTGGCGGCCTCACCGGACGGCCGCGGGGAGGGGATACGGCGACGCGGCGCGGATGTTCTGCGTCAGGAGTCTCTCCGGTCCGAGGAAGGGCGGCGCTTCGGCAGCGCCAGCACAGTCGTTGTCGGCTCGGCATGCTGCACGGGGTCCCGTCCAGGCCCTCACAGGGCGTGGCCTGCGGGGCGGTGTCCGGGCGTGCGGTGGTCCGGCAGTCCGCGCAGACGCCGGAGTGCCCGAAGCGGTGTGGGCGTTCGCACAGCTGGCACGGTGCTCCGGGCCGCCGCCGGAGTGGCTCGGGCGGGGCCGGAGAGGAGGCCGTGTCCGGCGCTGTGCTCGGTCGGTCGGCTGGTGGCGCGGAGGGTGCGGTCTGCCGGCGAGCTGTGTCGGCTCGGATCTCTTGGCAGACCGTGCAGGGGCGTCCGGTGGACCACAGCACACCGGACTCGCAGTCGTGCAGGCCGCAGCCCCAGCGGGGGAGTGCGGCCCCGAGAAGCCATCTGCCGGGATCGCGGATGTCGGTGGTGAGGGTCGTGGCACAGCGGTTGGCGAGACGGGTGTGGAGCCGTTCGGCGTCGAAGCCGGCGCCGAGCTGACGTCCTATCTCCCGTCCGATGCGGCGCAGCATGTAGGTGTTGATCCCGGGCAGGAGGAAGCGCACCGGAGCGAGTATGGAGCTGATGCGGGGGCTGAAGGTGAGCGGTGGCCCTGTGTAGTTCCGGCTATGGGACTCCGGCTGCGGGCGGGCAGGAGCGGAAAAAACTGTGGCCGGGTGCTGCCGGGCGGGCGGTGTTGCGGGCACACGCGGGCGGACAGGAGGCGTTGTCTGCTTCTCTACCGGTATCTCGCCTGCGGCGGATGGTGTGAGGCGGCGTTCGTCTTCGGGTCGGTCAGTTCTGTGGTCTTCCTTATACGCGAGTGATCCGTCATCAGCGGGGGAACCCGATCCGTCATGACGGCGCGTCAGGGTCGGCTCGTCGTCCGCGGGGAGAACGACTTCGAAATGGTGACGGCCTTGGCGGCCTGAGCGGTGTCGGATCCTGATCCAGCCTGAGGTGGCCAGGCCGGCGATCAGGCGTCCGACCGTCTGGCGGGTGAGGGATCTGCCGGCCAGCGGGCCGGAGTGGTGGCGCAGGAGGCGTGCGAGGTCGCCCTCGGCCAGGGGCATCTTCTGCACGACTGCGAAGACGATGGCTGCGTAGGCGCGCAGCAGACGGGGCCGCAGGTGTTCGCTGGCGCTGACGGGCAGCCAGACGAACCGCTCCTGAGCAGTCAGGGCGCGGACTCGTCGGCGCGCGGTGGTGCCCGTGCCGCCGGCGAGGGAGCGGCGCTGACTGTCGGGCAGCTCGACGACTCCGTCGGGTGCCGGGCGGCGGAGCTGGGCGATGCCGCGTTCGACCGTGGACTTCGAAAGGTGCAGGTACGTGGCGAGGGTGGAGACCGCGGCCGTGCAGCCCTCGGGACGTTGCCCCAGAGCTTTGATCTTCATGTAGACGCTGAGGGCCGCGTCGGTGTACCAGGGTGATTCGACCAGGCGCATGGGCACTTTGACCCGTTGCCGGCGGATCCGCGGAGCGGGGCCGGTGCGTGCAGCGGTGCTGCTGAGCGGGTGGGATGGCCTTCCGCCGGTGTGCGCGGTCCGTTCGGGGTGAGGCGGGAAGGAGGGCCGGCCAGGGGTGGTGCGGTGTTGCATGGTGGTCAGGTCTCCGTGCTGGAGGCATGGCAAAGCCTGTTGCCGGGCCTTGCGGTGTCGGACAGGCCGGATCCATGGGTTGCGTCGTGGTGGGAAGCCGGAGTGCCTCGTCGCCGCCCGGGGTGTGCTCGGCCGGCGGGGTGAGGTGGGCTTGGGCCGGGTGCGCCCGGCCCGGCCATCGGCTCGACATCCCTTGCGCAATGGCCGGTCTGTCGCCGTGTCAGGCGCATCCGGCGGCCTGTGCGGCGCGCCGGACGCGGAATGGGGTGGCGGTGCTGCTCAGAGGGTGGTGACCTCGCTGGTGGCAGTGAAGGTGACCTGCCCGTTCTGAACGCCCGTCAGCTGCACGCCTCGCGCTGCCCCCGCGGCGATGGCGGGAACGCTGCGGGCTTCGATCCAGCAGGGGGAGTCGAACTCCACGTAGCGGTGGAAGGCCACATCCATGGAGCTGGGGAGGATGGGACCGGCCGCGGGCTCCAGCGCGGAGGCGGCCTGGCGCACGGACTCCAGCAGCAGCATTCCCGGGACGTGGTCGACCGGATGGTCGAAGAGCACGGGGTGAGTGGTGTCGGAACGCAGCTGCCAGCGTCCCGCTCCCCGCGCGGGGGACAGGACGATGTCGTAACTGCGGCTGCGCCCCGCGTGGTGCCGGGAAATCGGTGCCGGAGGTGGCGCCACCTCGGCGAAGACGGACGCCGTGTCCCTGGCCGGGCCACGCAGCCGCCGGTACAGCACCGGTGTCAGAACGTTGAAGCGTGTGGTGGCCACAGCGAGCAACTCGCCGCCTCTGATGACCTCGATGGCCATGCGCATAGAGGCAGGCAGCCCCTGGCGGTAGCGGAGATCGGAGCAGGCCACGCGCAACTCGACCTCGGCCGGGGCGCGGCCGATGCCCATGGCGTGCGGGTTGAGCGAGTACTGGAGGTCGACCCAGCTCAGCTGATGTCCGAAAGGCACGCCGTAGGCGGCGTGGGTGAGCAGCGGAAACGTCTGACGGATCGTTTCGCAGAGGAGCATCGGGTCGTAGACACCGTGCTCCGACTCGTAGAAGGAGTGACATCGGGGCCACTGGGCGGTGACGCGGAACTGGTCTTCGCCATCGGGCTCCCAGCCGGTCAAGAAGACCTCTGAGAGTGCTGCGCGGTGCACATATTCCCTGGCCACCGTGGTGGTAAGGGCTGGTCTGGGCGTGGCGGAGCGATCTTCAACGAGCATATCTGGTCCCCCCTGAGACAAGCACGGCACGACCTCGTCCGTCGAACCCTGGGACGAGAGTAGCTATAAAATAATGGTTGTTCTTTTTTGTCGAGAGAGTGGGATCATGGTCGTGCTGACCGAACCAAAGCAGGACAGGGCGGTGAGGACGCGGGAGATCATCCTTCGAGCCGCCGCGGAGGTGTTCGACGAGCTCGGGTACAGCGGTGCGAGCATCAGCAAGATCATGGAACGAGCCGGGGTGACTCCGGGCGGCGTGTACTTCCACTTCAAGTCGAAACTGGGTCTGGCCCAGGCCGTGCTCGCCAGCCAGCAGGGCTTCGTCGAGCTGCCGGACAGCAGCCCCGGCCTCCAGCGGCTGATCGACATCACGTTCCACCTGGCACACGAGCTTCAGCACAACGCCGTCTTCCGGGCGAGCGTGCGCCTGGCGGTGGAGCAGGAGGAGTTCGGCGTCCACGACGACACCGCGTACCAGGAGTGGGCCAACCAGTTCCACGCCCAGCTTCTCGACGCCCGGCGTGCGGGCGAGTTGCGCGACGACGTGGATGAGCGCGCCTTCGCGAACCTGCTTGTCGGTGCTTACACCGGCACGCAGATCTTCTCGAACATGGCGTCCAAGCGCGCCGATCTGCCCGAGCGGATCACCGTCATGTGGGAGTACCTCCTGCGCGCCATCGCCACCCCCGAGGCCCGCGCTCGCCTGGTGATGCCTGAGGTGTAGGGAAACCGCCTCGGGCGCCCGGCTGTTCGGGACATGGCGTCCCTCTTTCCGTCTCGCGGAATGCGGCCAGACGGCAGCCGGCCTGGTTCAGGGCTTCGAAGCCGGCTGGGGCGCCGCGCGAAGGCAGCCCGCCCGGCAGTCCCTGTCCTCGGCGAGCCCGAGCTGCTGCACGCACAACCCGTCCATGACCAGATGCCACAGCCGCCGCAGCCTGTCAGCCACTCCTGCGCACAGCACATCCGCCTGGCAACGCTCGCGAAGGTAGTTGTCGGCGCCGGTGATGAGCAGCTCCACCAGCGCCGAGACATCCTCGGGCTCCACCGAGTCCCGGAGCTCACCCGTCGCATGGGCGCGACGGATCAGGGCGTGCACCGCCGGAAGCCACATGTCCGCCCACAGGCCCGACCCCCGGCGCTCCCGCTCGAGTCGCAGGGCGGCGCGTACCCGTACATCCTCCTGGAGCAGCCCAGTGAGCTCCAGCGTCGTCTCCAGAACCTGCTCCATGGCGGAGCCGTCCCGGTCGGTGATGACCTTCAGTGCCGATTGGGCCACCGCCAGCCCCTGTGCCTGGACCGCTTCGGCCAGTTGTGCCTTCGAGGCGAAGTGGAACGTCAGAGAACCCAGCGACACTCCGGCCGACTTGGTGATCTGGGAGTACGACGTGCCGTCGTAGCCGTTGCGGTCGAACAGCGTGGCGGCGGCCTGAAGGATGCCGGCCCGGGTCAGGGCCGCCCGTTCCTGCATGGATGCAACTCTCCGTGACGGTCTGAGGGTGTCGGCGAACACCTCGGGGGCGGAGAAGCCTCCGGCCGCACCGGGCGCATGTACAGGACGACCCAGAGTCTTCACGGGCTACGAGCCAGCTGACAAGGCCGAGTTGCTGAAGATGCAGCAACTCGCCGGACTTGGCGAAGTCGCGCAAGCCGACGATCAAGCTTTCAAAAAAGAACAGAACGTTCGCTATGCTTTTCCCGCCGACCAGCACAGGCCTGTCCCGGGGGGGATCACGTCATGATCACGCATGCCACAACCGATCCTGGGAGCACCGTCACGGCGTTCTCCGAGGCCGTCTTCCGGCAGCTCCCCAGGTCGGACCAACGCCGATGGGCCGGCAGCTTTCTGCGCAGCCTCTTGCAGACGCCCGGCAAGAAGTCCATACGCCGACTCGCCGCCACCCTCTCCGACTCGCCGACGGCGTCACACTCGCTCCACCAGTTTCTCAACTCCAGTCCTTGGGACTGGAATCCGGTGCGCGCGGAGCTCGCCCACTGGGCCGCACGCCGGCTGCGTCCCGAAGCCTGGGTCATCGACTCGGCCGTGATGCCCAAGCGCGGCACGCACTCGTGCGGTGTCCACCGTCGCTTCGTCGACTCAGCCGGGCGCGCCATCACCTGCCAGGTGGGGTTCGGCGCATTCCTGGCCGCCGAGGCGGAAGCTTTGCCGGTCCACTGGGAACTGCTCCTCACCGATGACTGGCGCGGCGACGCCGAACGCCGCCGGCGCACCCGGATTCCCGGTGACATCCCCGCTCACATCCAGCCCGGGGAGCATGTGGTCACCCTGGTCGATTCCCTCACCCGGACCACCGGCGGCAGTGCCCGCCTGCCCGTCATCGTGGCGCCCCTGCCGGGCCAGAGCCCCAGACCCGTCACCCGCGCCCTGACGCGGCGCGGCGTACCCTTCCTGGTCGCCGTCTCCGATCCCGGCCACCTCCATGGAAGCGAGAGGTCAGCAGCGGCCGACCGGGACCCGCTGGCCCGAGAGCGGGCCCGCTGTCCGCGGGCCGACGTGGCGATCGTCGACTGTGCCGACGGTTCGCGGGTGACGGCACGCTCATTCCCGGTGAGCCCGCCGCGACTTCACGTCGGCCGGGGCCATCACCTGCTCACCACCCGCCTGCACGGCACGACCGGATCGCCGCATCACTGGCTCACCAACCTGGGTCATCTCCCGGTGGACAAGCTGGTCGAACTCACGCGGCTGACGCAGCGGACCAAGGACAGCCTGGGCCGTCTGGGCACAGACTTCGGCCTGCTTGACTTCGAGGGCCGCTCCTTCCCCGGCTGGCACCACCACACCACACTCGTCTCCGCTGCCTACGCCTACAGCCGTCTCGCCGGATCCCGGCCACCCGAGCTGGCTCTGGTCACCTGACCCGCCTCGCATGCCTCGGCCTCTTCCAGAGCCCGGGATCGCCTCACAGCGGCCCGGCCCACGGCGGCCGCCCATCTCAGCGCTCCACCCTCATACATCGGGAGATACCAGTGCCGCGTCCTCCTGCCCTTCCCGCTGAAGAGAAGGTCACCATCATCCTCGCCGTTCTCTCCGGCAATCTGACTGCCGCGGAGGCCGCCCGCACAGCAGGGGTCTCGGACCAGGCTGTCTGCGCCTGGAAGCGCCGCTTCATCGATGCCGGCCGCGGCGGCTTCGAACCGGGTGCCGACGCTGCTTCACGCCGTGAGCAGATGCTCGTCGACGAGATATCGCAGCTCAAGAGCGCGCTGGCCGACTCCTACCTTCAGTTGCAGTCCATGCGGTCGGGAATGAGATCCCGTCCGATATCCAGACACCTTCCCTCTGTTGGGCCGGGCATGCGCACACGCGGCGCATAGTCCACTCTCCCGGTGCCGCGCACCGGAAGGCGGCAAGGCTCCCCAGTGTCGAACGCACTGGGGAGCCTCGACAGCGTGGCGAGGTGCGGCACCGGACGACGCAGGTCAGGCGGGCCCTGTACGCCAGGGCCGAGGGATGCTTCGGCTATGGGGCCGAGTGCACGGCCGGTTTGACCCCGGAATGCCGATACGGCACCGGTGCGACCTCCACGTGCTTGTCCGCGCGCTCGAGGCAGGTCAGCAAAGGGCCGGTCATCGCCGTGGTCACCAGAGCCATCACGATCAGTGCCAGCACCAAGGGAGCGGAAAGCAGCCCCGCGCTGAACCCCGCCTGCAAGACGATCAGTTCCGTCAGCCCGCGCGTGTTCATGAGTACGCCGACCTGCCGCGCGACATGAGGAGACTGGCCGCCGAGACGCGCTCCGGCGTAGCCGCCCAGCCCCTTGCCCAGCACACCCAGCACGATGGCCGCCGCGACGATGCTCCATGGGACAGCGGACAGTGATCCGCTGAACACCTTGATTCCGGTGACCACGAAGAAGGCCGGCACGAGGAGCAAGCCGACGCGGGAGACCGAGGTGACGGCCTTCCCCCAGGGCGCTGAGAGCTCCGGCGGCACGGCCAGCCCCACCAGGGCGGCGCCGAGGATCGCGGTCATGCCCAGGTGTTCGACGGTCAGGGCGACGCTGATGGCCACCACGGCAAGAGCCACTGCCATCGTTCGGGGTGTCCGCCCCCACAGCTCGCGCACCACCGCGGTGCGGAGCGTGCAGCGGATGGCCAAGGCGCTCAGCACGCCGAAGGCCAGCGCGCGGGCGATGTGCAAGAGGCCGTCTGTGCTGCCGGCGGAGAGGCAGATGGCGGTGGTCAGCAGCAGCCAGCCGATGGCGTCGATGACGATGGCGGAGGACAGGGTCAGACGTCCGGCCGGTGACTTCTCCATTTTGCGGGAGGCAAGGACACGGGCCATGACCGGAACCGCACTGATGGAGAGGGAAATAGCGCATATCAGGATGAAAGCGGGCAGGGGAGCGCTGCCTCGATCGGCCTGACTGCCGAAAGCCGTGACGAACCCGGCGAAGAGGATGCCGCAGACCAGCGAGGGAAGCAGCGATCCCAGCGAGACCCAAGTGGTCGCCCGCCGTGATGTCGTGACGGTGTCGGACCGCAGGTGATGCGCGAGACCGACCAGAAAGAGGATGAGGCCGGCTTCGCCGATGAGTTTCAGGTGGTCGAACACGGCCGAGGGAAGCATCGCATCGAAGGTGGGCCGACCCACCAGGAAGAGGACCGCGGGGCCCACGAGGAGCCCGGCGGCGATTTCACCGATGACGTCGGGCTGGCGGAGACGGACCGCGATGCCCCGGCCGATGCGGGCGACGGCGATGACGACGAAGAAGGCTGCGGTGAGATGCAGCAGATGCGGTGGCGAGGCCAGTGCGTCCATGACATGAGCGCCTTTGTGAGGAGAGACAAGGGGCCGGGGGGGGGGGGACCGGGCAGCCGCCGGGCTGCCCGGATCACGTGCCGCGGCAGGGGAGGAGAACAGGGTGTGGTCCGGGATCAGGTGGCCAGGGCGTGACGCCAGCTGACTGACGCGCCGAGTTTGAGGATGGAGTTGCGGTAGATGCGGGCCGCCAGGGCCATGCACCCCGCGATGGCCAGGAGCATGAAGGCGGCCGCGATCATCTGTTGGGACACCGAGACCCCGCCGACGCATGCCTGGAGGGGCATGAGGAGGCCGGAGACCGGGGGGATGTACTGGACGATGTGCACCCAGTCGGCGGACAGGTCTCCTGCCGCTGCCGCGGCGACCCCGACCGGAGCCATCACCAGGACCATGAGCGGTGTCAGTACGGACTGCAGGTCCTCGGGCCGGGATACGAGGGAGCCGGCCGCTGCGAACAGGCTGGCGAAGAGAGCGAAGGCCAGGAGGAACCAGACAGCGCACGAAATGAGTGCCCCGATCCCCGGCAGGCTGCCTGCGCTGTCGTCCATGGCGAACTGGGCGCCGGCGACCGCTGCAACGAGAGCGACGATCTGCAAGATGGCGGAGGTGCCGATCCCGGTGACCTTGCCGATCATCAGCCGCAGCGGCGTGAGTGTGGAGAGCAGCACCTCCACGATCCGCGTCGACTTCTCCTCGACGACCCCCTGGGCGATGAGCGACCCCTGTCCGATGATCTGCATGAACAGGATGATGACCATGCTGATCGCGGTGCCGACCTGCACCGAGCTTCCGGCGCCGTCGCCCACGGTCACCAGGTGGGGGGCGGTCTTGGCGATGGCCGCGTCGAGACGCGCGGTGTCGACGTTCTGCTCCCGGTAGGCGGAGTTCGTGGCCCAGTTGTGTGCGACGGCCATGGCCGCGTCCTGGGACTGCTGCGGGGTGTCGGCCCGCACCAGGACGCTCACGACGCCGTCGTGGACGGCGACCGCGGCGTCGACGTCCTTGGCTTCCACCTCTTCGCGCGCGGCCCGCGGATCGTCGCAGTGCCGCAGCCGGGTCTCTTGCGGAGCGGTGCCGAAGCTGGTTGCGGAAGCCCCGCACACGGCGATGTCCGCGGTTTTGGGGGAATTGGCGTAGTTCAGACCGACGATGAGTCCGAACACCACCAGCACCATCACGAGCATGCCGACGAAGTAGCCCTTTGAGGCGAAGCGTGCGTCGAGCTCGCGACGGTAGACCAGCCAGATGTCACTGCCGGGTCGGTTGCTTCGAACGGAGGATGCGCTCTTCACGGGGCCAGGCCTTTCGCGGGTTCCACCAGGTCTCGGAACAGTTGGGTGAGGGTGGGGCGCCGCCACTGCATGTGGCGTACACGGCCGTGCTCCATCGCGGACCGGAGCACGTCGTTCTCGTCATGCCCCTGTGCCGGTGCCACCAGGAAGCCGGTGTCCTCGGCCTGGAAGGCGGCGATGGCCTGGCACCGTGCCGGCCACTGCGGGTCCCCGGACTCGACCTCCAGGTAGAGCTTGGCGTCGCCGTCGACCGACCGAAGCTCTTCCAAGGTCCCGTGGGCGACCATCCGGCCGGCTCGCACCACTCCGACGCTCTTGCACAGCCGCTCGACGAGGTCGAGTTGGTGGCTGGAGAACAGCACCGGCACGCCTTGGTCGGCCTTCTCCTGGAGGACGGCGCTCATGTCGTCGACGGCCAGCGGGTCGAGCCCGGAGAACGGCTCGTCCAGTACAAGGACATCGGGGTCGTGAACGAGGGCTGCCGCGAGCTGGACGCGCTGCTGGTTGCCCAAACTCAGTGAGTCCACGGTCTTGTCGCGGTGCTCTGCGATGCGCAGGCGCTCGGTCCAGCGGTTCATCGAGGCGCGGGCCTCGGACGAGCTCATGCCGTGGAGCCGCCCGAGGTAGATGAGCTGCTTGGCGACCGTCATCTTGGGGTAGAGGCCGCGTTCCTCCGGCATGTAGCCGAATCGGGACGAGTCCTGACGGGTGACAGGAGTCTCGCCCCAGCGCACCGCGCCCTCGTCGGGGGAGAGCACCCCCACCGCGATCCGCATGGTCGTGGTCTTTCCCGCCCCGTTGCTCCCCACGAATCCGAAGAGTTCACCCGGCGGGACGGTGAACGAGAGGGAGTCGAGCGCCAGGCGGTCGCCGTAGCGCTTCGATATGGAGTCGATCTCCAACGGTTTCATCAGGAGCTTCCTTGGGGCAGGGCGGGGGCCGGTGCGAGGGGAACGGGGGCGCGGCTCGGCTTGCTCACGCGCGAAGCGGATAAGTGGTTCCCCCGTCGATAGTACTTTCCTGAGGGTGAGTACTTGAACAATAGGAAAGTAGATGCCATCATGGCAACCATGGACGCACAAGAAGCCCGAGACGATCTCGAACAGGCACGCCTCGCTTACGCGACGTCGGTCCACCCGCCTCTCCCCGGTTGGGCCCCGCCGGCGTGCGGTCTGCTCCTCGGCGCCGCGGTCGCCATCGTGGGCCTGGCGCCCGCGAGCATCTGGTGGCGCCTCGCCGCCATCGCCGCTGCCGTGCTCCTGGCCCTCGGCGCCCGCGGCATGATGCAGGCCATCCGCAGGAAGCAGGGCGTCAGGGGCGTCCAGGGACCGGCTCGCAAGGCGCAAGCCGCCCTGGCGACATCCGCCTTGGCCATCGTCGTCATCGCGCTCACCGCCCCGGCGGAGATCCGGTGGCTGTACGCGGCGATGGGTGTGGCTGTCGCCGCCATCGTGTGGACGAACCTGCGCAAGAAGGTCCGCACATGACGGACGACGGCTTGGACGAGATCTTCCGAACAGCCACCCGCCTGCGGATCTCCGCATTCCTGTCCGGTTGTGACGAGGCGGAGTTCCGTGCCGTGCAGGACTACTGCGACCTGTCGCCCTCGGCCCTGTCCAAGAACATCTCGGCACTGGAGGAAGCCGGCTACGTGAGCGTCCGCAAGGGCCACGTCGGCAGGACGCCCAAGACCTGGCTGGCGCTCACCGACAGCGGCCGAGCCGCGCTCGCGGGCCACCTGGCCGCGTTGCAGGCGATCGCCGACACCGCGGCTCAGCACGCCCGCAAGGGCTGAGGTGTGCACGGTCACGGAAGAGGGGAAACACGACAGGGTGCGGCTTCCGGCCCAGGAGCCGGAGAACCACACCATTGTCGCCTGTCAGCACGGGCTGACGACAGAAGCCGTAAGGATGCGTGAGATGGAGCCGCGAGCACGTCGGGACGGCTTGAGCGTTCGCCGTACCGCGGACCGCCGCGCGGCCCGCCGCCATCACATCCCTCGGCAGCACAGAATGATCAGCAGCCGTACTTGACGCTCGCCGAGACGCTGGCGCCGACCGCGGCACCGGAGACGGCCCAGGAGACCGACTCGATCGACGCGGGGGCCTCGCCGGCAGCGGCGGTGCCGTACTCGTCGGCGTTGGTGTAGGCGGCGTAACCAGCGATGAGCTTCTCGTTCATGACAAAAGCCTTTCCTTGCCCGTTGAGGCAGATATTTAAAGGGTGATCAGCACTTGCTCGTGACGGTGGAGGCCGAGAGGCCGATCGACGCGATGGTGATACCGACAGTCACCGTCTCGGCCGAAGCCGGCGCCTCGCCGACAGCGGCGGTGCCGTACTCGTCGGCGGTGGTGTAAGCGGCGTAACCGGCAATGAGCTTCTCGTTCATTTGAGGATCCTCTCGACTCGCCGGGTAATTCCCCGACTTGTTTTGCGCCTTGCGGCTGCTGTTGAAATGAACTTCATCATGTGCCAGGCAAGGTGTCGATGAGGATTGGTTTTCCAGTGTGAGTCGGCGGGGCTCTGACCTCGCTATTCGCGCTGGATGTTTAATTTTCCGGCGATGCTTGAAGCCCGCGGCTGGTCTAGACGCCGGCCTTCGCCGCGGCGACCCGCTCGGCTCGCGCCTCCATGACTTCCCTGAGGCCGTCCTCGCCCATCGGGTCGAAGCTGACGAGCTCGGGGAGTGACTTGATGCCGGAGATCAGCGTGATGAAACCTACCCGCGAGTTCTCGATGTACGTCCGCCCGATCGCCTGGGCGCGCTCCATGTACTCCTCCCGCAGGCGGTTGGGGTCCATGAAGTAGCGCACGTAGGCGAGGATGTCGTTGTAGAGCTGCCGGTAGGTGGCGTCGAACCGCCCCAGCGCCTGCTCCTCGTGCTCGGGGTTGTCCAGCGCCGCGTCGATGGCACGCGAGGCGAGCCACGACGCCGAGGTGCCCAGCCATACCCCCGAGGAGAACAGCGGGTCGATGAAGGCCGCGGCGTCGCCCACCGCCACCCAGCCAGGCCCGTGGAAGCTGTGGCTGATGTGCGACCAGTCGCGTGCCGTGCGAAGGTCACCGATCTGCTCGGCATCGACCATCGTCCTGGCGATCCGGCTTGAGGCGAGCCCCTCGGCGAACACGTCCTGCTGTGTGCGGCCCTGCTGCGTCGCCTCCGTCAGCTGGCTGGCGGGCAGCACGTAGCCGAGGCTGATCTCCGTCTCGGACAGCGGAATGCCCCACATCCAGCCGCCACCGTCGATCGCCTCCACGAGGATGTCGTCGGGGTTCTCCAACGCCTTGTAGTCGGTGAAGTACCCCCAGACGGCCACGTTGCGGAGGTCCTCCTGCCAAGTCACCTGGGTCAGCTTGCGGGTGACGGTGCGGTTCTGGCCGGAGGCGTCGACGACGAACTCGGCGTTCACCTGGTGCTTGGTGCCGTTGTGCGCGTACTCCACGCCGGTCACCCGCCCGCTCGCGTTGTGCAGAGTCTGTGTCACCTGTGCCTGCTCGACAACCTCGACGCCCAGCGTGCGCGCCCGGTTCAGCAAGAGCTCGTCGAACTCGTCGCGCCGTACGTGCCAGGAGTGGTCGTACAGACCACCGGTGGCGCTGAAGTCGGTGCGCCACGGCTGCGGGTCCTTGCCCCACACGAGATTGATGCCGGTCTTGCGCTGGAAGCGCGCCTCGAGCTCCTCGACCACCCCGAGCTCCTCCATCACGGGGATCATGCCGGTGACCATGGACTCGCCGATGTGGTAGCGCGGAAAGCTCTCGCGCTCCAGAACGAGGACCCGCCGTCCGCGCTGGGCGAGCAGGCCGGCGATCGTCGAGCCCGCCGGGCCGCCTCCGACCACCACGACGTCATACGGTGCATGGGACATGAGAAGAAAGTCCTTTCCTGAGGGCCAAGGGTCAGAAGGTCTGAAGAACGTCCACGACAGGGGACGAAAGATTGCGAGCCGGCTCGCTGGGGTCGATGCCGGCGTCGATGAACGCCGTCACGATGAGCTCCTGCACGGATTCCTGCTCGGCATGGGGCAAGGCCGCGTGCTTGACGAGCGCCTCGGCGAACACCTGTGTCCGGTGCTGCCCAAAGCTCAGCTCCTGGCGGGACGGGCGCTGGTCGTCCGGCTCGAACGCGCAGCTCACGGAGTCCGTGATGGGACGGGTGAACGGCGAAGTGCCCGCCGCCAGCAAGCCGGTGTCCTGGAGCGACTGAGCGATCGCGCGGGCCTTGCGCCATCCGGGGCGCGGGAGGTAGACGACGACAGCGTCATTGCGCGGATACAGCAGCCGCGACGACGAGATCTTCGCCCGCCACGGAATACGGGCGTCCTCCAACAACGCCACCAGCGTCCGCCAGACCTCCGGCGCGGCATCCGGGTTGTCCAGGTGTGCGTACAGGCGCAGTGTCGTCGACCCGTGGGTGGTCTGCGGAACGCTCGAGGTCGCCAGGAAGAAGCCGGGCGAGAGCGCGGGACGCGCACTGGGCACCCGGACCTCCGCCCGGTCCGGCGACTGGAGGGTTGCCGCCGAGCTGGGCACCCGCACGCGCAGGCCGTCCAGGTCCACCACGAGGTGGTCCTCGCCCGTGGCCAGGACCCGCCCGCTCACCGGGGAGGTCCGCGGTCCCGTCGCCTCATCGAGTGCCGCGTCGAACGCGGGCTCGCGCCAGGTGCGCATCGAGGCGTCCAGCGGCTTGTCCCGGCCCGTGTGCAGGGTCTGGTAGAGCGTCGTGGCCAGCTTGCGGGAGAGCGCCTGGTACGTGTCGGCCTCGTACACTTCGCCCGCCGTCTCCGCCTTCAGACCGCCGGGCGCCACGTGGACCTGGTCGATGAGTGCGGCGACCCGGCCGTTCAGCTTCAGGTGGTCGTACACGTCAGGCCTCCAGTCCGAGAGAAGTGGTGAACTCGGCCGGCGAGAGCAGCACGGTGCGCCCGATGCCCGCTGCGGCCTTGTTGACCGGCGAGAGGCGAACTGAGTTCTCCGAGGCGGCGAGCATGCGGTCGAGCATGTGCCAGCCCGCGTAGGCCGCGGCGCGGACCGCGAGTTCCGGGTCACCCGCCGCTGCGGCCGGCGCCCCCCGCAGGTACGCCCCGAAGAAGCTCCGCACGAGCGGCGCGTGTTGCTCGATCTCGGCGGCACCGGTGGCGATGATCTCGTCGTGCGAAGGGGCGTGGGCCAGCGGCGAGGCGTCCGCCAGTTTGGTGGGAATGCCCGCGACGGCGTGGAAGAGCCATTCGCCGGCGAACGCGCCGATGTCCCTGGCGGGATCCCCGATGCGGGCCTCCTCGAAGTCCGTCAGGTACAGCGTTCCGTCGGCCAGCAGGAATTGGTCCAGCCGCATGTCGCCGTGGATCGGTCCGCGCGCGGCCATGGCTTCGGTGTCCTGGGCGCGCAGAGCGCGCACCGCCTGCGTGACCGGCTCGTCACCGTGCAGCAGCCGCCACATGGCGAGCTCGGCCGCCGAGGCCTGCGTGTAGCGGGCGAAGGGCAGCGCGTCCAGGAGGGCGACCGGCGGGAGCGGGTGCTCGCTGCGGTCGAAGCCCGCACCGTCCACACTGTGCAGCGCGGCGACCGTCGTGCCGGCCCTGGCACAGAGGTCCTCGTCGAAGAGGTTGTCGGCGGCCAGTTCGGCCCCGCTCTCCCCATTGGCGACGTACTCGAAGGCCAGCAGTGCGTGCTCCGCGTCGGCGCCGATCAGCTTCGGTGTCGGCACGGTGCCGCCGCCTGCCGCCCACAGAGCCCGGGTCCGGGCCAGACGCGCTTCGGGGTAGGCGCCCTTGAATTGCTTGACGAACACCTGGGTGCCACTCGTCGTCGTACCGGCCCAGTTGTCGTTGCGCCCTCGCGGGCTCGTCACGGTCGCCGGGTCGAAGGGGCCCAGGCCCAGACGCGAAAGGAGTTCATCGACGTAGGGAACGCTCACAAGGTCAATGGGTTGGAATCTCGATGGCCTCTCGCGAGTACCGGTAGTTTTCACCATGCCACGGACACTAGGGAGCTGTACGGAGCCGGAGCAACGTTCAACTTTCGCTGAAAGTTGACCTCAAGCCGGAAACTCCGTGAAGCCCTGGGCGGAGCTGCCCCGCGCAGCAACTAAAGCTTGAACGCCTCACGTCGTTCGGCTGTAATCCGTCGCATGCCGGAATCCATACATCACACGACGCTCGACAACGGGCTGCGTGTTGTAGCGCAAAGAATTCCCGGGGTGTCCGGAGTGGGCATCGCCGTTCACTACCGCGTTGGTTTCCGCACAGAATCCAGGAACCGTTCCGGGTTTGCTCATCTTTTCGAGCACATGATGTTCCAGGGCTCCACGAACGTTCCGCGGGGCGGCCACTTCGCCCGGATCCAGGCTCATGGCGGCCTGGTCAACGGGCACACCTTCCCCGACGTGACCGACTACTACCAGGTCGTGCCGACCGCAGCTCTGGACGAGGTGCTGGACCTGGAGGCCGACCGCATGGCCGGCCTGGCCGTCACCGACGACAACCTGCGCACCCAACGGGACGTCGTCAAGCAGGAGATCCGCCTGCAGGTGGACGGTCGGCCCTACGGAGGGTTCCCGTGGACGGGGCTTCCGGCCGTCCTGTACCGCAAATGGGAGAACGCGCACAACGGCTACGGCGAACTCGCAGACCTTGAAGCGGCCACCACGGATGACTGCGCCGACTTCTTTGACCGCCACTACGCTCCCGGCAACGCCGTCCTCGCCCTGTGCGGAGATCTGTCCCCGGAGACTGCTCTCGCAACGGCCCGGCGCGCCTTCTCCCGGGTGCCCCACCGGCCCGTGCCGCCGGTGCCCGATGTGTCCGAACCGCGTGCGGTCACCGAACTGCGGGCCACCTGCCACGACCGCCTGGCTCCCCGGCCCGCCCTCGCCGTCGGTTACCGCATGCCCGACGCGCAGACCGACCTGCCGGCCTACGCCGCCAACGTCGTGCTGTCGCACCTGCTGACCAGCGGCGCCACCGCGCGCCTCCGAGCGGCTCTCGCCCCCTTGGACGTCCGCGTCGATTCCTCCCCGGGCCTGTTCGGCCCGCTCATGGCCAAGGATCCCGACACCTTCGTCATCGTCGCCCACCACCCCGAGGGAGCAGAGAACAAGGTCCTCGAGGTCATCACCGCCCAGGCCGCCGACATCGCCCGAAAGGGCTGCACCGAGGGCGAGGCCGAGCGCGCGGTCGCCACCGCCGTGACGTCCCTCTACCAGAACCTCGACTCACTCGCTTACCGCGTGCGCTTCCTTGCCCGAGGCGCCCTCCTCTTCAACCGGCCCACGATCGCCGATGACCTGGCCCAGTCCATCTCGGCCACCACAGCCCACGAGTTGGCCCTTGCCGCAGAGACTCTGGCAACCCCCGCGGGACGGGCTGTGCTCCACCTCCGCCCCAGGGGAGATGCCGCATGAACGCACCCGGTCTGCCGAACTCGCCGGACCTGATCACGCACACGGGATCCAACAACCTGACCGTCACCGCGTCCGCTCTGGCCACCGTGCCGCTGGTGCAGGCCCACCTCGCCATCCCGCTGCCCTTGCGTGACGCCAACGACCTCGCAGTACTGGACGTGCTGGCCGCGTGCTGGCCCGACCTGCCGGCCTGCGCCCGCTTCGAGCAGCACGGTGGAACCGTCGGCATCAGCCGCCGCAACCAGTGGCTGATGCTCTCCCTGTCCTGCACGGCAGACCGACTGCTTCTGCTCGCGGAAACGCTGACGGCCATCGTCGCCGCCGCATACACCCCCGACCTCGTCGGTGGGGCGGTGTCCAAGTCCGTGCAGCAGGCCGGCCTGGTGGATGCCCAGCCCGGCGTGTACTCGATCCGCCGCATGTGGGAGCTGTACTACGGACACCTGCCGGCTTTCGCCGACCCGGCACCGCGCCTCGACCTGGTCTCGAAGGTGACGGCGGATCAGGTGGCCGACGCGCACCGCCGGCACCTCAGCCCGCACGACGCCCACTTGGTGATCGTCGGTGACCTGGAACCGAACCAGGCCGCCACGATCCTGGGCGACGCCCTCGCCCACTGGAGTGCTCCCTCGTCCGACGACACGGCCTTCCGTGCCCCTGCCCGGGCCGCGAACCGGCTCATCGTCGATGATGACCGCCCTGAATGGCGGCAGAGTCACATCCGGCTCGCCGCTGCTTCCCCCACCCGACAAGACCAGCGAGCCTTCGCGGCCGCCCAGATCGCTTCCCTCGTCCTCGGCGGCAGCCTCTCCTCCCGCATCACCACCACCCTGCGCGAGGAGAAAGGACTTGCCTACCGGGCCAGTGCCTCCCTCACCGATCACCTCGACCAGGACCTTCTCGTCATCGAGGCCGATGTCGACCCGGTCGGCTCACGCGAGGCGATGACGCTTCTCAGCAAGCTCCTTGCGGACTTCGCGACCGAAGGCCCCACCGAACACGAACTCGCCACAGCCGTCACCTACATCGCGGGCAAGTACGCGCTCAATCTCGGCTCCCAGGGAGGACGGGCGGCCTGTGTCCTCTCCTACCTGACCGCCGGGATCCCCCTCGCCGGCATCAGCGGCCTCATCGAGGACATGAAGGCACTCACCCGCGAGGACGTCCGCAGCGCCGCTGCCTTCTACCACCCGGACCAGGTCAGCGGGCTGATCTGCGGCCCCCAGCCCTAGCGCCGGCCAGGCGCCGAACCCGAAAACACCGCGAGGGGAAATTCCAACCGATGCCCACCTTCAGCCTCATCTACTCCATCATGCCCACCGACATCGGCTCGGTGGCAGCTTTCGCCCGCCTCGCGGAGAACACGTCCAGCAACCGGCTCTGGCTGGGCCAGTCGCTGAACATCGAGACCCATCACGTTTTCGCCGCTCTCACGGGCATGGGCTTCGACATCGGTTACGGCACGGCCGTCACCGTCATGCCATTGCGTCACCCTCTCACCGCCGCCATCAACGCCCGCTCCATCGCCGGCCTGTCGGGGCAGTCCTTCATCACCGGCATCGGCCCCGGCGCCGCGGCCCTGCAACGCAACATGCTCGGCGCCCCCTACCGCAAGCCCGTCACCGCCACCCGTCAGTACGTCACCATGGTCCGCACCCTCGCCGAGGGAAAGATCGCGGTCGAACCGGAAGGCCCGTGGGCAGCGCAGGGACTCGAACTCCCCGACATGGACACCCCGCCCGTCGAGATCGGCCTGGGGGTCCTGCGCGAACCGATGGCCAAACTCGCCGGCCAGGTGGCCGACTGGGCCATCACCTGGCTCACCCCCCACAACTTCATCCGCGACCGCATCATCCCCGCGATGGCCGCCGCGGCAGAACAGGCGCAGCGCCCGGTACCCCGGGTTGCCTCCGTCGTCCACTGTGCGGTCGACCGCCCGCACCGCGACCTGACCGAGATCGCCTTCCACGCCGCCAGGAACCACCTCGGGGCTCCCCACTACACCGACATGCTTCAGCAAGCAGGCGTCCCGGTCGACGCCGCACATCCCCGCGCCGGCGCGGACCTGCTCGTGGAACACGGAGTCATGGTCACCGGCACCCCCGAGGACATCGCCACCAAGCTCCTTGCCTACCACGAGGCAGGCACCGAAGAGATCATCATCAACCTGGGCGGCGTCCACATCGCCGAAGGACCCGGAGCAGCCCTACGAGACCTCACGGCCATCTTCTCCGCGCTCAACGAGCGAGGCCTGCGATGACCACCGCGACGACGCAGCCCTCCATCCCCACAGAACCCCCGCCCTTCACCGCACGGCGCCTGCTCTACATCGCCAGCGGGGGCGTCCAGGCCATGTTCCTGCCGATGTGGCTCGGATGGTTGCGCTCCAGCTACCCCGACACCGAGATCCGGTGCGTCGTCACACGGTCCGCTCTCCGATTCGCTACGCCGACCGCCATCTCCGCCGCCGGCGGGACAGGCCTTCCGATGGTCGACACCTGGCCCGACGAGCCCGACGGCGCCCTGCACGTCGAACTCGCGCAATGGCCCGACGCCGTCCTTGTCCACCCTGCCACGCTCAGCTTCGTCACCCGTCTCTCCCTGGGGATCGCAGACACTCCCGCACTCCTCGCATTGCAGTGCACCAAGGCTCCGATCGTCCTGTGTCCCGCTCTCCCTCCCGGCGGCAACGAGAACCCCGCGTACCGAAGGAACGTGGCCGAACTCTCCCAGCGCGACAACATCACGGTGCTTCCCCCCATACCCGGGATCAGCATGTCCACCGGCCAGGCAGGCATCGGCACCGCCGCTCTGCTTCCGCACGCCATCGCGGCACTGGAGGAAGCACGCCTTTGGACGGAGTACTCCGCATGACCGACGCTGCCGCAGGCCTGGTGCTCGAAGAGTTCGGGACCGGCTTCGAGACCACCCGTATCACCCTGCTCCCCGACAACAAAGTCCACTGGCATCACAGAGTCGGCAGCCATCGCAGCGCGCTCTATCCCTCAGTTCCCGGCGACTTCCTGCGGCACGCCCAGGCCGCGAGCAGCCGTGCGCTCCACTTCTCGACACCGGTGGCGGAGAACCCGCGGGAGCTCGGATGGGTGGTGAACGGTCGCCAGAGCATCGGGGGCCTGCTCGAACCAGGTGAACACCCGGACGACGCCCGGCTGCGGGCGATCGCGCGACATCTCGGCACCGGCCTGCGGAAGCTGCACGACCGCTCTGCCGACGCCGCCCTGGACCACTACCCTCTGCCCCCGGGACCGAGCCGCCTGAAAGCCTGGCTCAAGGACGGCCGCGGGCCTCGAGCCGCCACCGGCTTCCACTACCGCCTGCGCAGCCAACTGGGCCCAGCACGGTGGGACAGACTCCGCGCATACGTCCACCACCTGCTCCACCCGAAGGCCGGCGAACCCAGGACCATTCTCCACGGCTGGTTCTCCCTGGGAGCGGTCGTCGTGCCCGACGCACCCGGAGGGACAGAAGGAACGTGTGTCCTGACAGGTCCTGATGTCTCTCAGGGCCGCCCTGAGACCGACCTCGCCTGTCTGATCGGGGAGCTGACGGAATTCCGGTTCGGCGCAGCCCGACTCGGTCTCGACCTCCCCCTCCTCGACTCGCTTCAGTCCGAGCTCGTGACCCATTACGGCGGCGCGATCGACCGCGGCGCTCTGGCCATCGGCGCCACAGTGCGCATCGCCACCCACGCCCACGACTTCGCGGCGTACGTCGGATGGGGCGACCAACTGCACGGCTACATACCCATGCTGGCCGAGCTCATTGACTGCGATGGTGACCTCGCCCTCACCACCGCGTGACCAACCTCCGCATCCGCATCTCCTCGATTCACATCACCAACAGGGGGCCGCTTCTCTCATGCCACGTCTACCTGCCATCCCGCCGGACGCGAAGGCACGCATCGTGATGGACCTGCTGTCCGGACGCGTCAAACTCTCGGCGGCCGCCGATCAGGCCGGGGTCTCTGTCCAGACGATCTGCATCTGGCGGCGCCAGTTCATCGATGCCGGGCACCGCGGACTCCAGCCGACCGATCGGCAGAGCTGGGCCGCGCGCCGCGAACGTGAGCTGCTCACAGAGATCAAGGGACTCAAGGCCGCCCTCGGAGAAGCGCACCTGGCCCTGCGCAACAGCCGCCGAGGCCAGCTCTCCCTCCGATGACCGGGCTGCGCATCCGCGATGCCCACCCCCCCGACACCGTCACATGGATTGAGAGACCTCATATGAAGCTCGCCACGGCCCCTGACCCCGACAGCAGACAGATCAAGCTGCGTCGAGAACTGGCCACCAAGCCCGGCAGGCTCATGGCCGCCCTTGGATTCGCCCTCGCCACCACGGCGGCGGCCCTGGTCGTCCCCCTGCTCGTCAAAGAGATCATCACGGCCTTCGCAACCGACCAGTCGATGCGCACACCGGTCATATGGATGTGCGTTGCCGCGGTCGGCGGAGCGGCCGCGCAGGCCCTGTCCGGCTTCCTCCTCGCACGAACCGGCGAAGACCTCATCTACCGGCTGCGCAACCGCATCATGGATCACGCCCTGCGCCTGCCGCTGACCCGGATCAAGGTCGAAGGCACGGGCAACCTCGCGGCCCGCATCACCTCCGACGCCCTCATGATGCGGATGGTCGTCGACTTGGGCGCGCAACTGCCCATCGCCGCGCTCACCGTCGTCTTCAGCCTGGCGGTCATGGTCTGGATCGACTGGGTGCTCAGCCTCGTCACCGTGGTCTCCCTTGCCATCGTGACCTGCGTCATCCTCTCCCTCCTCAACCGGGTCAAGGCCAACGCCAGCGGCCAGCAGGTGGCCATTGGTCAGATCGCCCAGCGTTTCACCTCCACCCTCGACGCGCTCACCACGATCAAGGCCTACCGGGCCGAGACCCTCGCCTCCCGCTCTCTGGGCGAAGACGCCGGAGCGCTGCGCGATGTGTCGCTCAAGGGAGCCCGGCTTGAGGCACTCATCCCCGCGATCACCAGTCTCGGCAACCAGTTCGCAATGATCGCCGTGATCCTCACAGGCGGGGCTCGCATGGCCGCGGGCGACATTCAGATCGCCGAATTCGCCGCATTCCTGCTGTACCTGTTGCAGACCATTCCCCCCGCCACCACCCTGACCACTGGTTTCGGCCGATTGCAGATGGGCCTGGCAGCACGATCCCGATGCAACGAACTGCTGGCCATGCCGATCGAGGCAGATCTCACCGCAGAGCGAAGCACGCTCGTTCCCGCCCCCGGTGCTCCGGCCGTCGTCTTCGACAAGGTGTCCTTCACCCACCATGGTGCGGACCACGCAACGCTGCGTGATGTATCCCTGACGGCGCCCCGCCGCGGACTCACCGCCGTCGTCGGCGCATCCGGCGCCGGCAAGACGACTCTCCTCAGCCTCATCGACCAGTTCGAGCAGCCGGCCGCCGGGCGCATCAGCGTCCTGGGACACGAGACCGACCTATGGCCGTTGGACGGGTTGCGAGCCCGCATCGCCTACGTCGACCAAGCCTTCACCCTCGTAGAGGCCACGGCCCGCGAGAACCTCCAGCTCGGCCGGACGACGCCGGCCACCGACTCGCAACTTGCGGCCGTCCTGGAGGCAGTGGGGCTCACCGACGACATCGCGGCGCTTCCGCAAGGCCTCGACACCCTGCTCGGACGCGGCACAGACCTCTCCGGCGGCCAGCGCCAGCGTATGGCACTGGCCCGCGCCCTCCTGTCGGAAGCCGACATCGTCCTCCTGGACGAGCCCACCAGCCAGCTCGATGGCATCAACGAACAGCGGTTCCGAGACGTCGTCGACGAGCTGGCCCAGAACCGCGCGGTGCTGGTGGTCGCGCACCGGCTCTCCACCGTCCAGCATGCCGAGCACGTCATCATGATGGGCGAAGGCCGAGTCATCGACGCAGCCGACCACCACACCCTGATGGAGCGGTGCCAGGCCTACAACGATCTCGTCGCCACCCAGGCCATCTTCACAGAACCAGCGATGAGCCGCTGATGACATACGACCGGCCCGCCGCCCGGCCCAACACCGCCGTCAACTCGGTTCTCGCCGCCGCTGTCGGTGTAGCGCTTGCAGCCGTCACCGTTCCAGAGACCGCCCGGAACGTCCACCTGTTGGTGCGCGTACTCGCCTTCCGAGCACGGCCTTGACGGCCGCCCGGCCACAGAGCAACCACTGCATACCGCAGGGCGTGCCCGCGTAGTCGGCACGCCGATTCGACACCTAGAGGGAGCAGACAATGGTCCACCCATCTCCTCGGACAGAGGCCACCTCCAAGCCCGAGGCATGTCGCCCGGCCTCCTGGCACACGCGCCAGGACAGCGATGCGGCACGTGGACCGGACCCTGCGCTTTCCGCCCTCTGCAACCTGCCGCCTGCCCAGAGTGCGCCCACTCGGTCAGGCACGCTCCGCGAGGAGCGGGACCGGGTAATCAGCTGATCGGTACGGGATGCGGGCCAGAACTGTGCCCCGTAGTGGGCGATGAGAACAAATACCACGTCCAGAGAAAAGGAGCCACACGATGGAGAAGAGCGACGACGTCGTCATCTACTGGCGGCCGATGTGCACCTATTGCATCAAATTGCTTCTACGGCTGCGGTTCTCCAGGCTGCGTTACACGACTGTGAACATCTGGAAGAACCCTCAAGCGGCAGGCTTTGTGCGCTCGGTCGCCGGGGGCAACGAGACGGTACCGACGGTGACCGTGGCAGGTCGGCCCATGGTCAACCCGACAGGCCGTCAACTGTTGGACGCCGCTGCAACATATGCTCCCGCCTCACTGGGCAGATCCCACTGACTCACCCCGGTACAGGCGAAGCGACGTCACCCGTACCGGCGCTGTGGAAATCCGAGCAATCTACCGCTGAGTGCCTCGATGACAACAGAAGGAAGAGAGCGACATGTTCCAGCCAATTCTACGAACGATTCTCCCTGGCGCCGTTCTGGCTGCTTCGGCGGCGCTACTGCTGGGAGCCGGGCCCGCTTCCGCCGCCGCCCCCACTCCTGTGGCCGGACAGCTCCCCGTGGTGTCCGCGGGCTCCGCGTGGGTTCCACCCGAGGGCTACGTCCTGGAGGATTCATACGTCGGCTCTCTTTCCGCCTGCCGGACTCAGGGCGAGCAGGGCGTCGCGTCCGGCAAATGGAAGGCCTATGTCTGCCACCAAGAAATGCGCAAGCTGACCGACATCTGGATGTCCTTCATGTACCTCTACGTCAAGAAGTAGCTCATATTTCGGAGCCTCCGTATGCCAGGCCGCCGGAAAGGCGGAGTGACGAACGGCTCAGGGCTGTCGTCGGCATCTGTGCGGCGCGGGCGGAAGCCTGAAAGCTGCGCCCGGATGCTCCACCACGTCGGCCTCAAGCTCGTCGGCGGGCTGTCGCAGGCGCAGGCGATCAGTCGAGGTCTCCCGTAGAAGAAGAGCTGGTGTAACGCGGTGGGCGTCGGTTGAGCAACCGATGCCCACCGCGCGAGAAGGAAACGTTCGTGAGTGTCCCACTGAAAGTGGTCTTGATCGCGGTTGTCACCGCCGTGGTGGTACTGGCTGCCTGGATACAGACGGCGAGTCTGCGTGACCACATGCGTCGCCGAAGGGAGCAGCAAGAGTAAAGGGGACGCGCGAGACCAGCGAGCTCGCCCTGCACCTGCTCCAGTCCGCGCTTGTGCCCGTCCCCCTCTGGCCGCGGCCACAGCGGCCTGAGCCTGACACCAGGCCGCAAACGAGCAGGGGCCGTTCCGCACCCCTCCGGAACAGCCCCTGATGCTGGGCGAGTTCACGCCTCTGATCCTCCCCTCGGCCAGGACGGTGCGGTCCGGGCCCATGCGGGAACGGGGCCGGTCCAGGGTGTAGAAGCGGTGCCCGGACCAGGCCACGTGCATCGTCGCCACCCAATGCGTCGGCATGACCGCCAGCCTGTACATCGGTCTCTGTGCGTCGGTTTCGTGCGAGGTGTTGGCCCCACCGACCGCTGCACCCGTCAAACGCATCCGGCCATCTTCTGGATGCACAGAACGCAACAGGGACACGCAGCCCAAGGTGAGCAGCGGCTTTTGCCGGAATCTGCTGCTTAAGGGAGGGGCCGATTCCGCCCGTGTAGCACGGGTGTTCGAGGGAAGCGCGTCGGAGCCTGGGGATTCCTGTGACAGGTTGTGCACCTCTCGTGACCACTGGGGTCTGCGGGATCTGTCTTCCTGTGGGGGGAAGTCTTGACGCAACGCACCATGGGTGCGCGTGTTTCGCGTGCCCGGAAGAGAACCAGCCTCGCCACCGCCGCCGCTCTGGCCACCGGCGCGCTCACCCTCTCCCTGCTGCCGGCCGCGGGCGCCGCCGCGGCCGATGAGCCGGGGTCGGCGTGGGGCAAGGACGCCCCGTCGTTCTCGATGCCCGATGTGAGGGTCGGGACGAACAAGCCGGTCGCGCCGCAGGCCGAACGCGCGCCCTCAGACGAGGTGGCGGCCTGGCGCGCGCAGCAGAAGAAGCGTGCCGAGGGCGGCACGGCACGGTCCCTCCAGGAGATACCCGCCCATGTGCCCAAGGGCCAGGGCGACGTGCCGTGGCACAAGATAAGCAACTTCGCGATCACGGACGCGCTGACGGCCCGGATCAACTTCTCCACCGGCAACCTGATGCTGACCGCCACCGACTTCTCCATCGCGGGCGTCGGCCAGCAGCTGACCTTGGCGCGCACCTACAACTCCCTTGAGGCGCCGTGGGGCAAGGTGTCCCAGCGCTGGTGGCAGCAGTACGAGCGCTACCTCCAGGTCCTCAACGACGAAGTCGTCCTGTACGACGCTTCCGGCGACACCCTGCGCTTCAAGAAGGCCGCGGACGGCACCTTCACCACGCCCAAGGGCTACTCGAAGGAGCTGAGGAAGAACGCCGACGGCACCTACACCGTCACCAACTGGAAGTCGCACTCCAAGGACACCTACGACCAGCACGGCACACTGACCAAGGTCACGGACAAGAACAAGGGCACCATCACCGTCACCCAGCACGACGAG
The DNA here is from genome assembly GCF_016905445.1 of Streptomyces sp. G44. Lineage (GTDB taxonomy): Bacteria > Actinomycetota > Actinomycetes > Streptomycetales > Streptomycetaceae > Streptomyces. The sequence goes on from NZ_JAFEXF010000007.1 coordinate 34,689, forward strand.
GGCGACGAACACAAGGGCTTCAAGCTCACCGAGACCCGCTCGGGCCGCTGGATCGACCTGCTCAAGACCGACGCCTCGCAGTGGCAGGCCAAGGACAACTCCGGCCGCACCGTCGTCCTCGACCTCGACCCCGACGGCAACCTCCACAGGACCACCGACGCCGAAGGCAAGACCACCGCCTTCGGCTACGACACCTCCAACCGCCTGACCAAGATCACCACGCACGAGGGCCGCGTCACCGTCTTCACCTACGACGACGCCAACCGCGTCACGTCCATGCTGCGGGCCACCGAGCTCAACGGCTCCGGCCACACCGGGCCGACATGGACGTACACGTACGACACCACCTCACCCACCGCGGCCGGCACGACCACCGTCACCGACCCCGAGAAGCACGCGACGAAGCACAAGCACGACGGCGACGGCCGGGTCACCGACGTCACCGACGCGCTCGGCCGGGACCGGAAGACGACTTTCGACGCGAACAACAACGTCGACACGGCCACGGACGCCATGGGCACCGGCACCACGCCCGGCAACGTGAGGGACTACGGGTTCAGTACGCGGAACAACCTGGAGAGCGTCAAGGCGCCCACCGGCGGCAAGGGTGTGGCCAGCTGGCAGACGATCGCCGGCGGGGATGTGCCCAAGGAGGCCACCAACGCCGACGGGGAGAAGACCTCCTTCACCTACGACACGGCCGGCAACACCAAGTCGGTCGCGCAGACCGGCACGGGTGGCGGCAGCGTCTCGTACACCTACAACCCGGCGACTCCCACGTGCGGCGGGTTCGAGGGCCAGCGGTGTGCGGCCGAGACGAAGATGTCGGCGACGAAGACGGTCAAGACGTCCTTCACCTACGACAGCAAGGGCAACCTCACCAAGGCCGCCCCGCCCAAGCCGCTGGGGGAGACCACCTTCACCTACGACAGTCTCGGCCGCACGGAGACCTTGACCGACGGCCGGGGCGTCAAGAAGGTCTTCACCTACGACAACCTCGACCGGATCAAGACCGTCTCCACCACCAACGACACGGTCCGCTACTGGTACGACGGCGACGGCAACCTGCGCCAGCGCGACGACTCCACCGGCACCATCGCGTACACCTTCGACCCGCTCCAGCGCGAGACGATCCGCACCCTCCAGGACGGCTCGCAGACCCTGCTCGCCTACACGCCTGCAGGCAACGTCGACTACTACCAGGACCCGGCCGGGAAGACCGACTACACCTGGAACGAGGTCAACAAGCTCAAGGAGTTCAAGGACCCGCAGGGCCGGGTGACGGCGTACAAGTACAACCGCAACGACGTCCGCACCGAGACCGCCTACCCCGGCGGCACCGTGCAGACCGTCGACGTCGACAACTCCAGCCGCCCCAAGAAGATCACCGCCAAGTCCGCCAAGGGCACCCTGGTCGACCTCGCCTACACCTACGGCTACGGCACCGACGCCGCGACCGACGGCGACAAGATCCGCACCAAGACCGACGACATCGCGGGTACGAAGACCAGCTACACCTATGACGGCGCCGGGCGCTTCTCCTACGCCGCCGAGAACAAGGGCACCACGCTCAACTCCTCCTGGCAGTACTGCTACGACCTCGCCGGCAACCTCACCAGCCAGGGCACCGAGCAGGGCTGCCCGCGCGGTACGACGTACAGCGTCAACGACGCCCAGCAGATCACCGCGAAGAACGGCTCGTCCACGAACTGGTCCTACGACCTGACGGGCAACGAGACCGCGGGCGCCTCCACCCCCGAGGGCACCCGGACCGGGGAGAAGTGGTCGGACCACAGCCAGCTCACCTCGCTGACCGTCGGCGGGAAGACCTATGCGGGCCAGTACGGCTCCACCGACCAGAGCGAGCGCATCAAGCTCGGCGACACCTACTTCCACAACGGCCCCCTGGGCCTGTCGGCGACCTCAACTGCCGGTGTGGACACGGGCTTCAACCGCGAGCCCGGGGGCACATTGAATTCCATGACCCGGGACGGGAAGACGTACTTCTACCTCACCGACGCGCTCGGCTCCGTCGTCGCGGTCACGGACGAGTCCGGCACCAAGGTCAACACGTACAGCTACAGCCCGCGCGGCGTGGAGCGGTCGACGACCTCGGAGAAGGCCGTCCAGCCGTACCGGTTCGCCGGCGGCTACCAGGACCCCACCGGCCTGTACCACTTCTCGGCCCGCTACTACGACCCCAACATCGGCCGCTTCAACAGCCCCGACCCCTCCGGACAGGAACAGAACCCCTACCTCTACGCCGAGGGCGACCCCGTCAACCGCATCGACCCCAGCGGCTTGGACTCAATCGAGTTCGGCGGCGAGGTCTGCTTCGGAATCTGCATCGGCGGCGGCAAGGCCAAGGACGACAACGGCGGGTCCGGTTGGTTCATCACCGGCGGATTCGGTAATCCCAGCGTGAGTGGAGGAGCGAGTGCCAGTTCGGGGAATGTGGAGCACGGCACGGCTTCAGCCGGCCTGGAGTGCGGTGCTGGCAACTCGACCGCCTCGGTCTCGACGGACGGCTCCTCAGTAGATGGCTCGGTAGGAATCGGCACTGAGTACCACTCCAACCCCTCCTGCTCCATCAAGGGGCAATACAACTTCTGACCCCAACCGGCAGGACGCAGAAGCGAGGAAAAGATGAGGACTACCCTCCAGACCCACGCATACCAGGCCATGGCTCTGAGCCCTGGCGGAAAAAAGATGCCGGATTGGTTCGGGCCTGTAGTGATAGTGGCCGCCATAGTCGGCCTCATCGTCATCGCGACACTGTTCCTGCGAAGGTCTCAGCGCTAGCGCCACCCCCAGGCAACGCGCTTGGTTCATTGTGCTCCGAGGGCCTGTGGCGAGAGATCCCGTTGCCCTGGCCGTGCTACTCGCCGTGAGGTCCGGCAGGCCGCTCCACTCGGTGGGCCGGCGGTAGCCGCTGAGGTGCCGCCCGTGGTCGCGATGGTGGTTCACGGGCTGCGCCGGGGCGGTACCGCAGATGCAGCAGGAGCTGGGCAGCACACGCGTGCTTCCGAGGACGGAGGCCCCGGCCGGACATCGGGCCGGGGCCCCGTGTGTCCGGGTCAGGTGAGCCTGCCCGGACATCCCTGAGGCCACGTCGGGGGCATCACTCAACAATGAGGGTGGGACATCTTTCGGTCCCGATAATGGTAGAAATGGCAGCTCCTGGCGGAGGCCCAGATCTTCCGGTCTGGGGCCAAATGGCAGCCCTCGCCCTAGTGATCGCTTTAGGGGGCTTTTTTCCTGGCAAGCTTGTGGCGCGGCCGACGAAAAATAAGGAGGAGGTGCTTTCGACATGGAGGACGACTACTTCAGGAGAGGACAGGTGATGGCCCGGCTCTTCATGATCGGCACGTTTCTCCTCGCCTGTGGAGCGGGCATCGGCCTCGTCCTGGCCTTCACCGGGAAGCCGACAGGTCTTGGGCTGGTAGCGCTCTGCGCGGCCATCTGGGTAGTCAGCTATCTGGCTCGGCGCCGAGTGACTGGTGACGAACTGTGAGATCCGTCTGGTAGCGATGGGAACCCGACCGGCCAAAGCATCTGGCCGGAGTCTTCCATCACGCCGCCGGTGACCCCGTCAACCCACTTGGAGGGCCGGACCTGGAACGGATGGCACCACCACGTCACCTCCGTCTCCGGCGCACACGCCTTCTGCACACTCCTCGCCCTTGGGGCCGACGCCTGCCCCACCTGTCACCACCACATACCCGCACCCTACGGATCCGAAAGCGAGCCGATTTTCCGCCAACTCCCCCCAAGGTTTATGCGAGAAAGATCACATCCTCTCTCCGGCTGCGAAGCCGCTACCGCATACCCAGCACAATTCCCAGCTCAGAGCCACCGATCCGAGATCAATTCCGGGATCTGACTGATCATTTCAGAATGGGTTCGGTTTACAGGCTTGGCCGTTGGACTGGTGGGGCGGCGAGTTCTGTTGCCCCCCTCCTCGCCCGCCGCGGCGTCGGCGGTATCCGGGTCGGCTGCCGGCGGATGACCGTGCAGCTCTGGCAGGGGCTCGTCCACGTACCGCGCACGGGCGTGACCTGGGCGGACGTGCCGCCCGAGACGATCGATTGCAGTGGGGTGACGTGCTGACGGCGGCTGCGGGGACCGGACCGAGGCAGGCGGCCGGCCCCGCCTGCGCGCGGTACCTCTCGCGGAACTCCGCAAGACGGACCTGCCGGACAAGGAGGACGCCGCGCTCGACGGCTCGCCTCTCCGGACCCTGAACGCGGGCTCCTTGACCGGCTGTGTAACGCGACCGTAGCTTGACTGGCCGACAGGCTCGCACTGCTCACATGGGGGAATAGTGCCTGGAAGTCAATTATGGAAGTCGAGCGTCGGACTTCTCTTCGACCGCAGGGCGGAAACGGGGAAATCGATGCTTTTCCGTCTCAGCCGCCCGATGGATATCGACCCCACCGGTCAGACGATCCTCGACGTGGCGGCGATGGCCGCGAGCGTGAGGGACACCTCCGGCGCGCTGCACGCGGCAGGGGTCCGCTCCGGCGACCGGCTCGCCGTGTACAAGGAGAACCACTTCGACTGCCTGCTGCTGGCCGCCGCGGCGATCAGGATCGGGGCGATACCGGTCATGCTGTCGGGGCTGCTGTCCCCCGACTCGGTGCGCCCGCTGCTTCAGCGCGTCGAACCGAAGCTGCTCGTGAGCAACCGGCGGCTGCTGCAAGAGAAAGGGAGCGACGGAAGCGCACTCACCTCGTTCGCGACGCGCACCCTGTGCCTTGACGGGGGCGTGCCGGACACGTTGGCCCTCGCGGACGTCCTCGGAGGCGCTGATCCGTCCCCCGCTCCGCGCGGCGACGACGAGCTGATGATGCTCACCCACACCTCCGGCACGACCGGCATACCCAAACTCATCATGTACACCCCCGCCAAATTGCAGGGGCAGATGGCCAGACTGGAATGCCGTCATCTGCCGCCGATCACCTTCCGCCGCAACGACACCGTGGCGATGTTCCTGCCGTACGTGCACGCCCGCTCGTTCACCTGGCTCTATTCGGTGCTGACCTTGTCGCCCGCCAAGGTCCTGCTGATGAGCGAGAACGACCCCGAGGTCGTCGGTCCGCTGTTCCGGCAGCACCGCCCCACGGTGGTCGAGGCGCTGCCGATCGACTTCCTCCAGATGGAGAGGCTGGCCAAGGACAACCAGGGCGACGCCTTCTCCTCGGTACGCATGTTCGTGGGGAACTTCGACGCCATGCACTGGTCGACGATCCGCACCTTCCTGAATGCCTCCCGGCACCGCTTCCCCGTCTGGCGGGAAGGGTACGGACAGTCGGAGACCGGCGGCCTGGGAATGACCGTCATCACGCGGTTCCGGGCGAACAAGCGGCGGGACCAGTTGCCGGGGCCCCGCAAGGTGGGCCGGCCGATGCCCGGCTTCGTCCAGCTCAAGGTGGTGGACCCCGAAACGTTCCGTCCGGTGCCGAACGGCCGGCCGGGAATCGTGCTCGCGCGGACGAAGGCACGGTGTGTCGGCTACTACCAGGAATCCGACCGCTGGAACGAGAAGGTCGTGGGCGACTGGTGGAACACTGGTGACATCGGCGTCAAGACGCGGACAGGCGCCCTCAAGCTCCTCGACCGCGAGGTCAACTACGCGCCGGGGGCGAGCTGCCTTGAGCTGGAGGACGTGATCGTCGACCGCCTGCCCGAAGAGCATGACGTGGCACTGCTCCCGGTGCCCGGCAGCCCTCCGGTGTCCGTGGTCGCCACGCCTGACGGCCGGCTGGACCGGGAGCGCTGGCGCAAGGCGACAGACGGGCTGCCCGAATTGGCAGAGCCGATCGTGATCGATTTCAAGGAGATGCCCCGCACCGGAACCGGAAAGATACTCCGGGAGGAACTGCGTCGTCGGTATCTGGCCGGAGCAGACCACCCCGGCACGGGGCAGTGGACATGACCACACCACGGCTCGATACGGATGCGCATCGGGTGTTCCGGCGGGGGCCCTTCACCGTCGAACCGTTCAACGGGTCATCGCAGCTGATCTGGGAGCGCCGGCAGCATGTGGTCTGCGGGATCAGCCCCGGCAACAGCTACTTCCGGGCCGCGCGACTGACGGATCTCCTCGCCTGGCTCTGCGCGGAATTCGCCCAGGTCGATGTCGTCATCCCGGATTCCGCGCTGGAGCACACGTATCACGCACTGGGCTTCGACCCGCAGCGTGCGGCGAAGAAGACACGCGGCGAGATCAACGTGCTGTGCAACAGAGTGGCTCGCGCCTGGAAGAGCGCGGGAGGACCGAGACCGGCCGACGGTCTGCATCGCATGTCGGATCTGACGTCCGGCGCCGTCTACCGTGAAAAGCTCGCGGAGTGCGAACAGGCACTGCACGAGGACGGCGTCCTGTGGCGGACCTGCGCCGAGATGAGCCGAGAGGTCCTCGCCGCCAAGGGGCATGACGGGCCGCTCGACACTGCCCGGATCGAACGAGCGATGCGCTACCTGACCGCCGAACTCCCCTTCTTCATGGCGTCGAGCGACATCTTCGGTGTCCCGTCGTCGTTGAACTTCTACCACCGACGACTTCCCCTGGCGGAGCTGCTCTTCTCCGGCCATGCCCTGATCCAACCATCACCCCGACAGGCGTACGCCACCATTCGCCCGGCTCAGTGAGGTCTACTCAGCCGAGCCGAACCGGAATACAGACGTCCAGGGGAACCGCCTCGCTCAGCGGTCGCTACTCGTGACCGATCAGCCCTCCCGGGACACCCACCTGCCGCAGATGCGAGCCCGGACCACCGGTCCGGGCTCGCCCGCGTACTCACCGGGAATCCCACCGACCCGGTGACTCAAGCCTTCCAGCTCTGCGCAGGGTCTGCGTCGTGGCGCTCACTGCATGACGCGGACGCTCCATCCCCTGGGGAAGAAGCCGTTGCTGGCCGGCCCCACTATGCCGATCACGCTGCCTGCGCACTCCGGCTGGTCGAAGACCACCACCGGGGAGTTGGTGTAGTTGTGCACGGTCAGATTGAGCGGGCTGCCGGTATGGCACGACCACCGGGCGGGATCGGTGATGACACGTTGCCCGAGGTGCAGATTCCCGACTGCGGCATCGGCCGACTGCGTAAGACCGAGCGTGAGCAAAGCACTCCCGCCGAGTACACCGAAGGTGCGCACGAGACGGCGCAAGACGACCTCCCTGATCCTGAGGATTCGGCCCGCTCATCCACCTGTTCGGCCAGAACCGGCGGGGGCGGCGCCTTGACCTGCCGAACGTTAGGGACGACAGCGTCCCAACTGCCAGCACCGTCATCCACCTTGGGACACCGAAACGGTCACGCCCGCCTTGACCAGCGATGACATGCACCGCCTGGAACGCCGGAACGGGACGGTCTCCATCCCCGCGCAGCCGATGCGACTGGGCCCCCACGTGCTCAACGGGATCGATCAGCGCGACCACCAACCGGTCGACGAACACCAGCTTGTGGCGCGCGCCGACACCCTCGGCGGACAGGCGAGACGCTGTCGAGAGCCCAGTGAATCGGCCGATGCGCCGGCACCATCCGATTGACCATGACCGCCACACACGGGTCATGCCACCTGCCCGGCACGACGTCTCACCCGCTGTCACGCATCAACGTCTCACCCGCTGTCACGCATCGACTCGTCAGGCCGGCTTGGTGGCGATGACGGCCCACGTGCGGTGCGGGACGCGGAGGTCGTCGCCGGGGAACCGGTCGCGCAGGATGCCTTCCAGCTCGGCCGAGAACTCCTCCACCCGCTCGGGCGTGAGGCTGGCGCCCACCCCGGCGCTGGCCCGGATGCGTCCGGTCCACGCCTGCGGGGTGTACGGCACCTCGATGTCGAAGGAGAACGTCTCGATGCCGCCGAAACCGGCCGTCGCCAGGTCGGTCAGCCAGCGCGGGTACAGACCGGTGCCGCCGCCCATGGTCCAGTCGGGGTTGTACGCGGTGATCAGCCGCTCGGTGGCGTCGACGACGTTGCCGGGCAGCGGCAGCCAGTCGAAGTGGGCGATGACGACGTGTCCGCCGGGCCGCAGCAGCCGCCAGGTCTCGGCGGCGGCCCGGGGCGCGTCGAACCAGTGCCAGCACTGGCCCGCCGACACCACGTCGAACGACGCGTCGGCGAACGGGGTGTCCTCGGCGGTGGCCTCCTCGTACGTCGTCGTGACGCCGGCCTCCCGGTCCAGCTCCCGTGCCTGCTCCAGCAGGGGGGCGGCCGGGTCGACCCCGGTGACACGGGCCCCGGCCAGCGCGAAGAGCCGGCCGAGGCTGCCGGTTCCGGTGCCGACGTCGAGCACGTCACGGCCCCGGACCGCCACCCCCGTGCCCTCCAGCCGTTCGACGACCTGCGGCGGGAAACCGGCCCGGTGGCGGGTGTAGTCCTCGGCGGTGCGGCCGAAGTCCGGCCTGAACTCAGTGGACATGGGGTCCTCCGTTTCGTGACGTACCTGTGGTGCGGGAAGTCGGGATGACGACGGGGGCGGCCCTCAGCACGCGGGCAGCAGGTCCCGCATCGGCCGGTCCGGGTCGGCGGTGAGCAGCCGCAGGGCCGCCACCAGGCTTTCGGCGAACTCCCGGACATAGGGCGCCGGGTACTCCGACTCGTAGTGCAGGACCTGGAGGCGCAGCGACTCGCCCTCGCGCAGCAGCCACATGTGCAGGCCGGGGGAGTCCGCGTCCTCGACCAGGTGATGGAGCCGGACGTCGGTGCCCTCGCCGAGGCGCAGACCGGCCCCCCACACGTCGTTGTACATGAAGTACACCCCGGGGTCCTTGCGGAACCCGGCGGGCAGGTCCGGCCAGATCCGGCGGCGGACGAACATGGCGGGCATGTCGCCGTGTGCCGTGGCGCCCAGGATGCTGCGCTGCACGGCGCCGACCAGGTCCCGGAAGCGACCGGAGAGGTCCACGTCCGTGGTCGGGAAGACACCGTTGGCGAACCAGCCGACGGTGTCCTGGTAGGCGCCGTCCAGCCGGTTCGCGTTGGTCGTCAGGAGCGTGACCCTGGAGCGCCCGGTGACGTGCGCGACCAGCGCCTTCACCGCCGCCATCGCCACGCAGTACGGCGTGGTGCGCAACGCGTGGGACGCCTCCCGCAGCGTGCGGGCGGCCTCCGCCGGCACGTCGAGGACGAGCGAGGAGGGCTTCGTCAGCTCGCCGGCGCCCTCGTGGCCGGGCAGGCGCAGCCCGAAGTCCGCCGCTTCCGCGGGCAGCTGCTGTTGCCAGTAGGCGGTCAGCTCCTCGGCGCGCCCCTCCTCCCAGCGCCGCCACTGCCCGGCGGCCCACTGCGCGTAGTCGCCGCGGCCGCCCTCGGGGGCGGGCAGTTCACCGCTCCGGTAGGCGGCGGACAGGTCGCGGACGAAGATGTCCAGCGACCAACCGTCGGCGATCATGTGGTCGAAGACCAGGACCAGCATGTGGTCCTCGGTGTCGCGCCGCACGGCCAGGGCACGCCACAGCGGCGCCCGCCCGCGGTCGAAGGGCCGGCGCACGTACTCGCGCAGGAACGCGTCGAGTTCGGTGTCCGGCACCCCGGGCCGGTCCACGGTCTCCAGGCTCACGCGGGGCTCCGGCTCCACCGCCAGGACCGCCCGGTCCCCCTCGGCGCGAACAGCGGTCCGCAGCGAGTCGTGGCGCTCCGCGACGCGGCGCAGGGCCGTGCCGAGCCGGTCGGTGTCCAGCGGGCCGGTGACCCGGTACACGGCGTGGAACTGGAGCAGGGGCGCGCGCGGATCGCGCAGCGCCGACAGGAGCGCCCACTCCTGGGCCATGGCGGCGCGCCCGCGGTGGCCGCCGTCCCGGTCGGTGTCCGCGCGCGGGGCGGCGGCCCGCTCCGCGCTGACGTGCCCGGCGACGTCGGCGATGCTGCGGGCGGTGAAGAAGACCTGCGGGGGCACCTTCACGCCCAGCTCGCGTTCGATGCGGCCGAGGACCTGGAGGGCGAGGATGCTGTCTCCGCCCATGTCGTAGAAGTTGTCCTCGGCGAGGAGGGACTCGTCCTCCAGGACGGCGCGGTGGATGCCGAGCACGGCGTCGTGGACGGCCGCGGGGCCGGTCTCTGCTGCGAGAGTCATCGTTCCTCCTCCAGGGGGGCCGGGCAGTACTGCGCGTAGAACTCCTCGATCACCGAGGTGACCGGTCCGTCGGGGCGCACCACGTCGGCGTGCGCGCCGTCCATCAGGACGCAGGAGAACAGGGGATGGCGGCGGGCGAGCAGCGCCGCCCGCTCGGCCTCCGGGAGCACATGGCTGTCACGCGGCACCACCATCAGCACCGGGATGCCGGCGGCCGTCACCATGTCCAGGAGGTGGGTGTAGTCGTACTCCCACTTCAGGAAGCTCGACTCCGCCCACGGGCCGCCCTCGATCCGGTGGGGGCGCCGCTCCAGGGACTGGTCGAGCAGGACGAGGCTGCGCACCCGCCCCGGTCCCATGACGGCCGCGTACACGAGCCCGACGAGGGCGCCGTAGGAGTACCCGATCACGTGCGCGGGCGAGGGCAGCACGTCGGTGAGGCGGTGCACGTCGGCCGCGTAGTCCAGGGGGGAGTAGCCCCAGACGGGAGCGGGGCTCGGGTGGTGGTCGCGGAGGGTGGGCAGCAGCGCGATCCGGCCCTCGCCGCACAGCGCGTCGCTCAGGAAGCGCAGCCGGTCCCTGTCGTCCTCCAGGCCGTGCAGCAGCAGCAGGGGGGCGCCGGCGCCCGGGACGCCGGGCCGGCCGGGGACCACCTCGTGGTCGAGCAGCGCCACGTGGTCGAAGGCGCGCAGATAGGGGGTGGGCGGTGTGAACTGCGGCTCAGCCATCGCTGTCCTCCCACGCGGCGGCCAGGGCGCTGCGGTCGATCTTGCCGTTGACGGTGCGGGGCAGTTCGTCGACCACCCGGTAGCGGGCGGGCTGCATGTACGAGGGCAGCTTCGCCGCCGTGTGCCGGCGCAGCTCCCGCACGTCAGGTGCCGTGCCCTCGCGGACGAGCAGGGCGCAGTACAGGCGCTGCGTCCCGTCGGCCGACGTGCGGGGGAGCGCCACCGCCTCGACGACCGAGGGGTGGGAGCGCACCGCGCTCTCGATGTCGCCCAACTCGACGCGGTGGCCTCGGAGTTTGACCTGTAGATCGGCGCGGCCGTGATAGACCAGGTCGCCTTCGACGGTACGGCTGACCAGGTCGCCCGACCGGTAGTAGCGCGTCCCCTCGGGGCCGGGCGGGAGGCGGACGAAGCGCTCCTCGTTCAGCTCCGGCCGGTTGAGGTAACCCGACGTCACCTGTGGTCCGCCCAGGAGCAGTTCACCGACGGCTCCGGGCTCGGTCACCTCCTGTCCGTCCGGTCCGGCGACGCGGACCGCGAAGCCGGGCAGGGCCGTGCCGATGACGGAGTCGTCGCCGTCGACGTCGGCGCGGGTGACGCGGTGGAACGTGGCGTGGACGGTGACCTCGGTGATGCCGTACATGTTCACCAGCCGGGGCCGGTCCAGGCCGTGGACGTCCACCCACTCGCGCAGGACGGCGGGGGTGAGCTTCTCGCCGCCGAAGACGACGTACCGCAGGTCTGGCAGGCGGGCCCCGGTGGCGGCCCGGCCGCGGACGAGCATGCCGAACGCCGTGGGTGTCTGGTTCACGACCGTGATCCGCTCCTCGGCCAGCAGCTCCACGAGTTGCTCGGGGGCGCGGGTGACCCAGGACGGCGGCACGACGACGGCACCGGCCGTGGACAGGGCGCCCCAGACCTCCCACACGGAGAAGTCGAAGGCCAGCGAGTGGAACAGCAGCCACCGGTCCGAGCGGGAGACGTCGAACAGCCCCCGGGCGGCGTCGAGCAGGGCGATGACGCTCTCGTGGCGGACCGGGACACCCTTGGGCACCCCGGTGGTGCCGGAGGTGTAGATGACGTAGGCGCAGTCGTCCGCCGAGGGCCGGCTGGCCGCCGCCGCGGGGTCCGTCCCGGGCGGCTCGGTCGGTGAACGGTGGCGCAGGGCGGCCAGTTCGTCCGCGCCGGTGCGGGTCAGCGCCTCGCCCCAGGCGGCGTCCGCCTCGCCGACCAGATGGCGGACCCCGCTGTCGGCGACGATGAACGCGTTGCGCTCGGCAGGATTGCGGGGGTCGAGCGGGACGTACGCGGCGCCCGAACGCAGGATGCCGAGGATCGCCGCGATGGCGTCGCGGCCGGCCTCCATCCGCAGCGCGACCCGGTCTCCGGGGGCCACCCCCTCTTCCCGCAGCCGCCGGGCGACGCGCAGGCTCCACCCGTCGAGTTCGCGGTAGGTGGTCCGGCCGGTCTCGTCCGTGACGGCGGTGCCGTCCGGATGCCCGGTCGCGCTGTCGGCGAAGACGTCGACCAGCGTGCGGCGCGGCCGCGGATCCGGCGCCGTCGATGGGGCGTTCATTTCCACCTCTGATCCAGTACGTGTGTGCAGTGGGCGCCGATGCGGTCGAGCACGCGGAAGCGGGCGCGACGTGGTCGCGCGAGGGCCACCGAGGCGCGGCGGAGGATGAGTTGGCGGGCGAGGCCGCTCGTCGAAGGCGGGTGGACGACGCGGTGCGCACCGGAGGCCGGCCCGCCTGCCGCTGAACCATACAGTGATCAATTAGGTCGCCGGTGTGACGCCCGTCTCATGTTCGAGGCCCGAGTCGAGGCGTCCGGAAAAGTCGGGGAAGTGGGCGGAATGGGAGGCTCCGAATTTGCTCTGCCTGCCCAACGCAAAGACGGAGCAAAATCGTTCGGCGGGCATATGATCCACATCACAGTGACTTTCCGTGGCGAGATTGCATCATAGAGTTCGATCTTGTCCGGCCGTCGCCGATCAAACCAACGGCGCCCCGGACCAACTGTCTTCACCACGTGACTGGGGGGCCAAAACGTGCACTCTCCCGTTCGACCAGAGGCCCTTCCCGCGAATTCACGGGCCGCCCCTTTGGGAAACGGCTGGCTGGGTTCTTCCCTGGCTGCCCGAGAACAAGAATGGCGCCTTCCCATGCCGGGTGAGGTGGCCGACGAACTGCTGGCCGCCGCCCGTGCGGTGCTGGCCGCGGGCGGCCGTCCGCACCTCGCCTCCCCTCGGCCCGCCGGCCTCGGCCGCACCGAGGGGTTCGTGAGCGAACTCCGGCGCAGACTCGCCGGACGTCCCGGCTTCGTGGTCGTCTCGGACGTTCCTGTGGAAGCGGAGGATCCGCAGGAGACCGAGATGCTCTACTGGCTCCTCGGCCTGCTCCTCGGGCGCCCGGTGTCCCAGAGCCGCAAGGGCGACCTGCTCGGCCGGGTCGAGGACCGCGGCGCCGACATCGGCAGCCCGGTCCAGCGCGGCTACGAGAGCTCCGCCGCGCTGCCTTTCCACGCCGACCGCACCGATGTCATCGGCCTGTTGTGCGTCCGGCCGGCGGCGTCCGGGGGACTGAGCCGCATCGTGTCCTCCAAGACCGTTCACGACCTGCTGCTCTCCGAGTCCGAGGAGCTGCTGGCGGAGCTGTACCGGCCTTTCCCGAACGACCGGCGCGGCGAGGAACAGCCCGGGGAGGCCCCCTGGTCGGGCATCCCGGTGTTCAGCCGCACCGGCGACGATTTCGCCGCGCGTTACCTGCGGCGCTTCATCGAGGGGTCGCAGCGCCACGACACGGCACCGCGGCTCACCGGGCGCCAGCTCGCCGCGATGGACGCGCTCGACGCGGTCCTGGAGCGGCCGGGCGTCTCGCTCGACATGGAACTGCGCCGGGGCGACCTGCAACTCATCAACAACTTCCATCTGCTGCACGCCCGCTCCGCCTTCGCGGACGGCGGCGGCCGGGGACGGCTGCTGCTGCGCCTGTGGCTGGCCTTCGCGCAGAGCCCCGAACTCCCCGCTCACTACGCCTCGTTGTACGGCGCGGTGGCCGCGGGAACCTACCGGGGCGGCGTCTGGCCGGAAGGCGCCCTGCCCGACACCCTGGGCCGCCCGGTCGCCGAACTCGGCCTGGGATAAAGGCAATCACGTCCCGGCCCGACCGGGACGGGCCCGGCGTATCCCCCATTGTTTTCCACCCGATCGCGGCGAGTCCCGATGCACGAGTTATCGGTGTGCCCATTCCGTGACGGCGTCCTCTCGAATTGCGCCGTGCCGTCGATTGCCTCTCCCTTTTCCCTTTGTGGAGCTTCCCTGTACGGAGCTGCCCCTTTTTCGCACGGTCATCCCACGATGCCCGACAATGACGAGAGAGCACATTTGCATGCCCAATTTCGACCCTAACCTCTACAATCGGGATGGCTTTCACCCGCTCCCCGGTCTCCTCGCGGAGGCCGACGTGCACCGAGCCGTGGAATTCTTCGACCGCCTCGACGGCGCGGCGGAGGTCCCGCCCTCCTACGAGGCCGAGTACGACGAGGGCGACGGCCTGCGCCGGCTGCGCAAGCTGCGGCGCCTGCTGTGGAACGACCCGCAGATCTGGGGACCGCTGCTCAACCGCGCCGGCGTCCCGGCCCTGGCGCGCGAGGTCATCGGCGAGGATGCCGCGGTGGTCTTCCACGCCGCCTTCCTCAAGCCCGCCCTCGTCGGCACCGAAGTGGCCCTGCACCAGGACCAGGCACTGTGGAGCCACCAGTACCCGAAGGCGTTCAGCGTGTGGTTCGCGCTGACCGAGGTCTCACCGGCCAACGGCGGCCTCTTCGGCAGCCGCGGCTCGCACGGCGGCGGCCACATCCCGCACCGGGCCCGGCCCTCCTACCGCTGGCACGACAGCCTCGACGCCGCCGAGGACGGCCTCGACGAGCCCGTCCAGTTCCGCCTCGCCCCCGGCGACGGGGTGATGTGGGACCGGTACTTCGCCCACGGCAGCGCCGCCAACACCTCACCCCGCGACCGACGGGGCATGGTCGTCGTCCTCGCCGACGCCTCCTCGCCCGAGTTCCGGGCCAAGGACAGCTTCCCGCTGGCCGACCTGGCGGCCCTGGGGGCCGGCTGACATGACCGAACACACTGCGGCCCCTCCGGCCGGTGGAGGACAGATGACCCGCATCATCGACAGCACCCTGCGCGAAGGCATGCAATCGGCCCATGGCCGCTTCACCGTCGGCCAGAGCGTGGAGATCGCCACCCTCCTGGCCCGCTCCGGCGTCGACATGATCGAGTGCGGCCACCCCGCCGTCGACGGGGACGAACTCCTGCGCGTCGCGGCCGTCGTGGAGGCCGCCGACGCCACCCCCGTACTGGCCCACGCGCGTGCCCACGCCGGCGACATCGAAGCCGTCGCCAAGACCGGCGCCCCCTGGATCGGCATCTTCCTCGGCGTCAACGAGACCTCCCGTCAGTACCGGCTGCCCGGGCGCACCCTGGCCCACCTGTACGAGACGATCCGGCAGTCCGTCACCCACGCCCGGGACCTGGGGCTGCGGGTGCGGTTCACGGTGGAGGACAGCAGCCGCACCGACCCCGACCAGCTGGTCGAGGCGTACCTCATCGCCGTCGAGGCGGGCGCCGAACGGATCTGCTTCGCGGACACCCTCGGCATCCTGGAACCCCAGGAGACCGCCGACCGGGTGAGGACCCTGCGCAAGCGCTGTCCGGGCACCGACATCGAGGTGCACCTGCACGACGACCGGGGGCTCGCCCTCGCCAACGCCCTGGCCGCGATGGACGCCGGCGCCGACTGGGTGTCCACCTCCGTCAACGGCCTCGGGGAGCGGGCCGGCATCACCGACCTGGCCACGCTGCTGGTCAACCTCCACCACCGCGGCACGCGCCCGCTGGTGGACGGCACCCTGCTGGGCGACCTCAGCCGCCGCGTCGGCGCCTACTCCCGCTCCATGCCCGACCACCGACGGCCCGTCGTGGGCCGCGACGTCTTCCACCACGTCGCGAAGCTGCACGTACAGGCCGTCGAGCGGGAGCCCGGCTCGTACGAGTGGCTGGACCCGGCCGAGGTCGGCCGCACCCGCAGCCTCACCCGCCCCGGCCTGCCGGCCGACCCCGCCGACTGGATCGTCAGCCCGCAGATCATCTCCGCCACCGAGCTGCGCCACCACCGGGCGGGCCCCGGCCAGCGCTTCGTGATGGTCGACAACCGCTTCGTCCCGGGCGCGGACCAGTACTGCATCGCCCGGCGCGTGCCGCGCATGGACGACTACGGCGCCGGCCACGTCGACACGCACGTCCACCACTGCGACAGCCTCTTCATGTTCCTCGGCGACGAGCCCGACTACAGCGGCCTGTCCGTCGAAGTGACCCTGGGCGAGCGCGTCTTCCCCGTGCAGAGCCCCGCGTCCGTCTTCATCCCGGCGGGCGTCCCGCACGGCTACCGGGTGGTCGACGGCGCCGGCACCTACCTCAACCACGTCCTCGCGGGCGAATACAACTCCAGCCTGCTCGACCCCCTTGGGAGCACCCGATGACCGTCCGGACCGAGAACACCAAGGCCGCCGCCTGGGACCTGATCGGCTCCCTGTTCTGGGAGTCGGGCCGCACCACGGCCAAGCCCAGCGACGAGGAGATCGGCCTCTTCCTCGACGGCATCCGCCCGGGCGACCGCTGCACCGTCGTCGGCGCCTCCACCAAGGACCTCGTCGAGGCGCTGCTGGAGCTCGGCGCCGAGGTCACGGTCGTCGACTTCTCCCAGCGCATGTGCGACGACCTGCGGGCCGCGCTGCCCGAGGGCTCCTGCCGCGTCCAGCGGCACGACATCACCGGGCGGGCACCGCAGGCACTGCGCGGCACCCAGCAGTTCGTGCTCAACGACCGCCTGGTCAACCGGTTCGGCGAGACGGAGGCCCGCAAGGGCCTGGAGGGCATGCTCGACCTGCTCGCCGACGGCGGGCAGGTGCGCGCCTCCATCAAGCTGGGCCTGTACCCGATGGACGAGCGGATGATCGCCGCCGGCCGCGAGCGCGGCACCCTGGACGACTTCTACGACGCCCGTACCAAGGTCATCGACTTCGCCGCCGCCGGTGACGTCCTCACCGACTCGCTGCTGCCCCACGGCGACATCGACCCCGAGCTGCTGCTCCAGTGGTACCGCGGCCGCGGACAGGAACAGCGCTTCGACCACGAGGACGTCACCGCCCTGCTGGCCGCCGCCGACGTCGAGGGCCGCCGCCTCGAACTCGTCGCCGACACGGAGTTCGGGCAGGCGCCGAAGACCCGCATGTACACCGCGGCCGCCGTCCGCCCCGGCCGGGGCGCCTGACCCATGTGCGGAGTCGCCGCAGTGAGCCTGGCCCCGCGAGGGGCCGGGCCGGGCCGGGACGCGGCCCGGCTCGCCCGCAGCGTGGTGCTGCGCCTCGCCCATCGCGGGCCCGACGGGCACGGGGTGGTGGGAGACGCGCTGTCCGCGGCGGCCATGTGCCGGCTGCGGGTGCGCAGCCGCCCGGCGGACCCGGTCCCCTTCCCGGACGGCTCCGACGGCACGCACCACGCCTACAACGGCGAGGTCTACGCCACCGGCCCCGGCGCCCGGTCCGGCGCGTTCGACGCGACCGTGCCGAGGGGCGGACCGGACGAGGCGCGGGCCGTCCACGACCAGGGGTGCCACGCGCTGGACGGCATGTACGCGCTGGTGCGGCGCTCCCCGGACGGCACCCTGGAGATCACCCGCGACCCGCTGGGCATCAAACCGCTCTACCTGCGGCGCCACCGGGACGGCGTCGCGGTCGCCTCGGAGATCCCGGCCCTGCTCGACGTGTTCGGCCCGGCGCGGATCCGCGCCGCCGCCGTCGCACAGTTCCTCCTGCTGGGACGGGTGGTGGACGGCGGCAGCTGGTACGAGGACATCGAACCGGTCCCGCCGGGCACCCGCCTGCTGCTGAAGGAGGGGCGCACCCAGACGGTACGGGCGGCGGCGGCCCCGTTGGCCGGCACCGGGACACCGGGCTGGCCCGCCACCCCCGACGGCATCCGGGCGGCGGTCTCCCGTGCCGTCGACCGGGTGCTGGTCTCCGACCGGCCGCTCGGGCTCGCCCTGAGCGGCGGTCTCGACTCGACCGTCGTGGCGCTGGAACTGGCCCGCCGGGGCATCGACGACCTGGCCACGGTCAGCGTGGTGCCCGAGGGCAACGGGGACGGCGTACGGCGGGTCGCCGACCTGTCGCTGCCGGGCGCGGCCTGGCGCGGCTGGCGGCACCGGTGGACCGGATTCGGACCGGCGGACCTGCTCGCGGGGGTGGCCGGCGCGGCCGCCGTACTCGGCGAACCCACGGCCATGACCAGCGTCCCCATGTACGCGGCACTGGCCCGGCTGGCCCGCGAAGAGGGCATCGTCGTGCTGCTCCTCGGCGAGGGGGCCGACGAAGTCTTCGGCGGCTACCGCAGCTACCTCGGCCTCCCGGACCTCGCCGACGCCGAGGAGTTCTACGCCACGCCGCACCGCACCGCACTCGTACGGGCCCTGCTCGGGGAGGAGGCCGCGGCGGTCGCGCGGGACGCGCTGCGGGCCGCGCTGCCCGAGGCCAAGGGCCGGCCGGCCGCCGAGGTGGTACGCGACTTCGAGTACGCGCACAGCCTCGAACCGCTGCTGCGCCGCGCCGACCACCTGCTGATGGCCGAGGGCGTCGAGGGCCGCACGCCGTTCCTGCACGGCGGCCTGCCCGCGCTCGGCCGGTCGTATCCGATGGCCGGCCTCATCCGGGGCGGGCAGACGAAGGTGCCGCTCCGCGAGGCGTACGCGCGCGAACTGCCGCGCTGGCGGACCGAGGTCAAAAAGCCCTTCCGGGCCCCCGTGGCCGACTGGCTGACCGACGGTCACCGGACGGCGGCGACCGACCGGCTGGCCGGCCAGGAAGCGCTGTTCACCGCCGTCGGCCTGCGCCTTGACGCGCTGCGGGAAGTGCTGCGGCAGGTGGCCGACGGCGACCCCGGCGCGACGGGACTCGTCTTTCCCCTGCTGAGCCTCGGCGCCTGGCTGGAACAGGCCGGCACCGAGGTGGCCCGCCCCCAGAACGAGGAGACGGTTCCTTCGTGAACGAGCAAGACACCACCGGGTCCGCGGCGGTCGCCGCACCGGAACCGCTGGACGCGCCGGACTCCGGCATCGTGTACCGCCCGCTGCGCGAGACGGCGGCGGCGGCCGGCGCCGACCTCGACACCCTGCCCTACACCGTGCGGCTACTGCTGGAGAACGCCGCGCACCTGGTCTCGGCGGGCAAAGCGGGCCCCGAGGCGCTGCGCGCGCTCACCCGGCCCGGCCCGCCGGGCAGCGGGGGAGGGACCGTGGCCTTCCAGCCCGTCCGCGTGGTGCTCCAGGACTTCTCCGGCGTGCCCGTCGTCCTCGACCTGGCCGCGCTGCGCGGCGCCGCCGTACGCAGCGGCCTGCCGGCCCGGGCGGTCCAGCCGGCCGTACCCGCCCACCTCGTCGTGGACCACTCCGTACGCGTCGACCGGTCGGGCACCGCCGACGCCCTGCGGTTCAACACCGACCGGGAGTTCGCCCGCAACCACGAGCGCTACGCACTGCTGCGCTGGGCCGAGCAGGCCTTCGAGGGGTTCCGCGTCGTCCCGCCGGGCACGGGCATCGTGCACCAGGTCAACCTGGAGCGGCTGGCGCAGGTGGTCACCCTGACCGACGGCCCGGGGCCGCGGCTCGCCCGCCCCGACACGGTGCTCGGCACCGACTCGCACACCCCGATGGTCGGTGCGCTCGGCGTCCTCGGCTGGGGCGTCGGCGGCATCGAGGCGACCTCCGTGCTCCTCGGGGAGCCGGTGCTGCTGCCCGCCCCGAGGGTCCTCGGCGTGCGGCTGACCGGCAAGCTGCCGGCCGGGAGCACCGCGACCGACCTCGTCCTCACGCTCACCGAGCGGCTGCGCGGCCACGGCGTGGTGGGCGCCTTCGTGGAGTTCTTCGGCGAGGGGTGCGCCGAACTGACCGTGCCGGACCGGGCGACCGTCACCAACATGGCGCCCGACTACGGCGCGACCACCGCGCTCTTCCCGGTCGACGACGAGACCCTGCGATTCCTGCGGACCACCGGCAGGCCCGAGGCCCAAGTGGCGCTGGCCGAACGGTACCTGCGGGCGCAGGGGCTGTTCCGGGCCGGTGACGCCGGGACGGAGGTGCGCTACACCGAGGAGCTGACACTCGACCTCGGCGACGTCGAGCCGTGCGTCGCCGGCCCCGCGCGGCCCGACCAGCGGGTGCCACTGCGGGCGGTCCCGAGCAGTCTGACGCGGGCGCACGGCATCGGACGTCCGGCCCCGCACAGTGCCGGGCCCGACGACGGCGCGGTGTTCATCGCCGCCCTGACCAGCTGCACCAACACCTCGCACCCGGGTTCCATGCTCACGGCCGGGCTGGTGGCCGAGGCCGCCGTCCGCCTCGGCCTCCAGGTGCCCCCGTGGGTCAAGACCAGCCTCGCCCCGGGCAGTCGTACCGTGCCCGCCTACCTCGGCCGGGCCGGGGTGCTGCCCGCCCTGGAGAAGCTCGGCTTCCACGTGGTGGCCTTCGGCTGCACCACCTGCCACGGCATGAGCGGCGACCTGCTGCCGCCGGCCAGGAGTGCCGTCGACGCCGGGGTGCTGGGCACGGCCGTGCTGAGCGGCAACCGCAACTTCGAGGGCCGCGTGCACCCGGAGGTCAGGGCCGCCTATCTGGCCTCGCCGGGACTGGTGGTCGCGTACGCCCTCGCGGGCACCGTCATGCGGGACCTGACCACGGAGCCTGTGGGCGTCACGCCGGAGGGACGCGAGGTGTTCCTCGCCGAACTGTGGCCCTCCCCCGAGGAGGTGCGGGCGGCTGTCCGCGCGGCGGTGGGACCCGATCTGTACGAGGAGGCGTACGCGGACCTCTACGACGGCGGTGCGCGGTGGCGGGCGCTCGACGCGCCGCAGGGGGAGCTGTACGCCTGGCCCGAGGCCTCCGACTACATCCTGGAACCGCCCTACATCGACCCGGTGGCGGCACCGCCCGCACTATCCGGTGCCGAGCCGGCCCCGGCAGGGGACGTGGTCGGCGCCAGGATCCTCGCGCTGCTGGGGGACGCGGTCTCCACCGACCACATCTCGCCCGTCGGCACGATCAGGGCGGACAGCGACGCGGGCCGCCATCTGGCCCGCAGCGGCGTCCCTGAGGCGGAGTTCAACAGCTTCGGCGCGCGCCGCGGCAACCACCACGTCATGGTCCGGGGCACCTTCGGCAGCCCCAGGCTGCGCAACGCGCTCGCGGGCGGCCGTGAGGGCCCGTGGACCCGGCGCGGCCCCGAGGGCGAGCTGGAGTCGATCCACGACGCGGCCGAGGGCTACCGGGCGGACGGCGTGCCCCTGATCGTGGTCGCCGGCCGGGACTACGGCTGCGGCAGTGCCCGCGACTGGGCCGCCAAGGGCACGGCGCTGCTGGGTGTGCGGGCGGTCCTGGCCCGGAGCTTCGAGCGCATCCACCGCAGCAACCTGGTGGGCATGGGGGTGCTGCCGCTGCTGTTCCCGGCCGGGACCGACGCCGGCACGCTGGGGCTCGACGGCTCGGAGGAGATCGACCTGCTGGGCCTCTCCGGCCTGTCACCGCTCGGCAAGGCCACCGTGCGGGTGCGCGGCGCCGACGGCAGCGTCACCGAGTTCGACGCGGTCGCGGCACTGGAGACCGACCGCGAGGTGGCCTACTTCGAGGTCGGCGGGGTGCTCCGGTACACGGCGGCACGCCTGTTGCGGGAACACGCGGACTGAGGACCCTGCCGCCCCGGGACCCGGCCGGACGCCGGGGCGGCGCGGGCATCCGTCGCGTCCGGCACGCGGCGGGGCGCCACGGACATCCGTCGGTCACCCCGCAGCGTGCCGCCGCCCCCGGGCAGGTCCCTTCCCCGCGGATCCCTTCCCCTCAGGCGCCGCCCGACGGCTCCTGCGGCTCCAGTACCACCCGGTTCGCGAACCAGGCGGCGAGTTCCTTCGACCGGTCCTCGACCTCGGTGTCGTCGGCGCCGGACAGCACCACCACACCGGCCCGCAGATAGGAGGCGGCGGTGACATCGGGCATGGTCTGGCCGGGCGCGATGCGGACCTCGGCGTATGCGACGCCGGGCCGGGCGAGCACCTCGTCGACGGAGGGCGCCTCGCGCACCGCCCCGGCCGGTGCGTGCAGGTGCAGATCACCGTGGACCGCGCCGCTCTCGGCGGCGCGGGCGGCGGGGACGGCCGAGGGGCGCCCCAGGACGCCGCGCACCCACTCGTCGTGCAGGTTCACACCGAAAGTGCGCTCCACGACCTCATCGGTCCTGCCACCGCCGACCCGGCCACCGCATTCCCCGAAAACTATTTCGCCGGATCGGTCGAAAACTTCGATGTGGAACACGCCGTCGGCGTGGTCCAGTGCCTTGAGGGCGTTACGGGCGACGTCGGTCGCCTTCGCGTACAAATCGGGATGATGCTGCGGCAGAAGTGCGGTGCAACCCACGAGTCCACCCTCGTGGATATCGATGATGTTCTCCAGATAACGCGCCACGGAGACAAAAGTGATTTCTCCGCCCCGGACCACACCGTCCACCTGGTATTCGGTGCCGGGGATGAATTCCTCCACGAGCCAGGGACCCTTGGCCGCGGACGTGGCAAGGAAATCGCGCAGTTCCTCGGGGCGCTCCAGGCGGAACGTGTCCAGCGCGCCGCTGCCGCTGAGCGGCTTGACCACGACGGGAAAGCGCGCGTGCCGCGGCAGCACGTCGTCCGACGTGGCCAGGCTCGTGCAGTCGGCCGTCACCACGCCTACCGCCCTGACCAGGTCCTTCTGTACTTCCTTGTCGCGCATCGCGATTGCCCGCAGCGCCGCTCCGCGGGTCAGGCCGCCGAGGTCGGAGAGCACCGCGGCGGCGGTGAGACACAGTTCGAGCCCGCTGCACACCGCGTCGAAGTCCTGGACGCGCAGGGCGTTCCTGGCGAGCCCGGAGAGTATTCCCTCGACATTGGACTGGTCCGGCACCACCACGGTACGCATTTCGGGGAACGCGCCCCTCGCGGTTTCCAGATCGCCCGGTTGCAGAACGCAGGTTACATTCAGGCCCGCCCGGTGCAGCGCATCGACCGCGCGCAGCATCCAGCCGATGTGCAGGACAGTGGTCCGCTCTTGCGTCATGTGACTCCCTCGATAATGTTTGACACAACCGATAACTTAATGCGCGGTTCGGTCCCTTAACCATGTGATGAAGATCACGAATTATCCGCACGGGCTCTGTTGATCACGGCGCGGTGCCTCTGATGGGATTACGCGCGACTAACCCATGAAAGCAAGGAGCTGCGGATGGCGGAAAAAGGCAAAACCAACCGGCTCCGTTCCTTGCTCCCCCGGACGCGCCCGGTGTGGGTGCTGGCCCTGAGCACCCTGGCCCGCAGCACCGGCAACGGCGTCGTCGTCGCCGTCATCGTCCTGTACCTCACCCGCACCGTCGGCATCGACGCGACCCGGGTGGGCCTCGGCCTGACGGTCGCCGCCATCGTGGGCATGGTCGCGAGCATCCCGGCCGGCCATGCCACGGACGTCCTCGGCGCCCGCAACACGGCGATCGTCTCGGTGATCCTCCACGGCGCGACCATCTGCTGCTACGCCCTCGTCGGGGGATTCACCGGACTCCTCGTGGCGGCGGCCCTGGTGGCCGTCGCCGAAGCGGCGTCCAATGCCTCCCGCGGCGCGCTCGTGGCACTCGCCGTGCCCCACAAGGACCGGGTGCCCACACGTGCCTACCTGCGCTCGGTGACCAACGTCGGCTTCTCGGTCGGCGCGCTGCTCGGCGGTCTCGTCCTCGGCCACCACACCCGTGCCGCGTACACGCTGGCGCTCATCGGCTCCGGCGCCCTGTTCGTCGTCGCCGGACTGGCCTTCCTCGCCCTGGACCGCACACCGCCCCTGCCCCGCCCTGCCGACGCCTCGCCCTGGCAGGTGCTCAAGGACGGCCCGTTCGTCGCCGTCGGCGCCATCAACGCCGTACTGATGATGAACGCGGGCATCCTCGACATCGCCCTGCCCCTGTGGATCGCCGAGCACACCAACGCCCCGATATCCCTCTTCGCGCCCCTGCTGCTGGTCAACACCGTCATGGTGGTCTTCCTCCAGGTCCCCGTCAGCAAGGGCGCCGAGGACGTGCGCGGCGGCGCCCGCGCCCTCGCCAGGTCCGGGGTGTGGCTTGCCGTCTGCTGCGCCGTGATCGCCCTTGCGGCCGGCCGCACGCCGTGGGTGGCCGGCGTCTTCCTCGTGGCGGGCGTGGCCGTCCACACCATCGGCGAGCTGCTCTACAGCGCCGGCTCATGGGCCCTGTCGTACGAACTGGCCCCGGAGCACGCGCAGGGCCAGTACCAGGGACTGTTCGGCCTGACCACCCAGCTCGGCACCGCTGTCACCCCTGCGGTCACCGCGCTGCTCATCGTCCGGCACGGCTGGGTCGGCTGGCTGGTGATGGGCGCGATGCTGGCCGCCGCGGGCCTCGCCGCCCCCGCCGTGGCGCGCTGGGCCGAGCGCACCCGGGACGGCGTGGTGGCGCCCGTCGTACGGGCGGGCACGTGACGCGAGCACGACGCCGCCCGCCCGGATCCGGCGACCGCCGACCCGCAATCCGTGTCCGTGGCCCTTGTCCGCGTCCACCTTCGCGGATTCGACGCTTACGAATCTGCTGATCGTCACCATCAGGTGGGTGCCCTCGATCGCGGTGGGAGTCACCTTGCACAGCGACGGCCGCGACGAGATCCTCGGCACCGACTACGACGACTACGACTTGGTCGTGTCCCTCTGGGGCGCCGGTGTCGCAGACCCGGAGGCCATCTGGGACGACCCGCGTGGACCGCCGGCCCGCGGACGGCGGCCGCTCCTCAAGTGGTGGCCGGCGCCCCCGCCCCCACTGCGGGAGCCAGGCGCTCCTGGAGCGCACGGCGGTACGACGCGAGTCGGCCCGTCCGTCCGACGGTCAGCGCGCCGACCAGCCGGCCCGCACGGTGGTAGCTGACCTCCAGCCGTCGGCCCGTCAGGTCGTACTCCACTATCCGCGCTTCGTCCGAGGCGGACGGCAGGCCCACCGAGCGGATCTTCGCGCCGTGCAGGTCCGACCAGAAGGACGGCACGGACAGGAACGGCGTGGGCGTCCTTTCGTGTTCCCGCTCGGCGAGGAGCGTCTCGGCGGCGGCCGCGCCCTGCTCGACGGCGTTGGTCCAGTGG
Organism: Streptomyces sp. G44; assembly: GCF_016905445.1. GTDB lineage: Bacteria > Actinomycetota > Actinomycetes > Streptomycetales > Streptomycetaceae > Streptomyces. The sequence continues at coordinate 59,756 of NZ_JAFEXF010000007.1, forward strand.
CCGAGCGCCAGGGGCTGGCCGTCGGCCAGCGGCTGGGGCACGCGGGCCACGTCGCCGGCCGCCACCACGCCCGGCACGACCGAACCGTCGGCCCGCAGGACGCGCAGACAGGGATCGCAGAGGACGCCGCCGTCATGGACGACGCCGGAATGGGCCAGCCAGCCGGTCGCGGGCACTCCGCCGAGCGCCAGGACGGCCAGATCCGCCCGGACGGTGGTGCCGTCGGAGAGGCGGACACCGGCGAGGCCTCCGCCGGGCCCGGGCAGGAAGCCCTCGACCGCGGTGCTGGTTCGCACCGTGATGCCGGCCTCGCGGTGGAGGGCGGCGACGTAGGCGCCTGCGGTGGTGCCGATGGCCTGTTCGAGGGGCTGGGGCGCCGCCTCGACGAGTGTGACGTCCAGTCCGCGCTCCCGCGCGGCCGCGGCGATCTCACCTCCGAGGAAGCCGGCGCCGATGACGACGAGCCGCTCCGCCGCGGCCAGGCCGGCCCGCAGGGCCAGCGCGTCGTCCCGGCCGCGCAGGGTGAAGACACCGGCCGGCAGCGGGGGTTGGGAGGCGGGCCAGCGGCGGGCGGTCGATCCGGTGGCGATGAGCAGTCCGTCGTAGGACAGCCGTGCGCCGTCGGAGAGGGTGACGGTCCTCGCGACGGGGTCCAGCCTCACCGCCGCCCGGCCGAGCAGCCACCGGGCTTCCAGCCCGCCCGGCACGGGCAGTTCGACGCCGGGCGGTCGGTCGGCGTCGGTCAGGACGCGCTTGGACAGCGGTGGCCGGTCGTACGGCATGTGCGGTTCGTCGCCCACGAGGGTCATGGCGCCGGTGAAACCCCGCTCGCGCAGAGTCTGCGCGGCCCGCAGTCCGGCGAGCGAGGCGCCGACGATCACCAGTCCGTGCCGGTCGAAGGCGGTCACGAGGCGGCCGGCAGGACGGTGATGGCGCGTACCGGGCAGACCGCTGCGGCCTTCTGGGCCTTGTCGAGCAGCGCGTCGGACGGGGCGGCCTCGTACACGAGGTAGTCGTCGTCGTCGAAGGAGAAGATCTCCGGCGCCGCGAAGACGCACTGCCCGTGGCTCTCGCACAGGTTCATGTCCACGGTGATCTGCATGGTCGCTCCGTAGGGATGCCGTGATCGGTGTCGGTGTGTGCGGTGTGCGGTGTGCGGTGTGCGGTGTGCGGTGGGCCCGTAGGTCAGGCGACCGCGGGGTTGAAGCGCGAGTATTCGGGGCTGCTCCACCGCAGCGGTGAGGCGGCGGTGATCTCCCGTACGGCTTCGACGGAGAACTCGACCAGGCGCTGCGCACCGGGCACCCTGGCGATCTCGCCGGCGTCCCACACGGTGTGCGCGGTACCGGACAGATGCAGGGTGGTCCCCGTCTCCCAGTCCGGGACGAGGAGCCCGGCCGACGAGTTGAGCAGCAGGTTGCCCAGGGTCAGGAACATGGCGTTGCCGACGTAGTCGGGCCAGCGCAGCAGGGTGGGGGAGAGGACCTGGACGAAGCCGGGATTGCCGCCACGGTGCGAGGCGTCCGCGTCGCCGTGGTCGGAGGCGGTGGCGACGAAGAAGGTGTCGGCCGTGCGCACCGCCCGCTGCTGGGCCGGGCTCAACTCGGAGCCGTCGGTGGCGACGGGGGCCGCGTCCCCGTTCCCGTCCCCGCCGTGACCGATCCTGCGGTGGTTCCTCTTCTGGAGGTACTTCGGGCAGTTCGCGATGACCTGGTCGAGGTCGACGCGCAGGCCGTCGTCCTGCCGGTGGGCCCGGCCGTTGATGCGCATCCGGCGCCGGGTGGCCGGCTCGATGGCGATCATCCCGATCCGGGCGGCCGGTCCGCCGGTCAGGACTTCGGCCAGCGGATCGTCCGGCAGGGGCAGGGCGTCGACCACCAAGGTGCGGGGGTCGGGAACCTTGAGGAATCCCGGCTCGCCCGTCAACTGGCTGGCCCAGACGCGGCCTTCCGGGTCGGTGCCGCCCAGCACGATCAGCGGCTGCGCGGCGAGGAAGTCCCTCGCCACGGGCGGAATGCTCGCGCCGATGCCGCCCAGCGAGAAGTCCGCCTGCTGAGCGAGACCGGCGCGCTGCTGCACCGCGATCTCGCCGTTGTGATACGTGGCCACGGCAGGTCCTTTCGAGCGTGCGGTTGCGTTCGAGGGCTGTCCGGGTGCCGGGCCCGCACCGGTTCCCGGCACCCGGACAGACGAGGGGCTTCCTAGAAGAACCCGCAGGTGGGGGCGGAGGGGGTCGGGGCGTCGGCCGGGTCGGCACCGGTGGGCGCGTAGATCTCGAGCCGGATGCCGTCGGGGTCGGTGAAGAAGATGCCGCCGGACGTGCCGTTCTCGCCGTGGGGGACGACGCCGTCGTAATGGAACTCGGCACCCAGCTCACGCAGCACCTGCTCGGTGGCCTTCACCTCGTCGACGCTCTCCACCTGGAACGACAGGTGGTGCAGGCCCGGCCGGTCGGCCGGGAACGAGCCCGTGCTCTGCTGCCACAGCGCCACCAGCATCCGGTTGTCCCGGCCGAGGAACGCCCAGCGACGGTCGTCCTCCTTGCCCTCCGCCACCACTTCGAAGTCGAAGACGGCGCGGTAGAAGGCGAGGGAACGGTCGAGGTCGGTGACGTTCACTCCCACGTGACCGGTCTGCAGGGTCTTCGCCTTGGCCATGGTCCATCACATGCCTTCACTCGTCGTCGCAAGCCCGTCTTGCAACCGTTGAAACGAACTTTAGAGGTTAGAAACGGGGAGCGTCAACCGTTAATCAACAGATGAACGGTTACGATGGTGGGGTGAACCTGCGTACCACGGAGGAAGGACGTCGCACCGTGCCACCTACTCCGGGGGCCGACCCTCGCCCACTGACCGACGAGCCGCTCAGCATCGACCTGCTCAACACACGCTGGATCGACGCCGGCGGTTACCACGACCTGCTGGACTCGCTCGACGGACTGGCGACCTGGCTCGCCGCCCCCCTGGTGCGCCAGGCGCTCGGCGACCCGCCGGCCACGGCGGACCGCGACACCCTGGAACGGCTGCTCCAGGCACGCACGGCCCTCGACAAGGCCGTCGTGAACCCCCACAACCCCGACCCCGACGCGGTCGAGGCCCTCAACGCCGTGCTCGCGCACGGCCGCAGGGGACACCTACTGCGCCCCGACGGACCCGACACCTTCGTCGAAGTGCGGACCCCCTCCTGGCTGCCCGCGTGGCGGGCGGCCGAGGACTACCTGCGGCTGCTCGCGGAACGGCCCGAACGGATCCGGCCGTGCGGCGACCCCGAGTGCGTCCTGCACTTCTACGACGTCTCCAAGAACGGCACCCGCCGCTGGTGCTCGATGGCCGGCTGCGGGAACCGCGTGAAGGCGCAGCGTCACTACGCACGCCGAAAGAGCGCCTGACCACCAGGGCCAGGCGAGCCCGGTGGACCCTGGCCGGCCCGAGACCCGTGACCGCGCTGGTGGCCCCGACCACAGGGAGCAAGCCGACGCCCTCACACGCACCGACGGCTGGCCCGAGGTTCCACTGGCTCACGCGATGACCACCGCCCGCGATGAGGTGAGAACGCACCTCACAGACCGAGACGAGCAGGACGGGGCACCGCGTGGCGGCGGCCCGCCGCTCGCCGCAAGCGCCGCTCGTGCTCCCGGGGAAGGGCTGTAATGGACGGCCCCGCCACTGGGGGTGGTGGCGGGACCGTCGTGCCCGGAAGGGGGAGCCGAGCTGCCTGATGTGCTGGTGCCCTGGATCTGAAGTGGCATGCCCGCATGCGGCGGCGCCCGACGGCCGTCGGCTCCCTGCACCGGGCGGCGCCGCCCTCTGGGCCCGCTGCCGGATCGGGTGGCTGCGGCCGCGATAGCGAAGCGCGTGGTGCGGAGTTGGATGTCCGGGCCCGGTGTACTCCGGTCCGCGCACAGCCCAGTCGATGCTGCTGGGGTTGACCACCAGCTGACCGTGGGCGAACGGACGCACGGCGTGAGGGTGTGGCCGCAGAGCACGGAGTCGCCGTGGGGGTCTGATGGAACCGCTTCGGGGCGACGGGCGAAGGACAGGTGAAAGCCCACGTATTCGAGCATCGTCCCCTGGACGAGAGGAGCCCCGATGACCGTCGGACCAGGCGTCCGCATCGGCACCGTGCGTGCCGATGCGGAGAGCGACGCCTCAGTGATCGCGCGGTCCCGGGATGAGCCCGAGGCGTTCGCCGCGCTCTTCGACCGGCACGCCGACTCCGTGCACCGCTATGCGGCCCGCCGCCTCGGCGGCGAGGTCGCCGATGACCTCGTGGCGGAGACCTTCACCACCGCATTCCAGCAGCGGCATCGCTACGACCCGGCCCGCGGCGCGGGCGCCGACGCCCGGCCCTGGCTGTTTGGCATAGCCACCAACCTGGTCGGACGGCATCGGCGGGCTGAGGCCCGCCGGTTCAAGGCCATGGCCCGGGTCCCGGCCCTCGCCGACCACGACGAGCCGCTGGCCGACCGGACTGCGGACCGGGTGGCGGCGCGGGCCGTACGCCGTGAGCTGGCCGCGGCGCTGGCCGCCCTGCCCGCTCGGCACCGGGACGTGCTTCTGCTGGTGGCCTGGGGGGACCTCGGCTACGAGGAGGCGGCCCAGGCCCTCGGCATCCCCGTGGGCACGGTCAGATCACGGCTGCACCGGGCTCGCACCAAGCTGCGCGAAGCATTGGGCGGATCCAATCCGACGGCACTGCGAGAGGCATCCGACCATGAATGACGAACTCGAACTCCTGCGGGAGTGGGACGCGGACGCGGCCCCGCTCACCGGCCCCGCCCGGGACCGGGCCCGGCACCGGCTGCTCAACGCGATGGCCCACGCGGACCAGCAGACCGGCACCAGCCCCGGGCGCCGCCATGTACTGCGCTTCGCCGTGGCGGCGGTGGTCGCCACGGCCGTTACGGGGACGGCGGTGCTGATCAGCACCGACGGCTCCGGCGAGGGCGGTGCGCCCGGCACGAGCACCCCGCGGGTGCGGATCGCCGCGGCGACGGTGCTGAACGGGGCGGCGGCGTGGGAACGTAGGCAGGAGAAGGAGCCGGTGGCGCCGCGCGACGACCAGTTCATCTACTCCAAGCGGATCATCAAGGAGACCGAGCAGAAGACCGGCAAGATCAAGACCTACACCGACGAGATGTGGGACTCGGTGGACGTCTCCAAGCCCTCCTTGTCCATGGAACTGGGCCGCGAGATGTGGGAGGAGCCCGCGGGAAAGGGCGGCGGGGTGTGGCCGCCCCGGAAATGGAGCGAGCTGAAGAAGCTGCCCCAGGACCCGGACAAGCTCATCCTGGCCATCATCTCCCTCGGCTCCCGCACCGACGGCCGGTCGGTCAGCGATCTCGACAAGCTCGAGCGGTTCGAGGCCTACTGGCTGCTCGGCGAACTCCTGAAGAACCCGGTACTGCCCCAGGGACTGCGCCCTGCGGCGTACGAGGCGCTGGCCCTTGTGCCCGGCGTCAGGACGATCCCGGGAGTGAAGGACTCCGCCGGACGGACCGGGGTGGGGATCGCCCATACCGAGCGCGGGTCCCACAAAGACAAGTACCTGATCTTCGACCCGGCGTCGTATGAATTCCTGGGCTTCCGCGACGAGCGGATCTCGGCTTCCGGGAAGAAGAAGTACATCCAGCTGTCGCACGTGGCGGACTGGGGGATCGTCGACCGGGTGAGGCAGCGCCCGTAGTCGCCGGCCCGCGGCCGGAACCCACAGGGGCCGTCGGTACCGGCCGATGGTCGCCGACGGCCCAGTGGCGGCGGCCGGCGCGGGGAGGCGTCGACCCGCACACCGATGTCCCGCTGCGCGGCCAGGGCAGTGCCGAGCCGGCGTTTCTGCCCGACCGACCAGAAACGCCGATCCCCTGACCCGCACCGACAGGCCATCCAACCTCCCTTGTCAGGAGCCGACACACAGCTTCCTGGCATGAATGGCAGGTGCGTACACTCCCGCGCATGGAGGGGTGGCAGTTCTGGTGGGGCATCGCGGCCTTCTTTCTCGGCGGCCTGGCGACGCAACTGAACGGATGGCTCGCCTACCGGCGGCAGCGGAAGGACAAGGCCGACGACGCCGCGGATGCGCTCACGCAGCGGAGCGAGGAATTCGAGCTCCAACACCTGATGGAGGTCAATCAACTGCTGCGTGAGGCTGTGGAAGAACTGATCGACTACTCACATGCCGTTCACCGCTACGTGCACCTGAGGGACACGAACAGCGTCGACGAGTCAGCGGAAGAGCGGCGGGAGCAGGCCGGACAAGCGTCTCAGACTGCCCTCGCCAACGCGGCCGCCCAGGTCGGTTTCATCCTGGCCGACAGCGTCAGGGAAGCAGCCGATGCAGTGACGAACCACATCGCCCGCGCCAACACGCTGCTCCATGGCAACGGGTCTCTCGACGTGATGGCCTTGTCGCGCGTCGCTGACCTGGTGCATGAACGGATCGGGGCCCGGGTCCGCGAGATCTACGCCGGCCGCACGGGGGCGCAGCGGCGGCCCTGACTCATGCCCAGCCGCGCCAGCCGCGAGATCGGCGGGGACGCGGGTGACCAGTCCGTCACACCGGCCGCCGTGGAGCGGCAAAACGCCTTGCTCACACGGTACTTGAGCGCGGGGATGACGGCCTATCCCGACAGCACCAACGTCGAGCCCCACGTCAGACCGGGGCTCGTGGAGCGCGCACGGCGGCATGGCATGGCAGGCCTGCCATGGCTCTGCGCTTCCTGCCCGATCTCTCGGTCTGTCTGGACCGCAACGGGCTGCGGCCGGCCAACCGGCGCGTACCCGAGGACATCGTGCGGCGGCAGCACCGACACCCGCTACCTCGACGCCGCCGTCGCCCAGCTCCACGCCGAGGGCCACGACATCAAGGACGAGGACGTCACCCGCCCCTCCCCCCGCGGTCTGCGGCCCTTCCGGGACCCCGCTGTTGACGCCGACCATGACGGGGGAGGGCTGACTCACTGCCGGGGCTCGATCTGGCCGGTTCAGTGGTGGGCGGGGCCGTTGGGGCCGGAGATAGCGCCGAGCTGCGACAAGCCGTCGAGGATGTCGGTGCAGGTCCAGTACTCGACGAACCGGCCGTCGCGGACACGCAGGATGTCGTTGCCGCTGAAGGAGATCTTCGTGCCGGCGGGCGCGGTGGCCTGGGGAATGCCACCGGTGTAGGTGGCGCTCATCGTCCAGCGGGCGGAGATCAGGTCACCGTCGACGATCGGGCCGAGGTCGACGGTGATGGTGATGTCGCCGAAAGCGGCCATGGTCTGCTCGATCTCCGGCAGCAGGCGCTCGGGGCCGGTGACGGCCTCGGAGTCGCTGCCGTCCGGGCGGGCCTGGTGAACGACGAAGCCCGGGTCGAGGATCTCGGCTGCGTGGGTGAAGTCGCCGCGCCACAGCTCGCTCCAGCGATGGTAGAGGGCGCGCAGCTGCTCGGGGGTGTGGCTGGTCATGGGTTCTCCCTGGAAAGCACGGTAAAACAGGACTCGCGGTCGCGGCGCTGGCTGGCGACAGCGACATCGCACGCCGCAACGGCCAGTCGCTGTCCAGCGGCCAACTCGCTCAGGCGTACGGCTTCACCGACCTGGACGGCTCACGCCCCTACTGCTGGCGCTGCCTGGTCGAGGTCGACGACGCCGACAAGCCGGCGGACGCAACCGGATACCGGCGAGGGGCATCGCCCGCGGGGCTCTTCCGGCGTCCGTCCGACTCACCCGCCGCCCCTCATGTGCAGTCGTACGTCAGCCCGCCCGCTCATAGGTGAGGACAGTCTTCGGGTGGTTGCCGATCTTGCGTAGGCGCAGCGGGCCGTCCGAGGACTTCACATCGAAGTCGTACTTGAGCTCGTCCGGCGGGCAGTTGACGGTCCTGGTGCCCTGTTCGAGCTTGAAGTTGCTCATGGACAGGTCGTGCTGGGTGATGCCGGTGACAGTGGCGCTGCCCTTGCATCGCGGGCCGGTGCGGGTCTCGATGACCACGCGTGCGCGTCTGCCCGGCTCGACCTGGTGGATGGTCAGCTGCTGGCTGCCGTCCGTGGCTCGCCACCGGCCCACGAACCAGGGGTGGATGGGCTTGTACGTCGTGGCCACCCCGGCGAATCCAGAGCCTTTGCGCCAGGTCAGCGTGGTGGTGTGCAGCATGCTGCGATCGACGAAGTCCACTCGGGCGCCACCGTCGCGGATGCGGGCCTTCGGCCAGACGAGGGTGTTTTTGGTCGGGTCGATGGTCCAGGAGGAGAGGTCCCCGGTGGCGACGGCCGCGATCACCTCCTGCGGTTCTTCGCCGTCCCTGCAGTACACGCCGAAGCCGGCCGCGAGCCACACGGTGTCCCGGTACGCCTTTGCCCTGATGCCTTCGCACGGTTTGGTGCCGGTCTCATAGACCGTCTTGCGGGCGGACCAGGCGTCGTCAGAGGTGTGGCGATGCTGTGCCTCCAGGCCGCGGCGAGTGAAGCGGAGGGACACCTGCCGGCCGTCGGACAGTTCGAGGACGGTGTGGTCGTCGTCGTCCTCGACGACCCGTGAATCAGGCTTGTCCTCCGGTTCGCGGTGGGACTTCGTGTGCTTCGCGCTGCTGCCGGACGGTCCCTTGTCCGATTGCTCGGCGCAGCCGCCGACGGCTGCGCCGAGCATCAGCACCGCTACGGCCCACGCCGCTGCGCTCTTCGTTCTCATCCCGTGTCAGCTCCCTGTACGCCGCGCCGCGATGCCCGGGCCGATGGGTGGTACGAACTCAGCGATGCTAGTCGGTGGGCGGCCCGCCCCGCTCGGCCCCCGGCACAGTGCGGCCCCGGCGGTTCCGTCACTCGTCGAGGACGGCGGCGACCGCACGCAGGGACAGCCCGAAGTGCTCGCCGATGACCGTCAGCACTCGGCGTTGTTGTTCGCGTGTCGACAGCTTCTCGTCCGCACCCAGCATGTCGTCGATGGAGTCTTGCGGCGGATGACTCCGGCCGTTTCGGGGGCTGCGCGCAGCAGATCGGGCTGGGTTCCGGCGGGGTTGTCGTCAGCGTTCAGCTCGAAGTGCAGCTGTACATCGCCGTTGGCGTGGTAGCTGAAGAAGGCGGGCGGGTCGTCTGGGCGCGGATCGAAGATCAGTACCTCGGTGTCCCGGGACACGGCCGGGTCCGAGGCCCAACCTAGGCTGGCTCCGCTCTCCAGATGAACGCCCAGTCCCCGGCTTGGCCGATGCGCCCCACGCAGTAGACCTGCGCCAAGTCGGCCATGCTGGAGGCTTCCTGGAGGGTGGCAGCGGGTCGGATCTCCACCGGTTCGTGATCGGCCATGCGCTCAGCCAGCTGCCGCGGGCTGAGGCCACGAGCGCAGGTGAAAGCTCCGCCCATCGTGGAGTTGATCCGGCCGGACATGCCATCGACGTGCTCGTCGAGACCCTCTTCATGAGCCGCCGGGTCCGCCTCCACGTGCTCCTGGTCGCGCAGTCCGCCACCACCCGCGCCATCGGAGGCCCAGGCCGACGTACGAGGTGAGCGGCGTAGTTCGAAGCCCCGTTCGAACTCTTCCGTCAGAGCACGGACGTAACCGAGAGCGAGGTTTCGCGCAGCCCCAACCAGGTTGGCGTTAGCGACTGAGCTCATGGTTGAAGGGATTGTTCCATGGACCGCCAGTATCTCCGCAGGACGGCATTCTGAAGCGATCAGTTAAGGGGTGGGGACGGGATCGCGCAGGCTCCGTGTCCCGTAGGCTGTTGGGCCGTTATGAGGGCGGGTCTTCTCCTACGCTTGGTTGCCACTGGAGCTGTTCAAACTGGTTCCACGCGCCCTGTCCTCCGTTGCGCAGCCAGAGCCGCGCGGCGAGAGGGTCCCTCTGTCCGCCGAGGTGAAAGGATCGCACTGTGTCGGTGTCGTTCACTGCCATGATCCCCGACGATCCGGTACACGAGGCGTATGCCCGGCTCATGCACGGCACCTCACTGTCCCAAGCGGTCAAGCTTTCGTCGGGTGAGGAGCAGCGCCATCAGGAGGAGTTCTCCCGGATCTGGGAGCGGTTGCTGTACAACGCAGGGGTGACGGAATACCTGGCACGTGGCCAGGGCCTGGGATGGCAGGGTGGGCTGCCGCGCCGGACCGTTCAGTTGGCAGACGGCCGCACTTCAGATCTGATCAGCCTGATCCCGTGGGTTCTGCAGGACAAGGTCGCCGGTGATGTGGCTTACGAGGACATTGCCCGGCGCAGGGAGCAGGTCGCCCGTGGACATGGTCTGGAGCCGGGTGATGCCGCCTAGCTGCGATTTCGGAGCCTGAACCCGCAGGCAGCCGAAGGGCAACTCCTACCGTCCAGTCCGGGCGCATGCGAGCGTGAGATGTACCGGTTCTTTGAATTGCGAGCGATACTGGCGATGTACACCGCCTCACCGCACTTCATTCCGCGCCAAGCTGCCTTCGATGCCGCAACCGGCCTGCCGCCAGAACGCGAGGTGCGGTTGCAACTGACATCTGAGGCCGTCCTGATTTTCCATGATGGCATCCCGCTTCCTGCCGTTATCTCCGACGACGACGCCCTTCATACCCATGCAGCGCAATACTTCGACACACCGCACCGGACGATCTTCGGCGGCGGTCCACTCGTGATGGGCGGGGTGCTTTTGGCTCACCCCGACGACGGCAGCGACCAGGCATTGCAGTTCAATCCGCTCATCGGTTGGTTGATCGTCGCCCGCCGCGACAACTACCAGTACGTGTGGGCAATGCACACAGTCCGCAGGCTGAACTGCAATGCCGGACCAGCAGCCCGCGTATTGCGGAACTATGCCGCCATAAACGCCCTGGAGGGATGGGACACACCCTCGCGGATTCCGGGCCAGGCACGGCCGAGCGGCAAGGGCAAAAAGAATCGGCCCCCAGCGGCACAGCGCCGTCGCCAACAGTTCGAGCAGGCCGCCCGTACCCCGCAGGCCCGTCAAGGTGCTCTACTCGGTGTGCGTGTTCTCTCCTTCACCGCTCCGCCCCACGAGACATCCGCGCCTTCTCTGTCGATCGGCGGGCCGGGCAGGGCACCTGCCCGGTACCGCGAATGGAGGCGCGCCCATTGGACTCGCAACACCCGCATCCGTCTCTTGGACGCCCAGGGTCGGCCCACCGGCCCGGTCTACGGCCCCGGCGCCGTTGAGAACGTCACCTTTACCCGGCGTCGCACCCGCGTGAGGGGGACCTGGGTCAACGGACACCTCCCTCCACGTCCTGGCCCGACACCGGTATACGCGATGGACGAACGCCTGACCCGCGTGCCGACCAACGAGCCGTGCCGCACCGAAGGGGTTCACAAGCCTGAGGTGACGTAGGCGAGCGGTGAGGGAGGGGGCTCAGCTTGGTCGGCTCCGAGTGGGGTTATTGGCGTAACAGCCGCTGCCCGACGACCAGTGCTCTCGAAGGTGCATACCTGCGCAACATCCAGTCCATCGATGAACAGCATCCCGTAGGGTGCTGGGCGTCGGCGGGGATTGCGTTGCAGGGCATCGGCCACGACTGCCCGCCGCACATTGGATGCGACGAAGCGGTGGCCTGAATACGCGATGTCCACTGCGGTGTGAAGTAGTCATGGACTTCTGTTCTATAGCGGCGGTATAGCCCATCGGAGTTACCGCGGTTTGTGCTGTGCGCCCGCGCTGGCCATGATGCGCTGATGTCCAACGAACCCGTGGGGTTCACGACTCCTTGCGGGTGTTCGGCCAAGGAATCGTGCTGCCCTCGTGTTTCTGTGCAGTGAGAGGCCGATGCCCGTGACTTCGCTCCATGCGTCCGTGTCCGACCAGAGCATTGCGATTATCGGAACAGCTTGTCGTCTGCCCGGAGGTATCGACGATCTCGCCGGTTTCTGGTCGGTGTTGTCGGCGGGCGCGGACCAGGTGACGGAGGTCGCGGACTCCCGCTTCGAAGTAGCCAGGTTTGTCGACACCGCTGTACCGCGGCCGGGAAAGAGTTACACAAGAGCTGGCGGTTTCCTCGCGGACATCGGATCCTTTGATGCCACGTACTTCGGGATCTCGCCCAAGGAAGCGGCGCAGATGGATCCCCAGCACCGGCTGCTGCTGGAGCTGGCCGTCGAAGCCTGCGACGACGCGGGGGTGGCCCCTGATGTGCTGGCCGGAACGGACACGGCCGTGTACGTGGGGGTGTCGGACCACTCCTACGGCGCGTTGCAGATGATGCAGCCGGAGAAGGTCAACGCGTACACGATGTCCGGGGCCGCCTCATCGATCGCTGCAAACCGGCTCTCACATTATTTCGACCTGCGCGGCCCCAGCATGATCGTCGACACGGCCTGCTCGTCATCGCTGGTGGCGCTTGTGGAGGCGTGCCGGACGCTGCGGGACGGCACAAGCCGCACCGCCCTGGTCGGCGGCGTCAACCTGCTGCTCAGTCCGCAGCAGTTCGTCGGTTTCTCCCAGGCCTCGATGCTCTCGCCCAGCGGGCGGTGCCGTTCCTTCTCAGCGGACGCGGACGGCTACGCAAGGGCTGAAGGCGGAGGCGTGGTCCTGCTCAAGCGGCTCGCGGACGCACTCGCGGACGGGGACCGTGTGGACGCGGTCATTCTTGGTTGCGCCGCCAACAGTGACGGGCGCACTCCCGGCCTGGCTCTTCCCCGCGTGGAGTCGCAGCGCGCTCTGCTCGAAGACGTCTATGCCCGTGCCGGACGAAACGCGGACGACATCGCCTACCTCGAGGCGCACGGCACGGGCACGCCGGTGGGTGACCCCATTGAAGCCGAGGCGATCGGGAGGGCTCTTGGAGTCCACCGCAGCGAGCACAAGCTGCCCATTGGATCAGTGAAGACGAACCTGGGCCACCTGGAGCCCGCCTCGGGCATGGCCGGCCTGCTGAAGGCTCTGTTGGTTCTCCGGCACGGCGTCATCCCGCCCTCGCTGCACGCCAGCTCCCTCAACCCGCGGATTGACTTCGACGGACTGGGCTTGCGGCTGGTAGACCGCGCCTGCCCGGTCGACATCGGGGCACGCTCGGTCATCGGCGTCAACTCCTTCGGTTTCGGCGGTGCCAACGCGCACGCCATCGTGGCCGCCGGCCCTGAACGGGCCGCGATCAGCAGCCCATCGGCCTCCCGCGCGCTTCCTGTGGTGGTGTCGGCACGCACCCCGGCCGCGTTGAACGAGGCGCTGCGACGGACCGCGCGGCGACTGGCTTCTACGGACGCATCCGCGTTCTACGACGTGGCATGGACCCTGAGCAACCGGCGCGGCCAGCACCCTTTGCGAGCGGCGGTGCTTGCCGATACCCCAGGCCAGGCGGCGGCCTCATTGGAGCGACTGATCACGCACGCCGCAGTCGCCTCCCCTGCCCCGGAGGAGGGCGCCGCCGCGGCGGATGGGGCGGACCTGCCGCCGGAAGCCGAAACCAGGGCGCCGGCTCCTCATCTGCAGAAGTCCGTTGCCGCCACTGCGCACAGCAGACTTGCAGGCGTGCGGGAGGAGGCGCCGTCGGCCCGCGCACAGGCAGTGCGCGACGGGCGCCCAGTGTTCGTCTTCTGCGGGAACGGCGCACAGTGGGCGGGCATGGGCGCCGACCTGCTGCGCTCGGACCAGGCGTTCCGGGACGCGTTCACCGAAGTGGACGCCGCGCTCACCGCGGAGTTGGGCTGGTCGGTCCTGGCCGAGCTGCAACGGCCCGCCGCGCAGTGGCGCCTGGCACGGACCGAGATCGCCCAGCCCCTGTTGTTCGCCGTTCAGGTCGCCCTCACGGCGACGCTGCGCCGCCAGGGCGTTGCCCCGTCCGCCGTGATGGGACACAGCGTCGGCGAGATCGCCGCGGCCCACGTGGCCGGGGCGCTGCCCCTGCCGGTGGCTGCGAAGGTCATCGCCGCCCGCGGCAACGCCCAAGCCAGCACAGCCGGATCAGGCCGCATGGCAGCCTTGACGCTGTCCCGGGAGGACGCATGCGAGCTTCTGGAACGTTATCCGGAGGTGGAGATTGCCTGCGTGAACTCCCCGGGTGATGTGACGGTCGCCGGACCCACCCAGCAGGTGCGAGCCGTCGTCGAGGACTGTGCCGTGCGAGGTGTTGCCTGCCTGGAGCTGGACCTGGACCATCCCTTCCACAGCCGGGCCATGGAACCTGTGCGCAAGCAGCTGCTCGCCGACCTGACGAGGCTGCGGCCTCAGGACTGCGCCATTCCGATGATTTCCACCGTTACGGGGAGACCCGTATCGGGCGGCGAACTCGACGCTGCCTACTGGTGGCGCAACGTACGCGACACCGTCCAGTTCGAGGCGGCGGTGCACAGTCTGCTGGAAGCCGGGCACGACACGTTCGTCGAGGTGGGTCCGCACCCCGTCCTACGTCCCTACCTGCGGTGGATGACGGCCTCCTCGTCCGGTCCGACGGCGGTGGTGGCCACACTTGCTCGTGGAGGCGACGGCGGTCGGCAGGTGCGGGCCGCCGCCACCTGTCTGCTCGCCGCCGGGGCCCGCATCGAGCAGAGTGCCCACTTCCCCGTTCCCGGCACCGTCGTCTCGCTGCCTGCCTATCCCTGGCAGCGTGAGCGGCACTGGAGCGGTGAACGCTGTACATGGAGCGGCGGACAGGGGGAGTACGACCACCCGCTGCTGGGCGTGCGGATGGCCCATTACGAGCCGACGTGGTCCGGGCTCGTGGAACCCGCTCTCGTGCCGTGGCTTGCCGACCATCGCGTGGCAGGCGCGGTCATCTTGCCCGCTACCGGGTATGTGGAGATGGCGCTGGCAGCCGGCCGCCGGGTCCTGTCGGCACAGTGCGAGATCGATGACCTGCAGATCTCCAAACCCGTCGTGGTGCCCTGGAGCGACCCCAGCCAAGTACGCCTTGAACTGGCATGGTCCCCAGAGGACGGGATGGTGCGCATCTCTGCCGGAGAAGGGCGTACCGGACGGGCACGGCAGCACGCCCGCGGCCGCGTACGGCAACTCCTCAGCCGCCCGCATCCCCTGCTGGACGTGGCAGCGGTGCGAGCCCGGTGCCAACAGCGCGTCGACGCCGAACAGCATTACGGCCTGATGTCCGCCGCCGGTCTCGACTACGGTCCGTGCTTTCAGGTTCTGCGGGAACTGGTGGTGGGGGAGGGGGAAGTCCTTGCCCATTACCGGCTGGAAGCCGACGCGTCGGCCTACGAGGTCCACCCGGCCCTGTCCGACGGAGCCCTGCAGGCCGGTCTGCCCCTGTTGCGGCAGGTACTGACAGAGGAGCGCGACGCCTACCTTCCGGTCGCCTTCAGTGCGGTCCGCGTGTGGTCCACTCCGCCTGCCGAGGGGCTCGTGCAGGTGCGTGAGCGCAGCCGCACCTCCACCGAACGGCGCTGGGACATCCTGATCACCGGCTTGGACGGAACAGTGCACGCTCAGCTCCAGGGGTGCCGCCTGCGCCGCTTCGACGGCATGCGCTCGGCTCCGTTGAGCCATCACCGCATGGTGATGCGTGCCGCCCCGCGTTCCCAAGAGGGCGTGGCACCCAGTCCGTTGCCGCCCACCACCGACGTTCTCGCACGTGCACAGGAGCAGATCGCGCTGCTGATGCGCCACGAACCGCACGCGGCCGCGGTACGGCGACGGCGACAGAGCGCACGCACGACAGCCCATGGAGCAACGGCCGTCTTCGCCGAACTGCTGCCGGACCCCGACGCTCCGTTTACCGCAGAGGACCTGGTGGCCGCGGGCATGCTGGAGCGCTTCCGCCCTGTGGCCCAACTTCTGCTCGACCTCCAGGAGAAAGAAGGGCTCGTCGAACGCCTGGATGACGGCACATACCGCCTGACCGGCACGAGGACCACCACCGCGGAGACCGAGCGCTCCTTCAACGACGGCCTCACCGCGCCTCCGGCCCAGACCCTCCTGCACCACCTCGGTCTCCGCCATGGTGCGGCCCTGCTCAGGGGCGAGACCAGTCTCCACGAGCAGGCCGAAACCGATGGCGCCGCCACCGCCCTCGAACAGCTCCACGACATCGAGGATCCACGCCGCCACTACAACCGGCTGCTGAACGTGGTGGTCGCCCAGATGGCCGACCTGTGGCCGACCGATCGTCCGCTGCGCGTGCTGGAAGTCGGCGCGGCGAGCGGCGGCACCACGGGAGCCCTGCTGCCCGTACTGCCGCCCGACCGCACGCAGTACGTCTTCACCGACATCTCTCCCACGGCCCTGCCACCGGCCCAGAAGCGCTTCGCGGCCTACGACTTCGTCGACTACCGGACGCTGGACCTTGATCGGGACCCCGTCGACCAAGGTTTCACTGAGAACGGCTTCGATGTCGTCATCGCCGCCGACGCCCTGCACCGGGCCACCGAGGTGGCCCCGGCACTGCGGCGCGTTCAGCGGCTGCTGGGTCCCGGGGGCCGCCTGGTCGCACTGGAGACACACGACGTGGAACTGTCGGCGTCGCTCTTTGCATCGCTGGAGGGCCCGTGGACGTTCACCGACCGGAATGTGCGCGTCGACTGTGCACTGCTGCCCGCCGACGCCTGGCTGCGACTGCTGCCCTCGTGCGGCTTCACCGATGCAGCCCTGATCGGATCGCTCTCAGCCGCCCAGGACGAGGGGGCCTCGGTCTTCGTCGCCACCGCCGACCCCGCGGCACCTCAGCCGCCCCAGGCTCTGGGCTTGCCCACAGCCGGGTCCGACAGCACGTGGGTGGTGATCTCTGAGGACGACCACCCCGCAGCCCTGTCCGCGGCGATGGCCGACGCACTGCATGACGCCGACGCTCCCTTGGTCCAACGGTACTCCGTCGACCGCCTGCCTCGTGCCGGCCAGGACTGGCTGCCCTCAGGACATACCCGCCTCGACGTGGTCCTGGTACTGGAAGACACCAACTACTCTCACGCAACCGACTCCGCGCTCACACATGCCGCAGACCTCACGGTCCGGCGCGCGGAAACCCTTCGACACATCGCCGACACGATGGATGCCCTGCCCGTCGGCATCCCACGCACCCTGTGGCTCGTCTCCCGGCCGAGCGGAGCGCTGCCCTTGCCCGAGCAGCCCGCAGAGCCCACGGACGCCGCCGCCTGGGGCATGGCGCGCACGGTGAGCAACGAGTATCCGCACCTCACGGTCAAACGGCTGTCCCTGCAACGCACCGACGACGTACACGCCGACGCTCAGCGTGTCGTCCGCGAGCTGCTGACCGCGACTGACGAAGACGAGCTGGTCCTCACGCCAGGCGGCCGCTTCGTGCCACGTCTGAGTGAACTGCCCTGCCCCTCCGGTCTTGTCGAGGGCACCGACGTCCCGGCATACACCCTTCATATGCGCAGCCCCGGCATCTCCTACGAACTCGCCTGGGAGGAAAGCACACCTATGCCGCCGGGGCCGGGGCAGGTGGCCATCGCTGTCCGAGCTGCGGCCCTCAACTATCGCGACACCATGCTGGCGTTGGGCCTGCTGCCAGCCGAAGCGGAAGAAGCCATCGGTGGTCAGGCAGGGCTGGGCCTGGAATGCTCGGGCGTGGTCACAGCCATCGGTGAGGGCGTCACCTCGCTGGCGGTGGGCGACCGTGTCTTCGCTCTCGCCCCCGACTCCTTGAGCACCCACACCCTGACCTCCGAGCACGCCGCAGGCCGCATTCCCGACTCCATGTCGTTCACGCAGGCGGCCACCCTCCCGGTGGCCTTCCTCACCGTGCACTACAGCCTGGACCGCCTGGCTCGGCTGACCGCGGGAGAGACCGTACTGGTCCACGGCGGAGCCGGCGGCGTCGGTCTGGCCGCCCTCCAGTTCGCACTGCATCGCGGCGCGCGGATCATCGCCACCGCCGGGTCCGAAAGCAAACGCGACCTGCTGCGCCGACTCGGAGCCACACACGTCCTGGACTCCCGGAGCCTGAACTTCGCAGATGACGTCCTGCACCTGACCGAGGGCCGGGGCGTGGATGTCGTCCTGAACTCCCTTGCGGGTGAGGCGGCTTCACGCAGCCTCGAACTACTCACCCACCGTGGCCGCTTCGTCGAACTGGGCAAACGAGACATCTACGAGAATCGTCCCCTGCTGCTGCGCCCATTCCGAAAGAACATCGCCTACTACGGGGTCGACCTCTTCGGCCTCCTCCAAGACCCTCAGCTCACCGCCGACCAGATTGCCGCGGTCAGCGAACTCATCCACCGCGGCCTCTACAGGCCGCTCCCGCACAGCAGCTATCCGGCTGCCCGCGCCGATGAGGCATTCAGGCTGCTGCAGCACTCCCGCCACGTCGGCAAGGTCGTCGTCACCTTCGACCCGCGGGATGCGGCTCCCCGGGTGGAACCCCGTACACACCGGCCGACACTGAATCCGGACGCCACCTACCTGGTCACCGGCGGCCTGTCTGGTTTCGGCGCACTGACCGCCCGACACCTGGCCGACCGCGGTGCCCGCCATCTGGCCCTGGTCGGACGTCGAGGCACTGACACACCCGAAGCTCAGACCCTGCTCGCCGATCTCGCCGCCCGTGGCGTGCAGGCCACCGCACACTCGGCTGACGTCAGCGACGCGGCGGCCATGACGCAGATCATCACCCGGGCCGCCGCCTGCGGACACCCGCTACGAGGCGTAGTCCACTCGGCCATGCACCTGCAAGACGGCCTCCTGTCCGAGCTGGACGAGAAACGCACCCTCGCTGCATTGACGCCCAAGATGACCGGGGCCGCCGTACTGCACCACCTCACTCAACACATCGAGCTGGACTTCTTCCTGCTGTACTCCTCGGTCACCGCCACACTGGGCAATGTCCGGCAAGCGAACTACGTAGCAGGCAACCTCTACCTCGAAGCACTCGCACGCCAACGACGTGCCATGGGCCTGCCGGCGACCGCCCTCATCTGGGGGGCCCTGGGCGAGACCGGATACGTCGCCCGCAACAACTTGACCGACACCATGAGCCGCATGGGCATCGAACCGGTCAGCCCTCGACAGGCCCTGCGAGCCCTGGACACCGCCCTCACCCACGCACCCGTAGCGTTGGGTGTGGGCTGCTACAACTGGGCGCCCCTCTCCCGCCTCCTGCCCGCGACCAAGACCCCGCGTATGGCGGCTCTCATGCCGGCCCTGACCGACGGCGGCCCTCAACAGCGGGAGGAAACGCTGAGTCGACTGGCACGGCTGACGTCCGAGGAAGCGTGTGCGCAGATCGCCGACATCATCGCCCAGATCTTTGCCAATGTCCTGCACCTGTCCACCGACCAGATCGACCACCACCGTCGACTGGACGAATACGGCATGGATTCCCTGATGGGAACCGAACTGCTCGTCACCGTGAAGCAGCAATTCGACCTGGATCTGCCTCCCATGGAACTGCTCAGATCCGAAGGGACGATCGCCGACATCGCCCGCATCGTGCACACCCGACTGGGGCTTTCCGTCTCCACGACGGAGCAGCCGGCTTCCGTGCCCCAGCCCCGCTCAGACCGGGGAGACGCCAGGGCATCAGACCGCGACACCGTCGGCAGCCCACGCGTCTGACGCTCAGCTCACTGCCCGTCAGGTCAAGGCTGCGAGGCGGAGCACACCTCACCCCCGCACACAGCACTGTGCCAGCGCTTGGCACCGTCAGCTCTGGAGGCGTCAATGTTCCCCGCAGACAGAGATGGACCTTCATCACCCGCCGCCCTTGGCGCACCGTTCTCCCAAGCTCAGGAGCTCCGTCCTGGGCCCGAGCGTCCGATGCCCTTCCCTCGGCGCAGCACTGGCGCGGACAGCACTTTCGCCCCCCTACTTCACGCCATTCACACGGCGAGACTGCTACGACCGACCCCGCTGTACTACGCAGCAGAGATCACCTTCAACTGGCTGTGCATCGTAGCCATCGTCATGTCGATGGCGGCTATCGGAGCGAGCTGGTGGTGCCTGTGCCTGGCACCGCCGGCCGCTCTATGGTCCGTGCGCTGCGCCTTCGTCGGACACGATGCCGGACACCGTCAGATCTCCCCCAAGGCGACGATCAGCCGGACCATCGGGCTGGTGCATCTTCCCCTGGCCGCAGGCGTTTCCTGGCACGGGTGGAACCACCGGCACAACCGGCATCACGCACACACCAACGATCCCCGACGCGACCCCAACATCACCGACGGACCTCTTGCCTGGACTCCAGCACAAGCAGCGTCGCGCAACCGCGTCGGCCGCTGGGCGGCCAAGCATCAGGCCCTCCTCTTTTATCCCGCCATGGTCCTGGACGCTGCCCTCATCCGCACGACCAGCCTCAAGCGCCTCGCTCGCGCTTCTCGCCAAGAGCAGCTCCTCGAAGGGGGGCTCCTCACCCTCCACACCGTCGGTTACCTCTGCGGACTCATGGTTCTCCTCGGCCCTGTGCGTGCTCTCGCCTTCGCCGTAGTGCACCAAGGCCTACTCGGCCTGCACCTGGGCTGCTCCTTCGCTCCCAACCACAAAGGGATGCCTGCGGTCGACGGCGGACCACGCGACTTTCTGCACCACCAAGTACTGACATCGCGTAACGTCCGCGGCACCCCCCTCAACCATTGGCTGCTCGGCGGTCTCAACTATCAGATCGAACACCACCTCTTTCCCAGCATGCCCCGCCCGCATCTCAAACGAGCCCAACCCCTCGTCCGCCGCCACTGCCACGCGATGGGCATCCCTTACACCGAGACAGGTCTGTTCGAGTCGCTGCGCATCGCTCGACTACACATGAATGACGCGCCCGAGCCATTCACGCCACCTCTACGGCCCCAGCCCAGACAGCCGTAACTCGAAGCGTTGAGATGGTCGTCTGACTGACAGCAAATGCGGATCTGTGAGCCTCGTGAACGCCCGTATCCTCGCGGGCGGTCGCCAAGGGGGAGCGCCTCCGCAATGCCCACATGTTCACAGGCGAGGCCCTCGAACGGGTTAATCCCTATTTGCTTTTGTTTGTGCACCGCTCCATGATCTGCGCTCAACACGCCGATTAAGGGTTTTTGTGTGCGGGTTCGGTGTGGCGACCAGCAGCGAGAGGGTTGATGGCATGGGCAGTGGCGGATTCGCGGCAGGGCCGGCCGAGCGGGCGGTGGCGGTGATCGGCACGAGCTGTCGGCTGCCCGGAGGTATCAATGATCTGGACGCGTTGTGGAGTGCTTTGGCGGCCGGCCGTGACCTGATCACCGAGGTTCCGGCCGACCGGTTCGCGTCCGAGCGGTTTGTGGATCCCTCGATGCCGCGTCCGGGCAAGTCGTACACCGGTGCCGGAGGCTTTCTGCAAGATGTCGGCTCCTTCGACGCCGACTACTTCGGTATCGCGCCGAGGGAGGCGGCGCAGATGGACCCTCAGCAGCGGTTGCTGCTGGAAATGGCCGCGGAGACGCTGGACGATGCGGGCATCAGTCCTCAAGCGCTGGCAGGGTCCGATACTGCGGTCTTCGTCGGGATCTCCGATCACTCCTATGGCGCGCTGCAGATGCTCTCCCCCAGGGCGGTCAACGCCTACACCATGTCAGGGGCGGCCTCGTCGATCGCGGCCAACCGGCTCTCTCATCACTTCGACCTGCGGGGAGCGAGCATGGCGGTGGACACCGCCTGTTCTTCCTCGTTGGTCGCGCTGGTGCAGGCGCATCAGGCACTTCTGTCCGGGCAGAGCCGGGTAGCGCTGGTCGGTGGTGTCAACGTGCTGCTGAGCCCGTATCACTATGTCGGGTTCTGCCAGGCGTCAATGCTGTCTCCCACCGGCCGGTGCCGGTCGTTCTCATCCGGTGCGGACGGCTATGTGCGGGCCGAGGGCGGCGGTATGGTGCTGCTCAAGCGGCTGGATGACGCCCTCGCGGACGGAGATTCGATCCACGCCGTGGTGGTGGATGCCGCCACGGGCAGTGATGGCAGGACCCCTGGGCTCGCGTTGCCGAAGGCCGAAAGCCAGGAGGCGTTGCTGCGGCAGATCTACGATCGCTGCGAGATCAGCCCGGATGACGTGGCCTATGTGGAGGCGCACGGCACAGGAACTCCTGTCGGCGATCCGATCGAATGCCATGCCATCGGCAAGGCTCTCGGCGAGCGGCGCAGCGGTGGCGCGTTGCCGATCGGTTCGGTCAAGTCCAACCTGGGCCACTCCGAACCCGCATCGGGGATCACCGGGCTGCTCAAGGCCATCTTGGTGCTACGTCACCAGCAGGTCCCGCCGTCGCTGCACGCCCAGCCGCCCAGCCCGCACATCGACTTCGCCTCGTTGAACCTGGCGCCGGCCGTGGAATCGTTGCCGGTCGTGGTGGGTGGACGGACGGTAGTGGGGGTCAACTCCTTCGGATTCGGCGGCGCCAACGCCCATGTCGTGTTGGCGGCACCGCCCGCTGGTTCGGTGTCCACGGCGTTGCCCACGTCAACCGTCCCGGTGCCCCGTACGGATGCTCGACCCACCGGCGACGAAGCCAACAGGCCGCGGCCGGTCCTCGTGACGGCCCGTTCCCGCCCGGCGCTGATCGAGGCGATGCGTCGCACGGCCGAGCGTCTGGCCTCGGCCCCCGCGGAGGAGTTCTACGACTTGGCGTACACCGCCTGCATGCGGCGTGGACGCCATCCGCACCGGGCCGTCGTCTTCGCCTCGGACGCGGGACAGGCCGCCGAGCGGTTGCTGCGACTGGCCGACACCGTCCCGGCGGCGACGGACGGCGCCTCTGGCGCCGAGGTTCCGGCCACTGGCGTAACCGAAGCCCAACGGCGACTAGCGGTGCTGCGCGGCTCGTTGTCCAGCGACGTCTCAGGAGAAGCGTCCACGCGCCTGGCCAGACTCGCCGAGGGATTCTCGAGTGCCGTGAGCCCCGCAGCTGCTTGCGACGCGGACGAGCCCGGCAGCGCACACCAGCTGGACAACCGAACATCTGCACAGGTCGACGATGACAGGTCGCTCGGTGAGCTGGCCGCACGCGGCGGCCAGGGACCTTCATCAGAACCGGACACCGCCGATGGCGCGGTAGCCGAAGCGGTCCGCGACGGCCGCTGCGTCTTCG
Organism: Streptomyces sp. G44; assembly: GCF_016905445.1. GTDB lineage: Bacteria > Actinomycetota > Actinomycetes > Streptomycetales > Streptomycetaceae > Streptomyces. Next base: position 82,641 of record NZ_JAFEXF010000007.1, read on the forward strand.
CGTTCTCCGGCAACGGCGCCCAGTGGCCGGGGATGGCGGCCGACCTGCTCAAGGGCGACGCCGTTTTCGCTGAGTCGGTGAGAGACACCGACCAGGCATTGACGCCCCTGCTGGGCTGGTCGGTAGCCGAGGAGCTGCAAGCTGCTGACCCGTCACGGCTGAGTGCCACTGCCGTCGCACAGCCGCTGCTGTTCACCGTGCAACTCGGGATCGTCCGCATGTTGCAGGCCCAGGGCATCAAGCCGGCGGCCGTCGTCGGACACAGCGTCGGTGAGATCGCCGCCGCGTATGTGGCCGGTGTGCTGACCTTGGAGGAGGCCGCGCTGGTGGTGGCCACCCGCAGCCGAGTGCAGTCGGCGCTGGCCGGTCAGGGACGGATGGCGACCGTCATGCTCCCCCGGCCGGCGGCCGAGGAGGCCATCGCGGCGTTCACCGGGATCGAGATCGCTTGCGTCAACACTGGACGGGACGTCACCGTGGCCGGGCCGACGGCAGCCGTCGAAGCCCTGGTTGCGGAGCTGACCGGCCGTAACGTGCCCTGCGCCTTGCTGGAGCTGGACTACGCGTTCCACAGCGCGGCCATGGCCCCGGCTCGCGAACCCCTTGAGAGCGGCCTCGCCGGACTGGTCCCGCGCCCGGCCCGGATCCCGATGATCTCGACGGTCACCGGCGAGCCGTTGGAGGGCACCCGGCTGGATGCCGAGTACTGGTGGCGCAACATGCGTCAGCCGGTTCTGTTCGCTGACGCCGTCGAGCACCTCCTGGAAGAGGGTTACGACGCGTTCGTCGACGTCGGCCCTCACCCGGTGCTGCGGCCCTACATCCGCCGAATCGCCGGCTCCGCAGCCAAACGCGCGGCCGCGGTGGCTACTATGACGCGCGAGGGGCACGGCCCCGAAGACATGCGGCACACCACCGCCGCGCTGCTCGCCTGCGGAGCCGAAGCTGACTGGGGCCTCCCCTTTCCCGTGCCTGGACGCGTAAGCGCCCTGCCGGCCTACCCCTGGCAGCGCCAGAGATACTGGAGCGGCAACCCCTCCGCGTGGACGGGAGGCCTGGGCGAAGGCGGCGGCTATGACCACCCCTTGCTGGGCGACCGGATGCCGACGGAATGGCCCACCTGGAGTGGCCCGGTGGAGGCAGGCCAGGTGCCCTGGCTGGCCGGGCACCGTGTCGGTGGGACGGTGATTCTGCCGGCGACCGGTTTCGCGGAGATGGCTCTGGCGGCTGGCCGACGTGTGTTCGACGCCCCAGCAGAGGTGGAGCACCTGGACCTGTACCGGGCGTTGGTCGTGCCGTGGGACGATCCGAGCCAAGTCGTCCTGCACGTGGCGGTCTCCCCCGAAGACGGAATCATCGCCATCGGGGCGAGCGAGGGCCGCGTCGGCCAGGTCCAGCAGCACGCACGCGGCCGGGTACGTCGTCTGCTACGCGAACGCCCCGCCCCTTTGAACCATGCAGCGGCCCGGGCACGCTGCACCCAGCAGGTCGATGTCGCCGCACTGTACAGGGATCTGTCAGCCGCCGGGCTGGACTACGGTCCCACTTTCCAGGTACTGCGTGAACTACGGGCCGCGGAGGACGAGGTGTTCGCCGTCTACCGGCACACCGACCCTGCCCAGGACTACGAGGCGCATCCCGCCCTGCTGGACGGGGCACTGCAGGCGGGCGCCCCGCTGCTGGCAGAACTGATGGCCGACGGACGCCAGGCCTACTTGCCCAGCGCCTTGGACGCCGTCCGCGTTTGGGGCCCCTTGCCGCAAGAAGGTCTGATCAACGTGCGGCAGCGCGCCCGTACGGCGTCCGAGGTGTGCTGGGACGTCACCGTCACCGACGTGGACGGCACCGTGGCCGCGGAGCTGGAAGGGTGTCGTCTGCGACGCTTCGACGGCATGCGCAGCGAACGGCTGAGCCTTCACGTCCCTGTCATGCGGGCAGCGCCGCACCCTGACCTGCCTGGCGAACCGTCCCCATTGCCCGGCCCGTCCCGCCTTCTGTCGGACTGCGCGACAGGCATTGACGCGTTGTTGCCTGACTGGCATCAGCACGACTGGGACCGGATGCGACACCTCCTGCCGGAGGCTGTCGCGCACGGCAGTGCGATGGCTTTCACCGAGCTGCTGGACGATCCGGCGCAGCCGTTCACCGTCGACGACCTCTTTCGCAGCGGCGTGCTGCCACGGCATCGTAAGTTCTTGCAGTTGCTCATCTCTTTGCAGGAAGAGCACGGGCTGCTGCATCGGCACACAGACGGCGAAGGATGGAAGTGGGTGCACACCGACTTCCAAGGGAACTCGCTCGTGACTCGTCTGGTGCGTGACTTCCCGTCCTACTGCACCGATGTCGTGTTGCCCGTGAACAATCTGACCCACGCCAGTGAACTGCTGCGGGGCCAGGCGGACCCGCTGGAACATCTGGTGTCCGAGGGTGGCATGGAGCGGCTGGAACAGTTCTTCAGCACCTCTCCGGTGATGCACTATCTCAACCGCATCACCCAGGTCCTCGTCCGGTCCATGGTCGCCAGCTGGCCGGCGGACCGGCCGCTGCGCGTTCTGGAAGTGGGTGCCGGCACTGGTGGCACCACACGTGCCGTGTTGCCACTGCTGCCGCCGGAACGCACCCGATACACCTTCAGCGATGTCTCGTCGCTTTTCTGCTCGCGGGCCGAGAAGCGCCTGGCCGACTTCGACTTCGTCGACTACCGCACTTTCGACCTCAACGGAGACCTGGCAGAGCAGGGCTTCACGGAACAGCAGTTCGACATCATCATCGCGTCCAACGCCCTGCACGGCGCACGCGACCTCACCCAGGCCCTCACCACCGTCAGGCGCCTACTGGCACCCGGTGGTCATCTGCTGGCCGTCGAGACGCACGACGAGCGCCTCATCGCTCCGGTCTTCGGCGCCCTGCCCACGTTCTGGGACATCGCCGACGAGGAGCTGCGGCCGATGGGCCTGACGCTACCGGCCGGCCGGTGGCCGCAGCTACTCAGCGAGGTTGGGTATCACGATGTCGTACAGACCGGCCACGGCCGCCAAGAGACCCAGGGTGATTTCTCCGTCCTGATCGCCGCTGCTCCCCAGTGCGCCACCGTGACGCCCACGCTGCCCACCGCATCGCCGGACACTCACTGGATCGTCGTCGATGACCCGACAGCCGGCACCAGTGCTATGTCAGACACGACGTTGTCCGCAGCGTTGACCAAGGCGTTGCGCACCACTGGCGCCGTCCCCCGGTACCTGCCAGCGCCCGAGGACCCAGAGCACTGGCAGCGGCTTCTCACCTCCACCGACGCGCCCACCGTGGCCATCGCCTTCGTCCTCGAAGGCCCCACAGATTCCGACTCAGATACTGAGCTGGAAACCGCGGTCAGCCGCGCAGCCGTGCTACGGGCCCTGGCCACCGCCCATGCACGTCTCACCACGGCCCAGAACCTCGTGTTGTGGCTCATCACCCGCCCCAGCGGAGCTCTGCCCGCACCCGAGCGTCCCCAGGCCCCCGTCGATGCCGCCACCTGGGCCGTCACCCGCACGCTGGCCAACGAACACCCTGACCTCACAGTGCGCCGTCTGTCCGTGGACCGCGGGGAAGACCTGACCTCCGACGCATGCCGCACCGTCCGCGAACTCCTCACTCCGGGCAAGGAGGATGAGATCGCGTTGACCCGCTCCGGCCGGTTCGTCCCCCGCATCCTCGACCGCGCCACCACGCCTCAGGGGCAGAGCGGCCCAGACGACGTGGACGCCTACGCCCTCACCGTCCACCAGCCCGGCCTCTCCTACCGGCTCTCCTGGACCGAGACCCAGCGGCCCGCCCCAGGGCCCGGCGAGATCGTCATCGCCGTCCGCGCCGGCGGTCTCAACTACAAGGACATCATGCAGACGGTCGGCGTCCTGCCCGCCGACCTCGGCCTGGGCAGCGACTTCGGGCCCGGCATGGAATGCGCCGGTGTCGTCGAAGCCATCGGCGCCGATGTCACCGATCTGCGCATCGGCGACCGGGTGGCCGCCTTCGCACCGGGCGCTCTGGCCTCACACGTACGCACCATGGCCGAGGCCGCGATCCGCCTGCCCGACAGCATGACCTTCGCCGAAGCCGCCACTCTGCCCGTGGTTTTCCTCACCGTCCACTACAGCCTCGGCCACCTGGCACGCCTGGCACCGGGCGAGGTTCTCCTGGTCCACGGTGGCGCCGGCGGCATCGGACTCGCCGCCCTCCAGTACGCCCGTCGTGTCGGCGCCGACGTGATCGCCACCGCGGGCGACCCCGCCAAACGCGCCCTGCTGCGCGCACTGGGCGTCACACACGTACTGGACTCCCGCACGCTGGCCTTCGCCGAACAAGTCCAGCGGATCACCGGCGGGCGCGGCGTGGATGTCGTGGTCAACTCCTTGGCCGGTGAGGCGATGTCCCGCAGCCTGGAAGTGCTCGCTCACGGCGGACGCTTCATCGAGCTCGGCAAACGCGACATCTACGAGAACAAGCCGCTGCTGCTGCGCCCCTTCGCCAAGAACATCGCCTTCTTCGGTGTCGACCTCACCGCCCTGCTCCACGAACCAGAACGCGCCAGGAAACAGATGAGGGAAGTCGGTGAGGCGATCCGCGCCGGCCACTACCGGCCGCTGCTGCACACCGTGCACCCGGCCGCCCGGGTGAGCGACGCATTCCGTCTCATGCAGCACTCCCGCCACATCGGGAAGATCATCGTTACCTTCGATCCGTACGACGAGCCCCCAGCCATCGAACGTCACCGCTCGGCCCCCGCCTTCGAGCCCCGCGGGACCTACCTGGTCACCGGCGGCCTGAGCGGTTTTGGTGCCGCCACCGCGTGTTGGCTCGCCGACCGCGGCGCCCGCCACCTCGCGCTCGTCGGCCGCCGCGGAGCCCGAACTCCGGGAGCCGAAGCCCTCATCGCCGACCTGGGCTCCCGGGGTGTGCACGTCAGCGCCCATGCCGCCGACGTCACCGATCGGGCGGCCATGGAACGCATTGCACGGGACGCCGAAGCCGATGGCCACCCGCTGCGCGGCATCGTGCACTGCGCCATGCACCTGGACGACGCACCTCTGACCGAACTGACCGATGACCGCTTCCGTGCTGTGCTCGCCCCCAAACTCGCTGGCTCACACGTCCTGAATGTCCTAACCGCCGACCGAGAAATGGATCTCTTTCTCGCCTACTCCTCAGCCACCGCCACCGTCGGCCACATCACTCAGGCCCCCTATGCGGCCGGCAACCTCTACCTCGAAGCCCTCGCCCGCCACCGAAACGACGCAGGCGCTCCAGCGTGTGCCGTCGCCTGGGGCGCCATCGGCGAGACCGGTTACGTGGTACGCAACAACATGGTCCGTACCTTGAGCCAGGCCGGCATCAAACCGCTCACCTTGACCGAAGCCTTCCAAGCCCTTGACGACACTTTGGTCAGTGACGCCACCGTGTCCGGACCCGGCCGCTACAACTGGGTCCCCTTGCTCAAACTCCTGCCGGCGGTGGACACCCCGCGCATGGCGTCCCTGCTGCCCCTCCACGTCGACACCTCCGAGCACACCCGTGATGAGCTTCTGGCCCTGCTCGCCGGACTCACGCCCCAGGAGGCCCATCAGTTCATCGCCCAGTCCCTGGCCGAACTCCTCGCCGACATCCTGCAGACCGCACCGGACCAAATCGACCATCACCGCCGTGTCGACGAGTACGGCCTGGACTCACTCATGGCCACCGAGATGCTGGTCACCTTGCGCCAGCAATACGACATCGACATCCCTCCGATGGAACTCCTGCGTAGCAACGGCACCATTGCCGACTTTGCGCGGATCGTCCATATCCGCCTGGGACTGGCCAGCACCGCGCCGCACACCTCTGCCGAGTTGCCCGGCCCACGCACCGAAACCGAACCCGCCACGACCGCACCGTAACCACCCGCCTCGGCTGACCCGTTCCTGCGCTTCCCACTTGCCGCCGTGCCCAGGGACCTCCGAACCGCGGAGTCCCTGGGACGGCCCAGAGGAACGGGGCGCGGCTGGAGGCGGGGCCCGAGGCGGCCGGGGCCGGGTATGTCACTCGCACACGCGGGTGAGGTCGTGGCTGCTGGCGTGATTTTTTGCGTCCCCATTGCGGCAGGCTGCCCGGGGGAATGCGCAGTGGCCTCGCGTTCCGCCCACGGCGGTGGGGCAGCGGAGCAGACGACGCCAGCCAGGGCTTTTCGGCCTCGCTTCCGACGTCGGCTTCGCCCGGCCGTCGGGACCGGCCGCCGGGCCGGTCCCCTTCGTTGTCCTCGCTGGCCGTCCGTGTGGGTCAGCGCACGGTCAGCGTCCCACGGCCCTGCACGTACTTGACACCACTGCTGAAGCAGCGGCGCACATCGTTGGTGGGCACTGCCGTGCCGGAGAAGGCGCGGTGGGCCATGCGGCCGGAGGTGATGGTTCCGGTGAGGAAGGAGTCGGCGGGGGTGTATCCGCGCGTGCCGCGTGGAGCGGGGCGGAGCACGGAGCGCCCCATGACGCGGCCGGTGCGGTTGGGACCGGAGTACCAGGTCACCGTTGCCCTGCCGCGCAGTGACGTGGCGCGCGAGCAGCTGGCGTGTGCGTGGCCCTTCACCGTGAGCCGGCCGGAAGCGATCCTGGACTGGCGGCCGCTGGGTGACGTGCAACTATCCAGGTTTGCGCTGCCTCGGGCCGAGATCTTGCGGGGGGTGCTGGTGACGGCCGGCGAGAAGGTGATGCGCTGACCGGGGCCGGTCCGTAGGGAGCACTTGAGAGTGGCCTTCGAAGCAGCAGCAACAGCGGCCGATGCCGGAACGGCTGTCTGAGTTCCGGCCTCGCTGGTGGCTCCCGTGGCGAACAGGGCCAGTACTGCGGTCGCCGACACAACGGCAGCTCGCAGACGGGGCACAGCAGGCATGTGGTTCTCCTCTGGTTGAGATGGTGACACGGCGTGAGAAGTGAAAGGGCGGAGCTCGGAGTCTGGTTCAGGCTCCGCCTGCCGCGCCGTACTCATCGTTCTCCAACCTCACCGGCAAATCTTCCGTAACGTGATATTCGGTGCTTCTCCTCACCCTTGAGGGCTAATCGGGGTTTGACCCGTTAATGCCACCCAGGTCAGGATCGCCAAATCGAGGAAAGGACCGTCATGCGATGGTTTCCCGGGAGCGGTCTGTTCGGCTCGAAGCCGACGAGGGAGCGCGACAGCAATCACCGCAGCGCACAGCGTCCATGGTGGGTGCTGATCACCACCGCGGGCGTCGGCATCATCCTGGCTCTGTCCGCGTTTGTGGTGCCCAGCCAGCTCTCCAACGGCGGTTACATCGCCGAGGGGACCGAGGCCACCCGCACAGAGACACTGCTCAATCAGCGCTTCGACGCGGGAATTCCCGACTTGGTGCTGTACGTGCGAGCACAGAAGCCGACTGACGATCCCGAAGTAATGCGAGCGGGGCGGGATTTCACCCGCCGAGTGACGGAACAACCGGGCGTCGGTCAGGTCTTGTCCTACTGGACCGTAGCGGATCGCCGACTGGTCAGTGAGGACGGCCGGGCCGCCCTGGTCACCGTGGACCTACGGGGTGACGAAGACGCGGCTGCACGCAGAGCGGCGGGCCTGGTCCCGCGGTTGACCGGTGAGCAAGGCATGTTCACGGTCACGGCGACCGGGCCGGCCTGGGTGATGGCGCAGGCGACCGAGCTGAGCCGCGAGGAACTGATCCGCGCCGAACTCATCGGTGCCCCATTGGCTGTACTGGTGCTGCTCTTCGCCTTCGGCTCGATCACGGCGGCGCTGCTGCCAGCGGTGGTCGGCGCGCTGGCGGTCGCGGGAACTTTCGCCGTGCTTCAGGTACTGGCGACATATATGCCGTTGTCGGTGTTCGCCTTCAACATCACCACTGCACTCGGCTTCGGGTTGGCCGTCGACTACGGCCTGTTCGTCGTCAGCCGCTACCGCGAGGAACTGGCCGTCGGCGTCACGCCGCCCGACGCGATCGAAACGACCATGCGCACGGCCGGCCGAACCGTGCTGTTCTCCGCGGGCACCGTCGTGGTCTGCCTGGCCGCACTACTGCTCTTCCCGCTGGGTTTCCTGCGCTCCTTGGGGCTGGCCGGCATCAGTGTGGTCGTACTGGCAGCCGCCGTCACACGGTTGGTGTTGCCGGCCATGCTCCTGGTCATCGGCCGCCGGATCGACCGCCTGGATCCGTTCGCCTCTTTGCGCCGCAGTGGACGGGCCGACCGAAGCCGGTTGTGGACGGGCCTGGCGCGACTAGCCACAGGGCGACCGGTGCTGGCGGGCGCGTGTGCGGTTCTGTTCCTGCTTGCGTTGACTGTGCCGTTCGCTCATGCCCGTTTCGGTGTCACCGATGAGCGGGTCCTTCCTGAAAAGACCGAGTCCCACGCCACCGCCGCGCGTATCGGAGACGAGTTTCCCCTGCCGTGGACCCGGACGCTGGCCGTGCTGCTGCTCGATACCGACGTCGTCGATCAACACGACGACTTGGATGCCTACGCGCGTAAGGTCTCCGCGCTGCCCACCGCGGGAGAAGTCGGCACCGCACTGGGCACCTACCGTGACGGGCACCGCACATCCGGGCCGTCGACAGACTCGCTCATCTACATCACCAACGGCTCCACCTGGCTCTCGGTGATCGCCGACGGGCCCCCTTCGGCCGATGAACCCCTGGTAAGGGAGCTGCGCGCACTCCCCTCGCCGGGGCGCCACTTCGTCTCGGGCCGCCCTGCCCGAGTGCTGGACACCAAAAACGCCGTCCTGGGTGCCCTGCCGACGGCTGCGGCCACCGTCGTCGGGGCGGTGCTGCTGCTGTTGTTCCTCTTCACGGGCTCGGTACTCATCCCCGTCAAGGCGGTGATCATGGGTGCGCTGAGCCTGAGCGCGAGTTTCGGGGCAATGGTGTATGTGTTCCAGGACGGCCACCTGCGTGCCCTGGTCGGGCACTTCACCGTGACCGGGGAGCTGGAGACGTCGATGCCGATCTTGGTGTTCGGCGCGGCATTTGCTCTCTCCGTCGATTACGAGCTGTTCCTCATCTCCCGAATCCAAGAGGAGTACCGGCGTACCGGTGATCACAAAGAAGCGGTCGTCACCGGACTCGCCCGCACGGGCCGGATGATCACCGTGGCGGCAGTGATCTTCGCGGTCGCCCTGCTGCCCCTGGTCTCTTCCGCCATCACCCTGCTGAAACTCGTCGGCTGCGGGCTCGCCCTCGCGGTCCTGGTCGACGCCACCGTGGTACGCGGCGTACTGGTCCCATCGTTCATGCAGCTGACCGGGCACGCCAACTGGTGGGCACCACGCCCTCTCGCCGCACTTCACCGACGTATCGGCGCGGACCGATGGCACCATCACATCGGTCCCCCCACCACCCACGCCGGGCTCCCCGCGGCACGTGACAGCGAACCCGCGACCGTACAGGCGCGGCAGGCAGGTGAGTAGCGTGAGTAGCCCCTAATGGCCATAGGCAGTAGAGCACGCCAGGGGGGCCGACTGCGGGGAGTCGTCACTGCGGGGTTACAGGGCGGCAGTTGCCGGCCCGACGCCTGCTCGCCTCCGGCACACTGCACGTGGAGGGCCTCCGAGCAGGGGATCGAGCGGTACGGAGGCCCTCAGGCCTCCACCGTGGTGGAGGACGTCTTCCGCGCCGGCAGCCGCCTCGTCCTGGCCGCCCTCACGTACACCGAGGACGAAAAACTCCTGACCGCGGCCGTCGGCGCCGTCGACATCACACTCACACTCGCGCTCCACGAATTCCGCTCCGCCTTGAAAGAGCGTGAACCTCCGGTGAGCCGTCGCCGACGACACTCCGAACGTCGGTGGCAGATACCGCCACGCGCACCCGCTGATCAGCACGTAGACGATGGCTGTGAACACGGCACGTTGGTAGATCGGGGCGGTGTCACCGCCCTGCGGGCGCGAGCGGAAAGACGGCCGTACCCGGCTCAACCATGGCCCATAGGTCATCCGGCATGAGCCGCTGCGGCAGGTCCCCACCCATGAACGATCACGGTGCCGCTGCCGGTCGGCTTCAGGCGAGGGGCACTACAGGCGTTGGGATGGGCCGACCCCTCCACCTCAGAATGAGCGCATGGCTACTGTTTCCGTCGACCCCCGCCCGTTGAACGCCGACGAGCGCGCAGTGCTTGAACACATCCTGTCGGCGGAGTTCGCCGGCGCATCACAACTGCAGAGTCAGCTGGACCGTACCGAGGTGATCGCCGTCTGGGGGCCGGGCTCCGTGAGCGTTGACCTGCAGGTCCGGGGCACTTGCGAGCATGCGGCACTGCCGGAAGCACTCGTGCCCGTAGACGCACACGTCCACAACCCGTCCGGAGCCTACATCGGCGAGATCCTGGTATGGACGGACCGCGGAGCCACGCTCGCAGCCCTGGAGTTCGCCTGGGTCACCGACGAGATGCCCACGTCTCTCCCGGCCATCGTGAACGGCCGGCTCAGCTGGCCAGCCTGACAGCTGCGCCCATCCAGAGGGCCTACGGCCTCGCAGCGGACGAGAACGCCACGTGAGGCAGCCTCTAAGCATCAGGGATCTATTCCCCGGCCGCGACGACGACTTTCTTGCGACTGCGGTCTACGAGGTTCCGGCCGCGCTGTACTCGGCAATGCGGAGTGCCATCCCGTACCTGGAGTTCCATGAGGGTCTGGAACACCGAATCGGTGGTTTCCGCCTAGCAATTTGAGCTTGGCGATCCGCCACTGCGTCGGGGCTTCGTGCCGACCTTGTGGTGTTCGGGTCGGGTGTAGGGCTCCCCGGTGGTGAGGACGCGTCCGACGTCGTAACGGGCGGCCAGTCGCCGGTTCTTCGAGCCGGGCGGGCGGCCGGGGCCGGGCCGGGTGGGTTTCGGTGCATCGGTGAGGGAGCGCGTCTTCGTGTGCAGGTTTCTGAACCCTCTGCGGACGCGGGCGGGTGTCAGATTGTTCGGCTCGGTTGACTTCTCCCAGGGTCTGCGGAGGTCGGTGGTCAGGGGGCGGGTGAGGCGGAGCTGGGGGTAGGCAGCGATCACGAGCCAGGTCCACCGGTTGGCCGCTTCCGAGTTGCGGAGGCGGGGCTTACTGATCGTTTCAGAATGAGATGCACAGGCGGGGTAGGCACATGAGCTGCAGACCAGGTCGCCGGTGGCCACAGGGTGAGGATGACGGCGCGCGGGCGTCCGTGTCGGTCGACGATCAGCTGGTGCTTGGAAGCGGGGCCCGGCCGCCAGGTGAAGGGGCCGAGGTGTCTCCTTGTGGGCGCTGTGAGAGGGTCCCGCCGTCCCCATCCAGCCCTTACGATCGGGCGCATGTCGACCACATCGCCAATGCCGGTTCTGCGTGCCTCCGATGGCGCCTTGCTCCGATTCGACGGTAATGCGCTGGTTTTACGCCGGAAAGCCGAGGAAGTCCGGATTCCCCTCCTGGCGATAGAGTGCATCCGTTCCGAGGGACGCAGCCTGGTCGTCGACCTTACTGCCCCGTCCGGAATGGTGCCTTCGATGCACCGGATTGACGACGTGAGTAAGGCTGCCGCTGACCTGTTCGCCGAAGCCGTCAACGCGGCCCTGCCTGAGCGTCCCGCGAACGCCGAGGGCTCGAAACTCGTGATCACCCGCGCGGTGACCGAGTCTCAAGAGGAGAGGGACAAGCGAAGGCGCAGGGGGTGGGGAACTGCTGTCGTCCTCGTGTGTGCCGGCCTTGCGGCGGCCGTCGCCGCCCATGGGGTTTGGACCTTCGCGTTCATCATTATGCTGGTCGGTCCTGTTGGTGCGTTGCTCACAGCAATCGGTGCCGACATGGTGCGGTTGCGGTACCGCTCCCGGTACCTGCTCCGTCACGGCGTCACCGTCGAAGCGAGAAGAGTCAGTGAAACACGCGTTCTGGGCGGTGAGTTCGGGATGTTTGTGTACACCGACATGCACGGTGTGGAGCGTAGCGTGAACGTCAAGAGCCGGTCCGCTACGGTCCAGGTCGTCTACCACCCGGCCAAGCCAGGCATCGTGACCGAATACGGCTCGCGGGCCAGCCGCGCGAGCGACACCGTCGCCGCCCTGTGTTTCCTCGTCTTCGGGCTCATCGTCGACGCGACGGTCATCGGCGTAGCGATCGGCTCCTTCCAGGGCATGTACCCCGGCTACTGAAACGCTGCTGGTGGGAGCCTGATTTCTTGAGAGTTCCTGTGAGGCTCCGACCGCCCAATGATGGGTGTGTTCATTAGCGGCGATCGGCGCGGGTGTCGTCCCGGCAAGGGGACCCCCACGGTTGAGCACATCCGGAAGTCCATCGCTGAACTGCTGGAACACGCCATCGCTCCGCGTCCTGGAGAAGCTCGGGTTCGAGCGGGATCACGTCTCGTTGGAAGACAACGGTGAAGTGGTCTGGCTTACACGCGAGTTGCCGTGAGGCGAGCCTCCCGGGGCTTCGTGCTCACATGACCGAGCGCGCTCCGGCGGAGCGCCAGGCATGCCGAGAGCGGTGGGATACACGGCTCAGCCCCACGACAAGTCGACCACACCGGAGCTCTTTTACGGGACAAGCCTTAGGGCGCGCCGGGTATCCCAAGGGCGACCAAGAGGGCCGAGCAGAGCTCTTCCGCGAACAGGGCCGACCCGGTGAGAGTCTGCCGTATGGCTTCCTCGTCGGGCGTCAGTCCGGCGGCGGCCGACCAGGCGAGCGCACCGGCCACGGCGGGTTCGACGGGGAAGTGCTCCATGGGGACCTCGTAGTCCTCCGCCTTTTCGCGGTTGAGCAGGCCCTCCCAGGCGCTGCCGTCCGGCGTGGCGGCCTCGATGAAGCCCACGTCACTGTCGAAGAAGGACACCATGACCGCCGGTGCCCCCGTTCTTTGCACGAGGTTTGCCAGACCGCGCCGCCCGGCGTCGGCGAATTCCGTCACCTGCCAGCCCCCCGCCAACGCCTCCGTGTCGTCCACGCCCGTGAACCCGGCCGCCCGCATGAGCTGGTGCAGCTCGCCCGTGGTCCGGGCCGCCAATGATCCGCCTGAGTTACCCATGGCCCGCACGCTAGGGGACGCCTCTGACAATCTCGCTCCGGCCGCCTGGCCGGAGCCAGCAGGACGCCGGGGCCCGGCAGTCGATGTCGCCGGTGACGGGCCCTGGCAGCCGCCTCGCCGGGGACGAGAATTCGGCGTGATGCGTGCGGTGGATGCTGTTGGCGATCGCACGGGCCTCTACGGCTGGCAGCAGCTCCGCGAACTGGGTGTTCCTGGACTTCCGCGTGGATGGTGGCATGCAGGGTGTCGGGACTGCCGAAGTGATGGCGGACCTCGCAATACGCCCAGGTGCGGGCCGTCTCGAAGACCGAGCAGTTACGGCCCAGACCCGTGATGTTCGTGCGGTAGCGCTTGGTCTCCCGCCAGCGCGCAGGCGGCATACGGTCGCCCAGCGCGCCTCCTCCAGCGCGCCGAGCGTACGGAGACCACCGTGGAGCCACTCGGTGCTCCAGCCCGTGTGCATCGGGCTCAGCCCTGAATACGCCGCATCCCCGTCCACTGCCCGGCACAGGCCCTCGGCGACGGCGACGGCGGCGGCGACGGCGGCGGCGTAGGCCAAGGGCTTGCGCCGGGCGTACTCGGTCCGCGTCACCGCCTCCGCCTCCGCCAGAGCCCACACCGCATGCGCATGCCCGTTCACCGGGTTCTCCACCACCGCGTTCGGCAACGGATGCGAGTCCACCGAGGAAGCCGCACGCAGCACCGCGTCCGAGTGGTCCACATCCACCACCAGCAGATTGCTCAGAGCCGACGGGTTCGCCTCCACGTAGCGACGCGTCATCGCCACAGGCTGCCGCTCCCGCCGAATCCCCTCCTGCAAGCGGTTCGTCGCATACGGCCGCAACGGCAGCGACAGGGGTCGTCGACGTCGCGCTCTACACCACGGCGTCCGTCGACGCGGTCGTCCCCGCCCACCCCGAGGTCGACTGGGAGCAGCTGCACGCGGTGGAGAAAGGCCGGCGCTCACCGCTCGCCGCGCTGCGTGCAGAGCCGGCACCCGTCTGAGCGCCCACGCGCCGGTACAGCATTACGAGGGTCCTCCCCCGCCCGCCGCGTCTCAGCCGTCCAGAAAGGCGGCCAAGGCGCGGCGTTGCTCTTCCTCGCGGGCGATCTGCCGGGCGAGGACCTCACGTTCGATGTACGGATCGACGGCGGCGAGGACCATGCGCCGGAGTTTTGCTGGCTCCAGCGCTTCCACCTCCCACTGCACGGGACGGCGGGGGTCGAAGCCGTAGCGGCGGGCAAAGGCCGGCCACCTCGGATCGCCGCGCTTGCGAGCCGGGCGGGCCGCAGACCCTCCTTAGCGCCGCGTACGCCAGCCACAGTGTGCGGCTGCACTCGGAGTCGAGGAGGTTGCTAACGACCCGGCGTTTCGCGACAGGACAACTCATTGATCTGTTCGCCAGTCGGTCGGTATTTTTTCCAATCATCTTCGCGGAAGACCTGCGGCAGGACGCTGATGTCCTCGGCCCACTGCATGTCGTCGATGTAGTCCATGATCGACTTTTTGATCAGAACACACTCCTGCCGCTGTCCCTTACGCATGACGAATCCGTGATTCTCGTAGCCCGGTATGACGGACTGCCCGGTGACGGTGAGCCTCGAGTCCACGCGGGCGTACTCGTAGAGTGTCAGGGCATCCGAGAGGACAGTGGCGACGTCGCTTCCTTCGTCCAGGAGGGCATTCACACAATCGCCAACCGAAGCTTTCCTTTCGAGCTCTGGGCCGGAAGTCTTCACGAGCGCCTGGCTGAAGGGACTTTCGGTGGAGCACACGACCTTGCCATCGAGATCGGACTTCTTGGTCAGGGGTTCTGAGCCGGTCAGCGTCAGCAGCGCAGACGGGGCACGTACGTACGGCCCGACGACGTCGAACCCTCTCATCCGAGAAGGAGTGATCGCGAGCATCACGAAGTCGACCACTCGCCGCTGGAGCAAGGCCTCTCGAGACTCCGCCGTCATCTGCACGAAAAGCGGCTCCCTCCCGAGTGCCTTGGCCGCCATGGCACCGACACGCCTCTCGTACCCCGACCCCAGCTGACCGTCGGACCGGTCGGCCCGCTCCTGCGCGATCCCGATCGTCACGCTGGGGTCATTGAGGCGGCTGGAGGCATTGGGGCTGCTGGGGGCATTGGTGCTGCGGGAGTCATTGGGGCTGCTGGAGTCTGGACCGGCGCTGTACGCCCCCCAGAGGAGAAGGGGAGTGAGCAGTGCGGCAGCCACGAGGCCAGCCGTACGACGGGACTTGCGGCGCCGGGGTGAGGCGGAGTTCTCGCTGGTAGTCGTGTTGTCGTGGGTTGTCCTGGACAATCCGGCGGCAGCGTCGGGCGAAGTCGGGCCGGGTAGCGGGCTGGCGTCCGATTCCTGGGTGCCTTTGCTGATGAGGGTTCCGGGAACGGTCCGGGGACCCTTCTGTGCTGTCCCGGAGGTCATATCGGCCTGCCGCAGAACCTGGGACAGTAGTTCCTCACGCTGCTCGCTGCGGTTGTGGACGAGGTCGAGCCGCTCGTCGATGTCGCGGTCCGTCTCCTCCTCGGACAGCGGGTTTCCGTGCGCGGGGACCGGAAGCGGTGCCGGCGTCCACGCCTCGTTGCCCGACCCGTCCTGGACGGGGACATTCCGCTGAAGTGCCTCGATCTCTCTGAGGACTTCG
The DNA here is from genome assembly GCF_016905445.1 of Streptomyces sp. G44. Classification (GTDB taxonomy): domain Bacteria; phylum Actinomycetota; class Actinomycetes; order Streptomycetales; family Streptomycetaceae; genus Streptomyces. Next base: position 98,297 of record NZ_JAFEXF010000007.1, read on the forward strand.
CGGTGCTCCTTGAGCAGCACGGTCTGGGCCTGCTCGGCGGTGTAGCGGTCGCTCCTGGCACGGTCCAGCTCCGCCTGGATACGGGAAAGACGAAATCTGGCCTGATCCAGGTGGTGGGCGGATCTGGCACGTTCTATGTCCCGTAAGTGGCTGACCTCGCGGGTGAGGGCCGCGATCCTCGTTTCCTGCCGGCTCGAGAACTGCAGCAGCAGATGGATGACCCGCTCGCTGTCCACCGTGACCGCCTGGGCCTTGACCAGGGCATCCTGCGTCTGACTGAGCCTTCGGTGGAGGCTGAGCAGCTCGGTGCTGGCATCGTCGCTCGGCGCAGTACCGTTCGCCGCGTCCTTCCAGAGCCTGTTGGCCCTGGTGATGAGCTGGCTGTTCCAGTGGTCGGCCTGTTGATTCCGAAACTCCTGGAGCACTTCGCCCAGCAGCCTCTGAGGGATGAGCTTCTTCCCGTTGAGGTAGTCCGCCCATGTGGAGCGGCTTCCACCGCGGGGGAAACGCTCCGCGAGCTTGGCGACGGTGTCGAAGCCAGCCTTCTTGGTGATGTCGACCAGGAATCTGGCCAGCGCCTGCTCCGCGTCCGAGCCGTGGAACTCACGGCTCCGCCCTGCCTTGCCCATCGCCCCCTCCGGAGTTGTCCAGCCCCGTCCGGCCCATTCTCCAGCGCTCGTTGTGCTCACCTGGGCTTTCACGCCATGAGCAGCCGGACAATCAGAACGCTCCCCAAGCTAGGTGTCCATCTGCCGGATCCCTGACTACACGGGAGAACACCATGGTTGCGAACGCCGTGCTCGACTTCTTGACCGGCCTCATGGGCAACGTGCTCGGTGACCTCGCTGCTGGACTGCTTCTCGCCCTCGGTGGCCCGGGCGTGAAGATGCTGTCCCGGAGGAAGACCTGCGGCCGGAACCACAACGAGCAGCCGCCGCAGTAGCAGGCATGAGGCAGCACGGGGAGAAGAACTGTGCTGCGACCCCTCCAACGAATCGTTCGCTGGACGACGACGTACACCGACCGAAATCTCTGCGCGGCCAACGCGACCTGCTCACCTTCGAAGCGCGATCACCTAAGCGTTGTCCCGTAAATGATCTACGGCATGCTGGTTAACCGGCATCATTCCCCGGTCACCCGGCGACGGTGAGGTTGTGGAGGCGGGCGATGCCGAGCATGGCGTGGTGGACGCCGTCACCTTTGAGAC
>NZ_JAFEXF010000080.1 GCF_016905445.1 Streptomyces sp. G44
GACCGGGTGGAGGCCCCCCCCCCCCCCCCCCCAGCCCACCGCGGCGCAGCCCCCCGCCCGGCCCGCGCCCCCCCCCGCCGCCGCCCCGGCCCACGCCGCTCCCGGCGGCACGCCATGAGCCGGCCGCCCCGGACCCCACCGGGCCCACCAGGCCCATCAGCCCCACAGGCCCACCAGGCCCGCCAGACCACTCTCCCGCGGGGCCGACACCGCGGGCCGGATCCCGTGACCCACGGCGACACCTCTAAGGAGCACACCAGATGACCACCCGCAGCCGCCTCCGCCTCCGAGCGGCCACTCCAGGAGGCGCCCGATGAGGGTGCTGCTGATCGGAGCCAACGGATACCTCGGCCGGTTCGTAGCAGACCGGCTGCTCGCCGACCCCGCGGTGCAGCTCACCGCGCTCGGCCGCGGCGACGACTCGGACGTTCGGTTCGACCTCGCCAGCGGCAGTCCCGGAGCCCTCACCCGCTTCCTGGACGCCGTGCACCCGGGCGTCATCATCAACTGCGCCGGCGCCACCCGCGGCGGCGCCCGCGAGCTGACCCGGCACAACACCGTCGCCGTCGCCACCGTCTGCGAGGCCCTGCGCCGCAGCGGCTGCGGGGCGCGCCTCGTGCAGCTGGGCTGCGGCGCCGAGTACGGACCGAGCCAGCCCGGCTCCTCCACCGCCGAGGACGCCGTGCCCCGCCCCGGCGGCCCCTACGGCGTCAGCAAGCTGGCCGCCACCGAGCTGGTCCTCGGCTCCGGGCTCGACGCCGTCGTCCTGCGGGTCTTCTCGCCCGCGGGCCCCGGCACGCCCGCCGGATCACCCCTCGGCCGCCTCGCCGAGGCCATGCGGCGCGCGATGCAGGCGGGGGACGGCGAGCTCAAACTCGGCGGCCTCGGCGTGCAGCGGGACTTCGTCGACGTACGCGACGTGGCACGGGCCGTTCACGCCGCCTCGCTCTCCGCCGCCCAGGGCGTCGTCAACATCGGCTCGGGCCGCGCCGTACGCCTGCGGGACGCGGCCGCCGTGCTGGCCCGCGTCGCCGGGTACGGCGGCGCCCTGCCCGAACTCGACCAGGTGCCCATGCGGGGGGCCATCGGCCACCCCCGCGCCGAGCCGGAGCACGGCATGCCGACCGCGTACCCCTACCCCGACGGCTGCGGCAGCTGGCAGCAGGCCGACGTGCGCACCGCGCGCGACCGGCTCGGCTGGCGGCCCCGCATCAACCTGGAGGAGTCGCTTGCCGACATCTGGATGGAGGCCGCATGCCGCATCTGACCAGGAGCGCGCGGGGCGCCGCGAGCACCGAGGTGCGTCTCGGCTTCGGCGTCCCGGGCCTCGCCCACCCCCTCGTCGCCCCCGTCGAATGGGCCGAACTCACCCGCCGCGTCACCTCTTTGAAGTGGGTTGTCCTGAATGTCGCCAACGGTCCGGGCGAGCGGCCCGACCCGCACTGCCTCGCGGCGGCGGGCCGTCTGCGGAACGCGGGCGTCCGCGTCCTGGGCCACCTCGACACGATGTACGGCGCCCGGCCCTTCGGGGAGCTGATCTCCGACGCGCACCGCTACCTCGACTGGTACCTGGTCGACGGCTTCTCCCTGGACCGCTGCCCGAGCGGGCGGGCGGCGCTCCCGGAGGTGCGCAGGACCGTCACCACCCTGCGCGCGCTCGTCGACGGCGCGCACATCGTGCTCGGCCACGGGACGCATCCCCACCCCGGATACGCCGACACGGGCGACCAGTTGGTGACGTACGCGGGCCCGTGGAGCGATTACCGCTGGTCGCAGGTGGCCGAGTGGACCGCCGCCCACCCGCCCGAGCGCTTCTGCCACTTCGTGCACGGCATGCCGCGCGGGCACCTGGACGAGGCGCTGCGCATCGCCCGCTGGCAGGGCGCCTCGACGATCTACTTCACCGACCGCGTGGACGGGGCCGGGGCGGGCGGCCCCTGGGAGTCCATGCCCGGCTACTGGGACGAGATCGTCTCGCGGGTCGGAACAGGTGTCTCGGAATGAAGAAGGGCGTGGCAGTGTTACGGAAAGAACAACCGTACGTAGGAACCGACCAACGGAGTCCCCGTGTCGCTGCCACCCCTGGTCGAGCCCGCATCTGAGCTCACCGTCGACGAGGTCCGCCGGTACTCCCGCCACCTGATCATCCCGGATGTCGGGATGGACGGGCAGAAGCGGCTGAAGAACGCCAAGGTGCTCTGTGTGGGCGCCGGAGGCCTCGGGTCGCCGGCGCTGATGTACCTCGCCGCGGCCGGTGTCGGCACGCTCGGCATCGTCGAGTTCGACGAGGTCGACGAGTCCAACCTCCAGCGGCAGATCATCCACAGCCAGGCGGACATCGGCCGCTCGAAGGCGGAGTCCGCGAAGGACTCGGTCCTCGGCATCAACCCGTACGTGAACGTGGTCCTCCACGAAGAGCGGCTCGAGGCCGACAACGTGATGGACATCTTCGGCCAGTACGACCTGATCGTCGACGGCACCGACAACTTCGCGACCCGCTACCTGGTCAACGACGCGTGCGTGCTGCTCAACAAGCCGTACGTATGGGGTTCGATCTACCGCTTCGACGGCCAGGCCTCCGTCTTCTGGTCCGAGCACGGCCCCTGCTACCGCTGCCTCTACCCGGAGCCCCCGCCGCCCGGCATGGTCCCCTCCTGCGCCGAGGGCGGCGTGCTCGGCGTGCTCTGCGCGTCGATCGGCTCCATCCAGGTCACCGAGGCGATCAAGGTCCTCACGGGCACGGGCGAGCCCCTGGTCGGCCGCCTGATGATCTACGACGCCCTGGAGATGCAGTACCGCCAGGTCAAGGTCCGCAAGGACCCCGACTGCGCGGTCTGCGGCGAGAACCCCACCGTCACCGAACTCATCGACTACGAGGCCTTCTGCGGCGTCGTGTCCGAAGAGGCCCAGGAGGCGGCGGCCGGTTCGACGATCACTCCCAAGCAGCTCAAGGAGTGGATCGACGACGGCGAGAACATCGAGATCATCGACGTCCGCGAGATCAACGAGTACGAGATCGTCTCGATCCCCGGCGCCAAGCTGATCCCGAAGAACGAGTTCCTCATGGGCACCGCCCTGGAGAGCCTCCCGCAGGACAAGAAGATCGTCCTGCATTGCAAGACGGGTGTCCGCAGTGCGGAAGTCCTCGCCGTCCTGAAGTCGGCGGGCTTCTCCGACGCGGTCCACGTCGGCGGCGGTGTGATCGGCTGGGTCCACCAGATCGAGCCCGAGAAGCCGGTCTACTAGGCGTCGGAGCGGCGTCGGAGCGGCGTCGGAGGGGCGTCGGAGCGGCGTCGGAGTGGCAAAGGGCCCCGCACCGGGTGGTGCGGGGCCCTTCTGCCCGGTCTATCGGGTCTATCAGGTCTGCCCGGCCTGTTCGGTGCCGCCGGTCAGGACTCGCAGACCTTGCCGTCCTTCGGTATCTCGCCCTTCAGCAGGTAGTCGTCGACCGTGCCGTCCACGCACTCGCTGCCGTTGCCGTACGCCCCGTGGCCCTCGCCCTTCCACGTCATGTGGACGCCCACGCCCTTGCCGAGCTCGTCGGCCATCTTGCGTGCGCCCTCGTAGGGGGTGGCGGGGTCGCCGGTGTTGCCGACGACCAGGATCGGGGCGGCGCCCGGCGCGCTGACCTCGGGGGAGTCGTGCTGTCCGGCGACCGGCCAGTCGTAGCACCAGCCTGCCGTGTCCCAGCCCAGGAACCCGCCGAAGACCGGCGAGATCTCCCGGAACCTGTCCAGACGCTTCTTGGCCTCCTCCGGGGTGGAGCGCGCCTTGCTGTCCAGGCAGGAGATCGCCCGCTGCGAGTGGCTCTGCGTGCTGTAACGCCCGGACGGGTCGCGTTCGTTGTACGCGTCGGCGAGCCGGAGCAGCGCCGTGCCGTCGCCCTTCTCGGCGTCATCGAGGGCGCTGGTCAGCATGGGCCAGGTCTCCTTGCTGTACAGGGTGACCAGAACGCCCGTGCTCGCCAGGGACTCCGTCAGCTTCCGGTCGCCCGAGGTGCGCATCGGCTCGGCGTCCAGGCGCTCGAACAGCTTCGCCACCTTCTTGGTGCCCGCCTTGGGGTCCTGGCCGCGGGACGTGAAGTAGTTGTCGAGGGCGCGCTGGAAGCCCCGCGCCTGGTTCTCCGCGTGGCCGACGGAGTCCGCGGTGGGGTCGACGACCGCGTCCATGACGAGGCGGCCCACGCGCCGGGGGAACAGGTGGGCGTACGTCCCGCCGAGTTCCGTGCCGTACGAGATGCCCATGTAGTGCAGCTTGTCGTCGCCCAGGACCTGGCGCATGAGGTCCATGTCGCGGGCGGCGTCGGTGGTCGAGATGTGACCGATGAGCTTCTTGGCGCCGCGCGCGCAGCCCGCGCCGAAGTCGGCCGCGTCCTTGAAGTACGCCTTCTCCTCGGCCGGGGTGTCCGGCGTGAGGTCGACCTTCTTCTCGGCGGCCTGGGTGGCCTTGTCGTCGCGGCAGCGCAGGCCCTCGCTGGTCCCCACCCCGCGCGGGTCGAAGCTCACCAGGTCGTACCGCTCGCGCAGCGAGCCGTACACGTCGGCGAAGGAGGGCAGGCCGGAGACGCCGGAGCCGCCGGGCCCGCCGAAGTTGAACAGGAGGGAGCCGATGCGGTCGCCGGCCTTGCCGGTGGACTTGGCGCGGATCAGGCCGAGGCCGATGGTCTCGCCGCTCGGCTTCGCGTGGTCCAACGGGACCTTGAGCGTGGCGCACTGCCACTCGGAGCCCGGCGCGGTGCCGCCCTCGGGGGCGTCGCAGCGGCCCCAGTCCAGCTTCTGGGAGGCGAGGCCTTTCCCGCCGCTCTTCTCGTCCCCCTCGCCGCTCTTCCCGTCGCTCTTGCCGTCGCCGGACGAACCGCCGCAGCCGACGGCCAGTCCCGCCACCAGAACCCCTGCGGCGGCCAGTGCCGCGGATCGTACGTAACGCTGCATGAAGGCGCTTCCCCCCTCGGAAGACAGTCCAGCCATAGTAGGCGGGGCCACTGACAGCGACTTGGGCGGGTTTCGGCGGGGTCAGGAGCAGACCGTTCCCGCCTTCGGGACCCTGCCGTCGAGGAGATAGCCGTCCACCGCGTCGCGCACGCAGGTGTTCTTGCTGTCGTAGGCCCCGTGCCCCTGCCCCTCGTACGTCAGCTCGACGCCGACGCCCTTGCCGAGCGCCCGCGCCATCTTGCGCGCCCCCTCGTACGGCGTGGCCGGGTCGCCGGTGTTGCCGATGACGACGATGGGGGGCGCGCCCTCGGCGCCGACGTCCGGGTGGCCGGCCTGACCCTCGACCGCCCAGTCGGCGCAGCCGAGCATGCCCCACGCCATGTACTCGCCGAACAGCGGCGAGGCCCTGCGGAAGGCGGGCAGTTTCTCCTCGATGTCCCGCGGCGAGTAACGCGCCTTGTCGTCGGCGCAGTTGATGGAGACGTTGGCGGCCTGGATGTTGCTGTACTCGCCGTCCTCGTTGCGCCCGTTCATCGAGTCGGAGAGCAGCATGAGGATCTTGCCGTCACCGTCGTAGGCCTCTTCGAGGCCCTGGGTGAGATACGGCCAGAAGTCCTTGGAGTACAGGGACTGCGCGATGCCGTTGGTGGCCGCGGTCTGGGTCAGCCGGCGCGGCGGAATGCCCTGGATCGGTCGGGCGTCCAGGTCCTTCAGGAGCTTCGCGATCTTGTCCTTCACGTCCTGCTCGGTGTCGCCGACGGGACAGTCCGTGGCCTGGGAGGTGCAGTCCTTCGCGAAGTTGTCGAGCGCGAGCTGGAAGCCCTTGGCCTGGCCGAGCGAGCCCTGTTCGGCGGTCTGGGTGGGGTCGACGACGGCGTCGAAGACGGCCCGGCCCACCCGCTCGGGGAACAGGTGCGCGTAGACGCCGCCGAGTTCGGTGCCGTACGAGACGCCGAAGTAGTGCAGCTTGTCGTCGCCGAGGACCTGGCGCATCAGCTCCATGTCGCGGGCCGCGTCGGTGGTGCGGACGTGGGGGAGGGTCCTGCCGGAGTTCTTCTCGCAGGCGCCGTTGAACGCCTTGACGGCGTCGAGCAGCTTCGTCGTCTCGGCGTCGTCGTCGGGCGTGGAGTCCTCCTGGAAGTACGCGTCGAGCTGCTCGGCGTCCTCGCACTCGATCCCCGCGCTGCGGCCGACGCCGCGCGGGTCGAAGCTCACCAGGTCGTAGCGGGTGCGCAGCTTGGCGTACTCCGGGGCGAAGGCGGGCAGCGTGGTGACGCCGGAGCCGCCGGGTCCGCCGAAGTTGAACACGAGGGACCCGATGCGCTTCTCCTTGCCGCCGCTCGCGGCAGCCCTGATCAACGCGATGTCGATCGTGTCGCCCTTCGGCTTCGCCCAGTCGAGGGGCGCCGTCATGGTGGCGCACTGCCACTCGGCGCCGCCGGGCAGCGGGGAGGGGGCCTCGCCGCCGCCCTGGGAGTCGGCGGGCGCCGGGCAGTCCTTCCAGCTCAGCTTCTGAGCCGACAGGTCGCTGTCCTTGGAGTCCTTGGAGTCGCTGCCGCCGCACGCGGCGAGCGTGGCGGACACGAGCAGGGCGGCGGCGGCCAGGGCGGCGGCGCGTGGCGGGGACTGTGAGGGCATGTGCCCCATCCTGACGGGGGTCCTGACGGGGCGCTCGGGGCGCGGGCCGTGCGGGTGAGCCGCGCGCCGCCGAGGAGCTCCGAAGCGGCACGGGCGGGCCCGGCGGAGCGCTAGAGCAGCCCCTTCCTTGTGAGGTGGTTGAAGAACAGCCACCCCGGGAGCACCGGAAGCCACAGCGTCAGCAGCCGGTAGAGCAGCACCGCGGGCGCCGCCACGTCCTTCGGGACGCCGACGGCGATCAGGCCGAAGGTCAGCGTCGCCTCGACCGCGCCCACACCGCCGGGCGTCGGCGCCGCCGAGCCGAGCGCGTTGCCCGCGAGGAAGACCACCGCGACGCTCGCCAGGCTGAGCGAGGTCATCTCCTCGTTGCCGAAGGCCCGTACCGAAGCGTCCAGGCAGAGCACGAACATGAGGGTCAGCAGCAGCATGCCGCCGATGCCGGTGAGCAGCTTCTGGGGACGCTGGAGCACGTCCAGCATGCGCGGCACGACACCCGCGAAGAGCGACCGCACGCGCGTGACGACGAATTTCCGCAGGAACGGGATGGCCGTCACCACGAGGACCAGCACCGCGACCGAGAGGAGACCGGCGATGACCGTGCGGGAGGGCGTGAACGACGGTGTCTTCTCCGTCCCCGTCAGGTAGCCGAAGACGAGCAGCAACAGGATGTGCGAGCCGAGCCCGAAGAGCTGCGAGGCGCCGACACTCGCCACCGCCAGCCCCGAGCGCACCCCGGACCGCTGGAGGAACCGCGTGTTCAGCGCGACACCGCCGACCGCGGCGGGCGCCACGATCTTCACGAAGGACCCGGCGACCTGCGCCGCCACCGCCCGCAGGAACGGCACCCGCTCCGGCACGAAGCCCAGCAGGCTCATCGCCGCCGCGAAGTAGCTCAGCGCCGAGAACCCGACGGCGGCCGCCACCCAGCCCCACTCGGCCTCCTGGAAGAGCGTGCCGAACTCGACGTGCGTGAGCTGCGACAGCAGGAAGTACGCGCCGATGGCGCCGGCGATGAAACTGATCAGCGTCCGCGGCCTGATCCGCTCCAGCTGCGCCGGCTCGACCGGCGCCGTCGGGCGGATCAGCAGCACCTGGTGGCGGATCTGGGTCAGCAGATCCTCCTCGCGCGCCTGCTCCAGTGCCTCGTCTATGGCCTGCTTCTCGGCCTGCCGCTCCTGCTTGGCGACCTGCTTCTCCTGCTTGGCGGCCTGCTTGTCCGTACGGGGCTCCTCGGACAGCTCCGCGCGTACGGCCTGCCTGGACCTGCGGGAGGCCTCCAGGACCGCCTCGCGCTCGCGCTGTGAGCGTTCCCGCGCCAGCCTGCGCAGCGTGCCGCGGGTGGAGCGGGTGAGCGCGATCGGCTGGAGCAGCGGCAGACAGTCGGCCACCGCGTCCGGGCCGAGGATCTCGACGGCGGAGGCGACCGCGCGCTCGGCGCCCACGCGCAGTCCGAGCGCGGTCAGGAGCTGGGCGATGTCCATCCGCAGCACCAGGTCGCCCGCGGCGATCTCGCCGCCGCGCAGGTCCGTGAGGATCACCGTGCCGGAACGATCCACCAGGACGGCGTCGCCCGCGAGCCTGCGGTGCGCGATGCGCCGGGACTGGAGCGCCCGCACCTGACGCCAGGCCTCGCACAGCAGTGCGTCGGTGATGGCGTCGTCCGGCAGGGAGTCCAGGGAGCGGCCGCCGGTGTGCTCGTAGACGAGCATCACCGCGTCGGGGCCCAGTTCGGAGGTGGCGATCAGCTTCGGCGCGTTGGCCCCGGCGGCGATGGCCGCGTACGCGAGGAGAGCCTCCTGCTCCAGGGCCTGCCGCAGCGACTGGAGGCTGCGCCGCTGTGTGATGCCGCGCAGCGTCATCCGGCGCCAGACGCGGTAGAAGAAGCCCTGCGCCTGCTGCTCGCGGTCGATGACCGTGACGTCCAGGGGCGGGCCGTCCTCCAGGGTGACGAAGTAGCGGCGGCCGCGGTCGCCGTGCTCGCTGTCCGGGGATTCCTCGCGGGAGGCGCTCACGGGGCGGAACCCGACGTGCCGCAGGCCCGCGAGCAGCGTCTGTCCGGTGGGCCGTACGTTCGGCGAGCCGACGGCGTAGAGCGTGCCGTACGCCACGGTCCAGCCGATGAGCACCGTCAGGAGGATCGAGAACGGCGTGGTGTAGCCGGTGACCAGCATCGTGAACGCGTCGAGCAGCAGCACCACGAAGAGCACCAGGCGCCAGCGCGGTCTGCGGGACATGCCGACGGCGGTCATGTACGCGATGACGGGCGCGAGGTAGCCGTGCACCGGATCGGTGAACGCGTGGAGGTCCGCGGGGGACGGCTTGGTGAGCGCGTCCTGGATGGAGTCGGGGGCGGCCTTGGCGACCCACAGGTCGGTGGCCAGCGTCACACCGTGCGCGAGCACGGCCGCCAGGACACCGTCGGCGATGCGCAGCCCGTCCCGTTTGATCAGCCGTTCGATCGCGAAGGCGACGGGGACGAGGAGCACGCCGATGCTGGCGACCAGACCCGCCACCTTGATCAGCAGGTCGGGTGCCTGATCCGTGCCCTTGTCGATGTCCTGTTCGAGCCCCGATGTCGTGCCGTGCGCGAACGCGGCGATCGCGAGCAGCACGGCGATCGCGAGGACGCCGACGAGCAGCCGCATGAGGTCGGAAGGCCGGTGCACGCGCGCGGAGAGGAGCGGTTCGTCCCGCTCGACCTGGTCGGTGTGGGCTCCGCTGCCCTCGGCGCAGTCGTCGCCGCCGAAGGCCGCCGCCGCGCCCTCGGCGTGGCTGCCGTCGGCATCGCTTCCGCCGTCGTCGTGGCCGTCGTCGTGGACGCTGTCTTTGTCGTTGTTCTCGGTGTTCAGGGCAGGCTCACCGGGGTCCAGGTGTGACTCGGACGCAGAGCTGCCCGTCTCGTCATCGGGATGCACGCCCTGCTGCTCCGTCGTCTCTTCTTGATCTCGTATCACCAGTCACCGCCCGCACGATGGTGGCATGCCGGACCGGTCCAGGGGGGCAGCAGGGGGCAACGCAAGGACGCGAAGTGGTCACGAAACGACACTTTGTGCTCTGCCGACCCCCGTGCCGGCCGCCCTGCCGGCCGTCTTGCGGGCCGCCCTGGCAGCCGCCCCGCGGGACGCTCTGTGGCGGCCCGGTCACGGTGTCGGTGGAGTACGGCAGGATGGGGCGGATGAGCGAGGAGAGCCGAGAGCGACAGGCGCCGGTCGACGCCGCGGGTGACGCGCTGCCGGAGTACCCCGAGTACGCCGAGCGGGTCCTCGAGGTCGCGGAATTGATCCCTCCGGGGCGGGTGATGACGTACGGGGACGTCGCCGAGTGGCTGGAGGAGGGCGGCCCGCGTCAGGTGGGCCGGGTGATGGCCCTCTACGGAGGCGCCGTTCCGTGGTGGCGGGTCGTCCGCTCGGACGGTGCCCTGCTGCCGGGTCACGAACTGCGGGCCCTGGAGCGCTACCGCGAGGAGGGCACCCCCTTGCGGCAGGCCTCGCGTGCCGCCCAGGGGCACATGCCGAAGCTCGACATGCGGCGGGCGCGGTGGGACGGCGGCGCGGGAGGCGACGCCTCGGGTGACGCTCGCCCGCAGGCTCCGGAGGCTCACACCTGACAGCTTCGGGCATCCGGCGGCCCGACGGGGGGCCGGTGGCCCGTACGGGGGAAGCCACGCGTCCACCGCGTCCACTGGCGTAGCGTCGACAGCACACACCCCCGTCACCCCGCGGCTCCCGCGCGGCCACTTCTCCACCAGCACACCCACCAGGACCGGCGACCCACGTGAGTTCCCCCTCTTCTGCCCGGCACGTTCGGCACCTGTCGCACCACCAGGTACGACAGGGGGCGCCGGGCGCCTACCGACTGGTGCGTACTCCGCCGGCCCCGTTGGCGCCCCCTCGCTTGGACGCAGGTCAGCGCGCGGTGGTTGACCACGGGGGCGGTCCGCTCCTCGTCCTGGCGGGTCCCGGCACCGGCAAGACGACCACCCTCGTGGAGGCCGTCGCCGAACGCGTCGCCCGCGGCGCGGACCCGGCACGCCTGCTGGTCCTCACCTTCAGCCGCAAGGCCGCGGTCGAGCTGCGCGACCGCATGGCGCTGCGCATAGGGGCGGCGCGGGCCCCGCAGGCCACGACGTTCCACTCCTTCTGCTACGCCCTGGTCAGGGCCCACCAGGACGCCGACCTGTTCGTCGAACCGCTGCGGCTCCTGTCGGGTCCCGAGCAGGACGTGGCGGTACGTGAGCTGCTCGCGGGCCAGATCGACCTCGCGAAGGAAGGCCGCGGGCACGTCCGCTGGCCGGACGAACTGCGCGCCTGCCTCACCACCCGCGGTTTCGCCGACGAGGTGCGCGCGGTGCTCGCCCGCAGCCGGGAGCTGGGCCTCGGACCGGACGCCCTGGACGCCTTCGCCCGGCGCAGCGGCCGTCCGGACTGGGGGGCGGCGGCGGCCTTCCTCGCCGAGTACCTGGACGTACTCGACCTGCAAGGAGTGCTCGACTACGCGGAACTGGTGCACCGCGCGGTGCTGCTCGCGCGCCGCCCCGAGATCGCGCGCTCCCTGGGCGCCCGGTACGACGCCGTCTTCGTGGACGAGTACCAGGACACCGACCCGGCCCAGGTGCGGCTGCTGCACGCGCTCGCCGGGGGCGGCCGGACCCTCGTCGCCTTCGGCGACCCCGACCAGTCGATCTACACCTTCCGGGGCGCGGACGTGAACGGCATCCTGGAGTTCCCGTACGACTTCCCGCGCGCGGACGGGACCCCGGCGCCGGTCGAGGTCCTGACGACGTCCCGCAGGTCCGGCGCGCAGCTGCTCGCCGCGACCCGGCTGCTCACCCGGCGCATGCCGCTGACCAGGCTGCCCGCGGAGAAGGCGCGGGCCCACCGGGAGCTGACGCCGGTCCGGGACGGCGGCCGGGTCGAGGTCTACACGTATCCGACGGCCGGCACGGAACTGGACAACATCGCGGACATCCTGCGCCGCGCGCACCTGGAGGACGGCGTCCCCTGGGGCGACATGGCGGTCCTGGTCCGCGCCGGCGCCCGCACGATCCCCGCGGTCCGCCGCAGCCTCAGCGCGGCGGGCGTCCCCCTGGAGATAGACGGCGACGACATCGCCCTGCGCCACGAGCCGGCGGTGACGCCGCTGCTGACGGCGCTGCGGGTGGTGGCCATGGCGGTGATCTCGGAGTCGTCGCCTCCGGAGACCGAGCCGGAGACCGAGCCCGAGCCCGAGCCCGAGGCGGCGGCCCCGGAAGCCGATGCCGCGGGGGAAGCCGATGCCGTGGGGGAAGCCGATGCCGTGGGGGAGGCCGATGTCGCGGAGGAAGCCGACGCCGTGGGGGAGGCCGGTGCCGCGGCAGAAGCTGACGCGCCCTCGCCCGCCCCCACCCGAACCGTCCCCTCCTGGCTCGACACCGAGACCGCGCTGACCCTGCTGACCTCGCCCCTGGCCGGGATGGACGCAGCCGACCTGCGCCGGCTCGGCCGTGCGCTGCGTGAGGAGGAGCGCGCGGCGGGCAACCACCTGCCGCCGCCCTCCGACGAGCTGCTGGCCCGCGCCCTCGCCGAGCCGGAGCGGCTCGTCGCGCACGACCCCACGTACGCCAGGGGCGCCCAGCGGCTCGGCGCGCTGCTCCGCAAGGCCCGTGAGCGCCTCGCGGGCGGCGGCACGGCCGAGGAGGCCCTGTGGGAGCTGTGGGACGGCACACCGTGGCCCGGACGCCTGGAGCGCGCGGCGCGGCGTGGTGGCGCGGCGGGACGCAACGCCGACCGGGACCTCGACGCGGTGTGCGCCCTGTTCGCCGCCGCGGCCCGCGCGGAGGAGCGCACGGGCGGCCGTGGCGCCCTCAACTTCCTTGAGGAGACCGAGGCGCAGGACATCGCCGCCGACACGCTCACGCGCCGTGCCGCACGCCCCGAGGCGGTGCGCCTGATGACGGCCCACCGCTCCAAGGGCCTTGAGTGGCGCCTCGTCGTCGTCGCGGGCGTTCAGGAGGGACTCTGGCCCGACCTGCGCCGCCGAGGCTCTCTCCTGGAGGCCGACCGGATCGGCCGCGACGGGCTCGCCGAACCGCTCACCCCTGGAGCGCTCCTCTCCGAAGAACGCCGGTTGTTCTACGTGGCGGCCACGCGCGCGCGTGAACGCCTCGTCGTGACCGCGGTGAAGGCACCGGCGGACGACGGCGACCAGCCCTCCCGCTTCCTCACGGAACTCGGCGTGGAGCCCAAGGACGTGACGGGCCGCCCGCGCCGCCCCCTGTCCGTCGCGGCGCTCGTCGCCGAGCTGCGCGCCACCACCGTCGACCCCCGTGTCTCGGACACCCTGCGCGAAGCGGCGGCGCAGCGGCTGGCCCGCCTCGCCGCGCTCAGCGACGGGGACGGCCGTCCGCTCGTGCCGTCCGCGCACCCGTACCGCTGGTGGGGCATGTACGAGCCGACGGCGAGCGCGGTGCCCCTGCGGGACCGCGACAAGCCCGTGGTGCTCTCCGGGAGCGCCCTCGACCAGCTCGCCAACACCTGTTCCCTGCAATGGTTCCTGGGCAGGGAGGTGAAGGCGGACGCCCCCGCGACCGCCGCCCAGGGCTTCGGCAACGTGGTGCACGTCCTGGCCGACGAGGTCGCCTCCGGACGCACACCCGCCGACCTGGATGTCCTCATGGCGCGCCTCGACTCGGTGTGGGACGCCCTCGCCTTCGACGCCCCGTGGAAGTCGGCACAGGAGAAGGAGCACGCGCGCGTGGCGCTCGAACGCTTCCTCCAGTGGCACGTCGACTCCAACGGCGCCCGCGGCAGCCGTACGCCCGTCGCGAGCGAGCACGGTTTCGACGTGACGCTTGAAGCGGGGCCCTACGAAGTACGCGTACGAGGGTCGATGGACCGCGTCGAACAGGACGCGGAAGGCCGCGCCTACGTAGTGGACTTCAAGACCGGCAAACAGGCCCCGAGCACCGCCGAGGTGGCCCGCCATCCGCAGCTCGCCGTCTACCAGTTGGCGGTCCGTGAGGGCGCCGCGGACGAGGCCTTCGGAGGGGTGCGTCCCGAGCCGGGCGGCGCCGAACTGGTGCAGCTGCGCCAGGGCGCCGCGAAGAAGAACGGCGGTGACGCCCTGCCCAAGGTGCAGGCACAGGAGCCCCTTGCCGGTGACTGGATCGGCGACCTCCTGGCGACGGCCGCGGGCAAGGTCCTCGACGAACGCTTCACCCCCACCACCGGACAGCACTGCACCCACTGCGCGTTCCGCGCCTCGTGCAGCGCGCGCCCGGAAGGCCGGCAGGTGGTGGAGTGACCTGGTGCCGGAGCACCCCCTCCAGCGATCTAAAGTCTCAGTAAAGACATGCTGTGCACCCCGGCCGGGGTGCACCATTTTTGAGGAGATGTACATCTATGGCAGCCAATCGGAAGCTCCTTGCGGTGGCCGTCGCCTGCTCCGCCGCCGTCATCGGCCTGGCGGGCTGCGGCAGCGACGAGGAGAAGGACCCCTTCGAGGGCATGAGCGCGGACAAGATCGCCGACAAGGCGGCCGACGCGTCCAAGGGTGCGGGCTCCTTCAAGATCGCGGGCGAGGGCAAGCAGGACGGCAAGCCCCTCAAGATGGACTTCTCCATCGCCAAGTCCGGTGAGTGCAAGGGCAAGATGGACGGCGGCGCGAAGGGCACCGCCGAGTTCCTCGTCACGGGCGGCACCCAGTACATGAAGGGCGATGAGGCGTTCTGGAAGGACTCCATGGGCGGCAGCGCCCAGGCCTCCCGCCTGAAGGACAAGTGGGTGAAGACGCCGAACGAGAAGAAGGAGGGCATCTGCGACGCGGACGAGATGTTCAAGTCGAGCGAGCTCAAGGGCCTCAAGCGTGAGAAGGACGCCGAGGTCGACGGCGAGAAGGCGGCCGTCCTGACGAAGAAGGAGTCGGGCAAGAAGTCCACCTTCTACGTCGCCACCGAGGGCAAGCCCTACTTCCTGAAGGTCGTCACCACCGGCAAGGAAGACCCGGGCACGATGTACTTCAGCGACTACGGCAAGCCCGTCGCGGTCAAGGCCCCGCCGGCCAACGAGATCATGGATCTCAAGGAGCTCATGTCCTCCTGACGCCACGCGTGAGGCGGTGGTCACGCACGCCCGGACCGGTCCCGGTTGTCAGTGGCCACCGCTAGCCTCTCTGACGTGCCACCTCGTATCACCGACCCCGAGCAGCTCAAGGAGCTCCTCGGGATCCCCTTCACCCCGGAGCAGACGGCCTGCATCACCGCGCCGCCCGCCCCGCAGGTGATCGTGGCCGGAGCCGGCTCCGGCAAGACGACGGTGATGGCGGCGCGCGTGGTCTGGCTGGTCGGCACCGGCCAGGTCGCCCCCGAGCAGGTCCTCGGCCTGACGTTCACCAACAAGGCGGCGGGCGAGCTCGCCGAGCGCGTGCGCCAGGCCCTGATCAAGACCGGCGTCACCGACCCCGAGGCCGTCGACCCGGACAACCCCCCGGGCGAGCCGGTCATCTCCACGTACCACGCCTTCGCGGGCCGCCTCCTGACCGACCACGGCCTGCGCATCGGCCTGGAGCCGACCTCCCGCCTCCTCGCCGACGCCACCCGCTTCCAGCTCGCCGCGCGGGTGCTGCGAGAGGCCCCGGGGCCCTACCCCGCGCTGACCCGGTCCTTCCCCGACCTCGTCAGCGACCTGCTCGCCCTCGACAGCGAGCTCGCCGAGCACCTCGTACGCCCCGAGAGGCTCCGCGCGTACGACACCGAGCTGCTGCGCGCCCTGGACGGCGCGAAGCTCACCAACGCCGATCTGCGCAAGGTCCCGGAGACGGCGGCGGCCCGCCTGGAGCTGGCCGAACTCGTCGAGCGGTACCGCGCGGCCAAGCGCTCCCGCGACCTCCTCGACTTCGGCGACCAGATCGCCCTGTCCGCGACGCTCGCCCGCACCCGCGCGGAGGTCGGCGGGATCCTCCGGGACGAGTTCCGTGTCGTACTCCTCGACGAGTACCAGGACACGTCGGTCGCCCAGCGCATCCTCCTGTCCGGCCTGTTCGGCGGCGGCACGGGCCACCCGGTGACCGCCGTCGGCGACCCCTGCCAGGCGATCTACGGCTGGCGCGGCGCCTCCGTCGCCAACCTCGACGACTTCCCCGACCACTTCGCGTACGCCGACGGGCGCCCCGCCACGCGCCACGCGCTCAGCGAGAACCGCCGCAGCGGCGGCCGCCTCCTGGATCTCGCCAACGGCCTCGCGGAGCCCCTGCGCGCGATGCACGCGGGCGTGGAGGCCCTGCGCCCCGCACCCGGCGCCGAGCGCGACGGCGTGGTCCGCTGCGCCCTGCTGCGCACGCACGCCGAGGAGATCGACTGGCTGGGCGACGCGATCGCCCACCTCGTGCGCACCGGCAAGGCGCCCGGCGAGATCGCCGTCCTGTGCCGCACGGCCACGGACTTCGCCGAGATCCAGGGCGCGCTCGTCGCCCGCGACATCCCCGTGGAGGTCGTCGGCCTCTCCGGTCTCCTCCACCTCCCCGAGGTCGCCGATCTCGTCGCCGTCTGCGAGGTCCTCCAGGACCCGGGGGCGAACGCCTCGCTGGTGCGGCTGCTCACCGGCCCGCGCTGGCGCATCGGCGCCCGCGACCTCGCCCTCCTGGGCCGCCGGGCCCGCCTGCTCGTCCGCCCCGGGCACGCCGCCCCCGACGACCCGGACCGGCGCCTCGCGGAAGCCGTCGAAGGGGTCGACCCGGCCGAGGTGATATCCCTCGCGGACGCCCTCGACACGTTCCTGGAGTCGCCCCTCGACCCGGCCGACGCCTCCAGGGACGACGGCCTGCCCTTCTCGGCGGACGCCAGGGTGCGCTTCGCCCGGCTCGCCGCCGAGCTGCGCGACCTGCGCCGCTCGCTCTCCGACCCGCTGATGGACGTACTGCACCGGGTGCTCGCGGTCACCGGCCTGGAGGTGGAGCTCTCCGCGTCGCCGGGCGCCCTGGCGGCCCGCCGCCGCGAGACCCTCTCCAACTTCCTGGACGTCGCCGCCTCCTTCGCCGCGAACGACAACAGCGCCACGCTCCTCGCCTTCCTCGGCTTCCTGCGCACCGCCGCGCAGTACGAGAAGGGCCTCGACAACGCCCTGCCCGGCGGCGAGAACACCGTCAAGGTGCTCACCGCCCACAAGTCCAAGGGCCTCGAATGGGACGTCGTCGCCGTCCCCGGGCTTGTCAACGGCACCTTCCCGAGCGCGCAGGGCCGCGAGAAGTGGACCGCCCAGGCCAAGGTCGTCCCGCACGAGCTGCGCGGGGACGCGGCCACCCTGCCCGACATCGAGGCGTGGGACGCCAAGGGCATGAAGGCCTTCCACGAAGCCATGAAGGACCACCAGCGCACCGAGGAGCTCCGCCTCGGCTACGTGACCTTCACGCGCCCCCGCTCCCTCCTCCTGGGCTCCGGCCACTGGTGGGGCCCCTCCCAGAAGAAGCCGCGCGGCCCCTCGGACTTCCTGCGGGCCCTGCACGACCACTGCGCGGCGGGCCACGGCGAGATCGAGGCGTGGGCGGACGAACCGGCCGAGGACGAGGAGAACCCCGCCCTGAGCGAGGCGGGCGCCGAGCACGCGTGGCCGCTCCCGCTGGACGACGCCTCCCTCGCCCGCCGTCGCGCCGCGGCCCGCACCGTCCTCGACCACCTGGAGCGCCTCACCGGAGCCCCGGAGGCCGCCCGCTCCCACGAGTCGGCGCACCCTTCGGCGTACGACGACGTCCCGCCGGCCGACGACCCGGAGTGGCCGCCCCCTCCGGAGGACGAAGAAGCGCCCTACGGAGACGCCGCTTTCCCGGACGCCGACATCCCCGAAGTGGATCTTGCCGACGTCGATCCCCTCGATGCCGATTTCGCCGGCCCGGACACCGAGCTGGACCCGGCCGAGTGGGACTCCCTGCCGAGGGAGCGCCCGCTGATCCCGCACCCCGCCGAGGCCCCGGCGGTCCCGGAACCGCGAGACGCCGCCCACGCGCGCGTGCCGCTCCCCGCCCAGTCCCCGCAGGCCCGCCCGCACCCCGCCGACCCAGACCACGGAGGCGATCGGGGCCACGGAGGCGATCAAACCGGCGACCGGCTCACGCGCACCCGCCTCACCCCCGAGGAGGCCCGCACCCTCGACTCCTGGGACCGCGACCTCGACGCCCTCACCGGCGAGCTGCTGCGCGCCCGCGAGGCCGTCCGGGACATCCCCGTGCCGCCGTCGCTCACCGCGTCCGAGCTGCTGCGTCTGGCCGCCGACCCCGACGGCTTCGCCAAGGACCTCGCCCGGCCCATGCCCCGCCCGCCGCAGCCCGCGGCCCGCCGAGGCACCCGCTTCCACGCCTGGGTCGAGTCCCGCTTCGAAGAACTCCCGCTGCCGATGCTCGGCCCCGAGGACCTGCCGGGCAGCGCCCCCGGCGAGGCGGAGATCGCCGACGAGCGTGACCTGGAAGCACTCAAGGAAGCCTTCGAGCGCACCGAGTACGCCCGTCGCACGCCCTACCGCGTCGAGGTGCCCTTCCAGTTCGTCATCGCCCACCGCGTGATCCGGGGCCGCATCGACGCCGTCTACAAGGACGGCGACGGCGACGACGCGACGTACGAGATCGTCGACTGGAAGACCAGCCGCACCCGTACCGCCGACCCCCTCCAGCTCGCCGTCTACCGCCTCGCCTGGGCCGAGCAGCAGGGCGTACCGCCGGAGTCGGTGAAGGCCGCCTTCCTGTACGTGCGCAGCGGGGAGGTCGCCCGCCCCAAGAACCTCCCGGGCCGCACCGGTCTCGAACGCCTCCTGCTCGAAGAACCGGGCGTCCCGGGCGGCGAACCGCCGGACCGGGCCACCCCGGATGGCGGATAGGCTCGTGACCATGAGCGAGACACCGGACAGCGCCGTCCGCACGTACATCGAGAACCACCGTGCCGCCTTCCTCGACGACCTCGCCGAGTGGCTGCGCATCCCGTCCGTGTCGGCCCAGCCCGACCACGCCGGGGACGTGCGCCGCAGCGCCGAGTGGCTCGCCGCGGGCCTCAAGGAGACCGGTTTCCCGACCGCGGAGGTCTGGGAGACCGCGGGGGCGCCCGCCGTCTTCGCCGAGTGGCCCTCGGACGACCCGCAGGCGCCCACCGTCCTCGTCTACGGCCACCACGACGTCCAGCCCGCGGCCCGTGAGGACGGCTGGCACACCGACCCCTTCGAGCCCGTCGTCCAGGGAAACCGCCTCTACGCGCGCGGGGCGGCCGACGACAAGGGCCAGGTCTTCTTCCACACCCTCGGTGTCCGCGCCCACCTCGCCGCCACCGGCCGCACCGCCCCGGCCGTGCACCTGAAGCTGCTCGTCGAGGGCGAGGAGGAGTCCGGCTCCCCGCACTTCCGGCAGCTCATCGAGGCCCACAAGGACCGCATCGCCGCCGACGCGGTGATCGTCTCCGACACCGGCATGTGGTCGGAGGACACCCCGACAGTCTGCACCGGCATGCGCGGCCTCGCCGAGTGCGAGATCGAGCTGCACGGCCCCGACCAGGACATCCACTCCGGCTCCTTCGGCGGCGCCGTGCCCAACCCCGCCACCGAGGTCGCCCGCCTGGTCGCCGCCCTCCACGACGAGCACGCGCGCGTGGCGATCCCCGGCTTCTATGAAGGCATCACGGAACTCACCGCCGAAGAGCGCGCCCTCTTCGCGGAGCTGCCCTTCGACGAGGAGCGCTGGCTGCGCACGGCCAAGTCGCACGGCGCCCATGGCGAGGCCGGGTACACCACGCTGGAGCGCGTCTGGGCCCGCCCCACGGCCGAGGTCAACGGCATCGGCGGTGGCTATCAGGGAGCGGGAAGCAAGACGATCATCCCGTCGTCCGCCCTCGTGAAGCTCTCGTTCCGGCTGGTCGCGGGCCAGGACCCGGACCGTTTGGAGGAGGCCGTGCGCGCCTGGGTGGCGGACACCGTCCCCGCCGGGGTCCGGCACACCGTCACCTTCAGCCCCGGCACCCGCCCCTGCCTGACCCCGCTGGACCACCCGGCCCTCCAGTCCGTGGCCCGCGCCATGGGCCGCGCCTTCGAACAGCCGGTCCTCTTCACGCGGGAGGGCGGCTCGGGGCCGGCCGCCGACCTCCAGGACGTCCTCGCCGCACCCGTGCTCTTCCTCGGCATCTCCGTCCCGTCCGACGGCTGGCACGCGCCGAACGAGAAGGTCGAGATCGACCTGCTCCTCAAGGGCGTCGAGACGACCGCCTACCTGTGGGGTGACCTCGCGGAGACCTGGCGGGACGCCCATGCCCGCTGACCGTCCCCGCGCTGCCGATCCCGTCCCGCCGCCCGCCCTGCCGCACCACCCATTCCACCGGGGGAGTTGGAAGCACCTGTGACCACCTGGACCGACCGCACCGCAGACCGCCCCGTCTCGCTGACCGCGCCGAGCGGCATCGACCGCGCGGCGCACCACCGCATGGACGAGGCGTGGCTCGCCGCCGCCTGGAGCCACCCGACGACCCGGGTGTTCGTGGTGTCCGGCGGTCAGGTGCTCATCGACGAGACGCCCGAGGGCCGCACCGAGCTGCTGATGACCCCGGCCTTCGAGGCGCCGCTCACCGAGGAGCACCGCTACTTCCTCGGCACGGACGACGACGGCGTCAGCTACTTCGCGCTCCAGAAGGACACCCTGCCCGGCCGCATGGACCAGTCGGCGCGCCCCGCGGGACTGCGCGAGGCGGGCCTGCTGCTCTCACCCCGGGACGCGGGCCTGATGGTGCACGCCGTCGCCCTGGAGAACTGGCAGCGCCTGCACCGGTTCTGCTCGCGCTGCGGCGAGCGCACCGTCATCGCCGCGGCGGGCCACATCCGCCGCTGCCAGGCATGTGGCGCCGAGCACTACCCGCGCACGGACCCCGCCGTGATCATGGCGGTCCGGGACAGTGAGGACCGCATCCTCCTCGGCCGCCAGGTGCACTGGCCCGAGGGGCGCTTCTCGACCCTCGCCGGCTTCGTCGAGCCGGGGGAGTCCATCGAGCAGTCGGTGCGCCGCGAGGT
Organism: Streptomyces sp. G44; assembly: GCF_016905445.1. Lineage (GTDB taxonomy): Bacteria > Actinomycetota > Actinomycetes > Streptomycetales > Streptomycetaceae > Streptomyces. Next base: position 20,570 of record NZ_JAFEXF010000080.1, read on the forward strand.
CTTCGAGGAGGCGGGCGTCACGGTCGGCGAGGTGGAGTACGTCGCGAGCCAGCCCTGGCCGTTCCCCTCCAGCCTGATGCTGGGCTTCATGGCCGACGCGACCTCTTCGGAGATCAATGTCGACGGTGAGGAGATCCACGAGGCCCGCTGGTTCTCCCGGGAAGACCTGCGGGCCGCGTTCGAGTCCGGAGAGGTCGTGCCTCCCTACGGCATCTCGATCGCGGCCCGCCTGATCGAACTCTGGTACGGCAAGCCCCTGCCGAAGCCGGGGACCGTGGGATAAGGGAGCATCCGCGGGCGCAAGCCATCGATCGACGGAACGCGACGAGAGCGATCCTGCCCGATTCCGGGCAGGATCCTGGTGATCCCGCCTCTGGTGACCCTACAGTCGCCCATCATGATCGATGTTTCCGCCCTGTGGGGCTTTGCTGTGATCGTCGGCGTGCTCACCCTCACGCCCGGCCTGGACACCGTTCTGATCCTGCGCACGGCAGCGCTCGGTCAGCGGCGGCGCGCCTGGGGCGTACTCCTCGGCATTCAGACCGGGACCCTGACCTGGGGTGTTCTCTCCGCCCTCGGCGTGACTGCCTTGTTGACCGCCTCCCACCTCGCTTACGAGATCGTCCGATGGGCGGGCGCCGCCTACCTGGTGTGGATGGCGGGCCGGATGCTGTGGTCCACTCGACGCCGCACCGCCGGGGCGGGCCGTGCGGAGGGCACCGAGGAGACGGACCGGCTCTGGGCGGGCGGCCTCGACACCCTGCTCGGCGGCTGGCGCCAGGGCGTGGTGACGAACCTGCTCAACCCCAAGGTGGGCGCCTTCTACGTCGCCGTGCTGCCGCACTTCATACCGGCGGGCACATCCCACCTCGCCATGGGAGTGCTGCTCGCAGGCGTCCATGTCGCGCTGGGAGCACTCTGGTCCTGTGTGCTGATCGGTTTCGCCCGGACGCTGCGGGACCGGCTGCAACGGGATGCGGCACGGCGCCTGCTCGACCGGGTCGCGGGCACCGTCATCGGGGCGTTCGGCGTCCGCCTCGCCCTCGGCGACTGAAGGCCGCTGCCTGACGGTTGCGCGCGGAAGGCGCGCACAGAAGGCCCCCACCGAAGCGAGGGCCTTCTGCGCGCAGGAGGGGGTCAGGCGACGCCGAGCGCCTGCTTGACCTGGGCGAGGCTCGGGTTCGTCATGACGACCTCGGCCCCGCCGTCGGCGGGGACCACCTGAACCGTCGGAACCGTCTGGTTTCCGCCATTCGCCTTCTCGACGAAGGCCGCCGAGTCCGGGTCCTGCTCGATGTTGATCTCGGTGTACGCGATGCCCTCGCGGTCCATCTGGCCCTTGAGGCGGCGGCAGTAACCGCACCAGGTGGTGCTGTACATCGTCACAGTGCCCGGCATGTCTCGTGTGCTCCTTCGTTGCTCGGGGTGCGTCATGCGATGACGCGGGGGGCCCGCCATCATCGCAATGAATCGAACGTACGAGACGCGGCCCCCATTCCCGCATTAGTACGACCGCAAGGGTGCCCCTGTGGACAACCGGCTCACCCGCCCCGGGCGACCTGGCAGCATGGCGGGGTGACATCAGCAACGCACTCCCCCCTTTTCCCGCAGGTCCCGGACTCTGCCGACGCGGTGCTCGCCGGGCTCGACCCCGAGCAGCGCGAGGTGGCCACCGCCCTGCACGGGCCGGTGTGCGTCCTCGCGGGCGCCGGCACCGGCAAGACACGGGCGATCACCCACCGGATCGCCTACGGGGTGCGCGCCGGAATCCTCCAGCCCGCCAGCGTGTTGGCCGTCACGTTCACCAACCGCGCCGCGGGCGAGATGCGCGGGCGCCTGCGCCAGCTCGGCGCCTCCGGGGTCCAGGCCCGCACCTTCCACTCCGCGGCCCTGCGCCAGCTCCAGTTCTTCTGGCCGAAAGCAGTCGGTGGCTCCCTGCCCAGGATCGTCGACCGCAAGATCAAGCTCGTCGCGGACGCGGCCGCCGCCTGCCGCATCCGCCTGGACCGCAATGAGCTGCGCGACCTCACCAGCGAGATCGAATGGTCCAAGGTCACCCAGACCGTCCCCGCGGACTACGCCGCCGCCGCGGCCAAGTCCGGCCGCGACGTCCCGCGCGACCCCGCCGAGATCGCCCAGCTCTACGCTGCGTACGAGGACCTCAAGCGCGACCGCGCCGTCATCGACTTCGAGGACGTCCTGCTCCTCGCCGTCGGCATCCTCCAGGACCGGCACGACATCGCCGAGCAGGTCCGCGCCCAGTACCAGCACTTCGTGGTCGACGAGTACCAGGACGTGAGCCCCCTCCAGCAGCGCCTCCTGGAGCTGTGGCTCGGTGACCGCGACAGCCTCTGCGTCGTCGGCGACGCCAGCCAGACGATCTACTCCTTCACCGGCGCGACCCCGGACCACCTGCTCAACTTCCGCACCCGCCACCCGGGAGCGACGGTCGTCAAACTGGTCCGCGACTACCGCTCCACGCCTCAGGTCGTCCACCTCGCCAACGGCCTCCTCTCCCAGGCCCGCGGCCGCGCCGCCGACCACCGGCTGGAATTGATCTCCCAGCGGGAGCCCGGCGCCGAGCCGGTCTACACGGAGTACGCGGACGAACCGGCCGAAGCCGAAGGCGCCGCCCGCCGCATCCGCGCCCTGCTCGCCGACGGTGTCCCCGCCAGCGAGATCGCCGTCCTCTTCCGCACGAACTCCCAGTCGGAGATCTACGAGCAGGCGCTCGCCGACGCCGGCGTGCCCTACCAGCTGCGCGGCGCCGAGCGCTTCTTCGAGCGCACCGAGGTCCGGGAAGCGGGCGCTGCCCTGCGCGGCGCCGCCCGCTTCGGGGGCAACGACGCCCTCCTGGACGACGTGGTCGACCTGCCCTCCCAGGTGCGGGCCGTGCTCTCGACCAAGGGCTGGACGACACAGCCCCCGGCGGGCTCCGGCGCGGCCCGTGACCGCTGGGAGTCCCTGGCGGCGCTGGTGCGCCTCGCCGAGGACTTCGCGCGGGCCAAGCCGGAGGCGACCCTCGCCGACCTCGTGGCCGAACTCGACGAGCGGGCCAACGCACAGCACGCGCCGATCGTCGAAGGCGTCACCCTCGCCTCGCTGCACGCGGCCAAGGGACTGGAGTGGGACGCCGTGTTCCTCGTCGGCCTCGCCGAGGGCATGATGCCGATCACCTACGCCAAGACCGACGAGCAGATCGAGGAGGAGCGCCGGCTCCTCTACGTGGGCGTGACCCGCGCGCGTGTCCACCTGTCGCTCTCCTGGGCCCTGTCCCGTTCGCCGGGCGGCCGTCCGAACCGCCGGCCCAGCCGCTTCCTGGACGGTCTGCGCCCGGGCTCCGGAGTGGGCGCGGCGAGCCGGGCCGCGGGCGGCGGCCCCGGCGGCGTCGAGCGCGGCAGCGCCGGGGAGGGCGGCGCAGCCCCGGTGGCCGGCCGCCGCCCGCGCAAGAGCCGCACCCCGGCCCGCTGCCGGGTCTGCGGCCGGACCCTCACCGAAGCCGGCGAGCTGAAGCTCTTGCGGTGCGAGGACTGCCCGTCCGACATGGACGAAGGACTCTATGAGCGGTTGCGGGAGTGGCGATCGGTGCAGGCGAAGCAGCTGGGACAGCCCGCGTACTGCGTTTTCACGGACAAGACCTTGATCGCCATCGCGGAGGCCGTGCCCGAGGACGAGGGCGAGCTGGCGCGGATCCCCGGCGTCGGTGTCCGCAAGTTTCACCGCTTCGGTGCCGAGGTGCTCGCCATTTGTGCAGGTCAGGAGGGTGTAAGGGGCGCCGAGGGAGAATGATTCAAACTCGTCGAAAAAATAGTTTGCGCATGCGCAAGGAAGACCCATAGGTTCTTAAGCACGGAACAGCGGCTTCTCCGAAGCCCTGGGCCGTGCTGTACTTGTCAGTCCGCAGGATCGGTTCCGGTCGATCCCCTAGACGCCGAGAGGAGGCGAATTCCAGTGATCAGCATCAACGACAGCTTCGTCAGCACCGCCAAAATGACCGATCGCTCGGTCGTCGCTTCCTGCCTGCTCGGCCTCTCGAACCAGGGCACCGGTCTGTCCGGCGGCATGCCCGCCGTCCGTCCGCTGTCCTCCTCGCTGCCTCTTTCCGGTCTCGCCATTCACGAGGCCAATGAGGGCAATGAGCGACCGACCAAGGCACCGGAAGCAGCAGTAGCGGAGGCGCAGGCCCAGGCCTATGCCTTTGCGGCGGCCGGTGCCGGATTCCGGAAGCAGACGACGCAGCACCACACGATGTGGGCCTTCCGTGGGCTCGAACCCTGGAGTGATCCAGTCTGATCCTCGATCAGACAGGCGCCTTCAGGGCCGCGGAACCCCACCCGGGATCCGCGGCCCTTCTGTTTTCCCCAAAACAGGGAGACAGAGCGAAGGGGCCAAGAGCAAGACCCGGTACCAGCCGCCAACCGGCCGACCCAGGCCGGCACGACCAGACGAGGAAAACACCACCGTGCAACTCGAAGCGCACGCCCCGTCCGTACCGCCTTCACAGGTGATCTCCCCGCCCGCTCCCACGGAGGACCCGACCTTGACTCCCCTCACCGCGCTCACCGCGCTCGACGACGCCATCGAGAACCTCGGCGTACCCGTCCCCTGCCGTGCCTACGACCCCGAGGTCTTCTTCGCCGAGTCCCCGGCCGACGTCGAGTACGCGAAGTCCCTCTGCCGCACGTGCCCGCTGGTGGAGGCCTGCCTCGCCGGCGCCAAGGAGCGGCGTGAGCCGTGGGGCGTCTGGGGCGGCGAGCTGTTCGTCCAGGGCGTGGTCGTTGCCCGCAAGCGGCCCCGTGGCCGCCCGCGCAAGAACCCGGTCGTCGCATGAGCACCGCCGGAACCATCGACCGCCCCCTGACGCACGACCCCAAGAAGCAGGCCCCGATGAAGGCAGCCACCCGTGAGCCCGCAGGCTCCGCGACCCGAGACTTCACCACCAGCGCGTACACCTCGCGCCAGAACAGGACCCGAGAAATGCAACTCATCCCAGAAGCCATGGCTCGTGCGCATATGCACGAACGACTGCGTGAAGCCGAGGCGGCACGCCCGGCCGAGCGCCTGATGGCGGCCCGCCGCATGCAGCGCCGCGCGGAGCGCGCCTCGCTGCGTGCCCGGCGCGCGCTCGCCATGGCGGTCATGCAGTAAGAGCACGATGACGGAGAACGACGGGGGCCGGTCCCAACGGACCGGCCCCTGCGGTGCGTTGCGCTCACCGAACCCGCTGCCCGGCGCTATGGTCGCCGGGTGGACGAGCAGAAGCCTCAGCACATCGACGCCGAGAACCTCGTGTGCTCCCGCTGCGGCACGGTGGCCGAAGGGGCGCCGCCGACCTGGACCTGCTCCGTGGAGAACGGCGTCCGTCGCTACTACTGCGAAGCCTGCGCGCGGGAGAACATCCGGGCCATCGAGGGCCGCCTCGACCCCGACTGGTGGTAGCCAGCCCCCGCGACCCCGCGGACTCTACGGCCTCTGCGGCTCAGGCCCCCGCCACGGCCTCGCCCTCCTCGACGGCCGCCTCGGGCCCGCCTGCCACACCAGTCGCGTCCGTTTCGTCCGCCGCGTCCGCCTCCATGACGAAGCCGGGCAGCCACTCCTCCAGTTCGGCCCGCATCCGCACCGTCGCGTTCAGCTGGCACAGCACCCCGATGGTGCTCAACGTCACACGGTGTATCAGCAGATACGACGGCGGGAGGTTCAGCCGCTTGCCCAGTTGGTAGGCGGGGGAGCGGGGGTCGGCCACCCGGGCCGCCTGGCTGCGCATCCAGCCGCGGGTGAAGGTGAACTCCTCCACCAGCATCGGCTCGATGATCGGCAGGAGGTAGTCGAGCACCGCGTCGGGCTCCAGCTCGACGGTCTCCTTGACGAAGCCTTCCTCGCACAACATCTCGTAGACCGCGTCGGCCTCGCCGTCCAGGGTCATCCGCAGCGACTCACCGATGGTCACGGGTAGCCCGCCCGGCAGCCGGTCCACCGTGCCGAAGTCCAGGACGCCCAGGCGCCAGCCGCCCTTCTCGTCGGGCAGCAGGCGGAAGTTGCCCGGGTGCGGGTCGGCGTGCAGAAGTCCCGTGCGCGCCGGGCCGGAGAAGAGGAAGCGGGCCAGGAGCTGGCCCGCCCGGTCGCGCTGCTCCTGAGTACCGTCCGCGATCACCTGCGACAACGGGGTGCCGTCGATCCACTCCGTGATCAGGACCTGCTCGCCCTGGTGCACCACCTCGGGCACCACCACGTCGGGGTCGTCGGCGAACTCCGAGGCATGGGCCTGCTGCGCCTGTGCCTCCAGGCCGTAGTCCAGCTCTTCCGACACCCGGTCCCGCAGCTCCGCGATGAGCGGCTTGATGTCCATGCCGGGAATCAGCGGTCCCAGAAGCCGGGCGAACCGGCTGAGCTGCGTCAGGTCGGACAGCAGGGCCTCACCCGCTCCCGGGTACTGCACCTTGACCGCGACCTCACGTCCGTCCGCCCAGACCGCCCGGTGCACCTGGCCGATCGACGCGGCGGCCGCGGGCTTGTCATCGAACTCCAGGAACAGGTCGCGCCAGTCCTCGCCGAGCCGCTCCGCGAGCACCGAGTGCACGGTACTCGTCGGCATCGGCGGCGCTGCCTCCTGCAACTTCGTCAGCGCCGCGCGGTAGGGCCCGGCGACCTCCTCCGGCAGCGCCGACTCGAAGACGGACAGGGCCTGCCCGAACTTCATGGCGCCGCCCTTGAGCTCGCCGAGAACCTTGAACAACTGCTCCGCCGTGCGCTGTTGCAGCTCGCGCCCGACGATCTCCGCCGACTTGCCCCCGATCCGCTTGCCGAGCCCCCAGGTCGCGCGTCCCGCGAAGCCGAGTGGCAGCGCGGCCAGTTTGGCGGTTCGGGTGACCGCCTTCCGGGGAAGATCAGACATGCGCCCCTCCAAGTCCCAGACAGCCGCGCCTTCTCAGGCGGTTACCCGGCCATTGTTGCGTGCCGCTCCTTCTGTGCGGTGAGCCGATCCCCCTTAACGTCCGTCTTGGCGTCCGCGCCCGCCCCGCAGGGACATGCGGGATGCGGCCAAATCGGACGTGCGTGCCAGTCGAATCCCGGGACGGCCGCCTCCCACCGGACGCCCGAGGCGGCCATGGACGCCCCGTCCAGGAAGGCGAGCGCATGCCCCGCGACCAGCCCGGCGACCGACGTCGACAGGGCGAGGTCACACGCGGGCACATGTCGCGCACGGCCCGAGCGCCACTGCGCCAGCATCCGGCCCCACGTGGGATCGCGGTCCGCGCGCCGACGGAAGAGGCAGCCCGCGCAAGCCGTCGCGCCGGGCAGGACCAAGGGGCCGACCACACCCGTCCCTTCGATCACACCGGCGTAGAGATGAGGCGTGCCGGCCGTGAGGAGGTCCTCGGCATGGACCGGATCGGGTGCGTACGCGTCCAGGCCGTCACGTGGAGCGATGATCACGAGCGACAGTCCGGCCTGGCCCTCGGCCACCGCTTCCTGCCACGGCGGCCGAGAGGCGGCCGCGGCCTGTGACCTGGGGGACACGGGGCGGTTCGCGCGAGGCGGCCGGTCCGGCGCCGACTGCCGTACGAGCCGACGCGCGGCCATGTCCCGGCGCTCTCCGATCGCCTCCGCCGGCTGCCCGCCGGGCGCGACGTCCCACGGCTCGACATGCCCCCCGTCCAGCACCTCGACCCGGCCCACCCCGGCCCCCGCGAGGACCGAGGCCACGACGGCGCCCACCCGTCCCGCGCCCTGAACACGGACGCGCATGGCCCGGCGAGCCGCCAGCCTCTCCACCGCTTCGCCCGGCTCGGAGGAGAGAAGCGACAGGGAGGCCAGGTCGGACCGCTGCCGGTCCATGACCCCGCTCCGCCTGCGCAGGGCATCGGCCGCGGGACCGCCGCCCGTCGCGTCGTCGACCAGGCCGGCCCGCGACAGCTCTCCCAGCAGCTTGTCCACGTGACCGTCCGGCAGGCCCATCCGCCTGGCCTCCTCACGCAGGAGCGGCAGCCCACGGGTGCCGTCCAACAGGGTCAGGAAGCTGCCGGTCGCGGTGTCCATCGGGCCGAGCACCAAGGCGTGCGCGGGCGCCACCCCGAACTGCATGGTGTTCATGTCCCGCCAGCCGCGCCGCAGCGCCGGCTTCAAGATCGGATGCATGGTGGTCCCCCGTCGTCCGCCCGGCGCGGTCCCGTCCGCCGCGCCGATCGACTGCCAGAATGCCCGCCCCGCCACCTGCCCGCGTCGAGTTGTCCACAGGCAGGGGATGCTTGTCGTACTAATCGGCCGCACCCGTCGCACCACCGGGCGGCGGATCGCCGCCGAACCGCCCCGGAGGCGGGACTTCCCCCCTGCCCAGCGGGTAACGTCGGGGCGTGCCCGCCGACCCTTCCTCCCGCGTCGCTGGGGAGACCTCAGCGCGTCGCGCCGGAACCCCACAGCGCAGCACGACCAGCCCGCCGCCCTCCGGCACGCGGTCCAGCGCGGTCGAGGTCAGACGCAGCGCCCGTCGGCGCAGAACGGTCTCGGCGTACCGCGAGGGCGACCGCACCGTCGTCCTCATCCCCGCCCGCATGTCCGAGGCGGAGGAGCAGCGCTGGGTCACTGTGATGCTCGACAAGCTCGCGGCACAGGAGAGCAAGCGGCTCCTCGGTGACGCGGAGCTATGCGAGCGGGCCGAACAGCTCTCCGATCAGTACTTCGACGGTCGGGCGAGGCCCGCCTCCGTTCGCTGGGTCACGAACCAGAACACCCGCTGGGGGTCCTGCACCCCGTCGGAGGGCAGCATCCGCCTCTCGCACCGGCTTCAGGGCATGCCCGAGTACGTCGTGGACTATGTCCTCGTCCACGAGCTGGCCCACCTCCTCGTCCCCGGGCACGGGCCGCGTTTCTGGCGACTGCTGGAGGCCTACCCGCGTACGGAACGGGCCAGGGGCTACCTCGAAGGGGTGGTCGCCGCCAGTCGGCTGCCGCATCCGCCGGCCGCCCGCGAGGAGTGACCGTCCGCCGCGCCGCACGGTTGTGCGACAGGTCTGTCCCGGCTTCGCTCGCTGTCAGACTTTGCGGTTAGCCTGGCGCGACGCATTTACCTTCGGGATGGGGGACGGTCGTTACGTATGGCCAGGGAATTCCAACGCGGCCACAAGGCCAGGATCAGTGACCTCACCGCGGGCACCGATCTGTACGTAGGCGTGCAGATCTCGGCTCCAGGGCTGACCTTCGACATCAGCTGCTTCGGCCTCGACGCGAGCGAGCGGCTGTCGGACGACCGTTACTTCATCTTCTTCAACCAGCCCGCGTCGCCCGAGCAGTCGATCCAGCTCCTCGGCGCGCAGGCGGGCGACACCGAGTCCTTCCGCGTCACCCTCGACCGCATCCCGCAGCAGATCCAGCGGCTGTCGTTCACGGCGACGATCGACGGCGCGGGCCAGATGTCACAGGTCGCCTCCGGGTACATCCGCATCGTCGCGGGCGGCGAGGAAGTGGCGCGTTACGCCTTCACCGGCACGGAGTTCTCCACGGAGCGCGCCGTCATGCTGGGCGACTTCTATCTGAAGGACGTCTGGCGGTTCGCCGCGATCGGCCAGGGCTTTGACGGCGGACTCGACGCCCTCCTGAGGAACTTCGGCGGCGAGGTCGCCGAGGAGGAGCCCGCCCCCGCGCAGCCACAGGCCGCGGCGCCCGCCTTCGCGCCCCCGGCCCAGGCCGCGGCGCCGCCCGCGTTCGGCGCCCCCGCGG
>NZ_JAFEXF010000081.1 GCF_016905445.1 Streptomyces sp. G44
CCCCCCCCCCCCCCGCGCGCCGCCCCGCCACCAAGGCCAGACCCCGCACCATCCGTCTGGGCAGCCCCCGCCCGCGGCTGCGCATGGTCAGCCTGGGCCTGACGCTGGTGATGCTGGCCTTCGTCGTGCGGCTCCTCCAGGTGCAGGCCGTCGACGCGAGCGTCTACACGGCCAAGGCGGAGAAGAACCGCTACTTCACGCACACCCTGGCGGCCGAGCGCGGACGCATCACCGACCGCGCCGGCGTCGAACTGGCCGCCAGCGTGGACGCGTACGACATCACGGCTGACCCCACGCTGTTCACGCCGAAGGAGACGAGGACCAAGGACGCGCCCGAGCAGGCGGCGGCGCTCCTGGCTCCCATCCTCGACAAGAGCGTCGCCGAGCTGACCAAGAAGCTCAGCACGCCCGACACCCGCTACGTCCTGCTCGCGCGCCGCCAGACCCCGCAGGTGTGGAAGCAGATCAAGGACCTGCGCGGCGCGCTCGCCGAGAAGGCGGGCATCGACCCGAACTCCCCGAACGTCCTCGCCGGTGTCCTCGCGGACCCGAGCAGCAAGCGGGTCTACCCCAACCACGACCTGGCCGCCGGGATACTGGGCTGGGTCAACTCCGACGGCAAGGGCGGCGGCGGTCTGGAGCGCCAGCTCGACAAGCGGCTGGCGGGCGAGGACGGCAAGATCCGCTACGCCCAGTCCGGCGGCCGGCAGGTGCCCACCGCGGGCTCCACGGAGACCCCCGCCGTGCCCGGCTCCGACGTCGAACTCACCATCGACCGCGACATCCAGTGGGCCGCGCAGAACGCGATCACGAAGCAGGTCGAGAAGTCCGGGGCCGACCGCGGCTACGTGATAGTGCAGGACACCCGCACCGGCGAGGTCCTCGCGATGGCCAACGCCCCAGGCTTCGATCCGAACGACCTCACCCAAGCCGACGGCACCGCGCTCGGCAACGCCGCGCTCCAGGACGCCTTCGAGCCCGGCTCCACCGCCAAGGTCATGTCGATGGCGGCGGTCCTGGAGGAGAACGCCGCCACGCCCGGCACCCGGGTGACGGTGCCCAACCGCCTGCACCGCGGCGACCGCCTCTTCCAGGACGACATCGACCACCCGACCTGGTACCTGACGCTCAACGGCGTGCTCGCCAAGTCCTCCAACATCGGCACCATCCTCGCCACCGGCCAGCTGGGCAAGACCCAGGAGCAGGTCAACAAGGTCCTCTACTCCTACCTGCGCAAGTTCGGCATCGGCAGGGAGACCGGGCTCGGCTTCCCCGGCGAGACGTCCGGCATCCTCGCGCCCCCCGCCAAGTGGTCCACCTCCCAGCAGTTCACGATCCCCTTCGGCCAGGGCTTCTCCATCAACGCGATGCAGGCGGCCTCGGTCTACTCGACCATCGCCAACGGCGGCGTACGCGTCGAACCCACGCTCGTACGCGGCATGAAGGGGCCCGACGGCCGCTTCACGCCCGCGGCCGAGCCGAAGAAGACGCGCGTGGTGAGCGAGAAGACCGCCAGGACCGTGGCGCAGATGCTGGAATCCGTCGTCGACGACGAGGAAGGCACCGGCACCAAGGCCCGCATCCCGGGCTACCGCGTCGCGGGCAAGACCGGTACGGCCAACCGGGTCGATCCCGCGAGCGGCCGCTACAAGGGCTACACCTCGTCCTTCGCGGGCTTCGCGCCGGCCGACAAGCCGCGCGTCACGGTCTACTGCGCCATCCAGAACGCCACCAAGGGCAGCTACTTCGGCGGCCAGATCTGCGGCCCCATCTACAAGGAGGTGATGGAGTTCGCCCTGAAGACCCTCCAAGTGCCGCCCACCGGAAGCGGTCCGGCCCGCCTCCCCGTCACCTTCGAGCCCTAGGGCCCGTGGCCTCCGAGCCCTGAGACCGACCAGGAACCGCCCGTGACAACGATCACTCCCGACCCCGGGAACCACCTCCCGCCACGCCCCTCACTTCGCCCTGAGCCGGGTGTGCCCGGTACGCTCACCGCCGTGCCACACGCTGATCAGTCCCAAACCACCCAGAAGGGCGCTCCCGTGACCTACCCGGGACCGCCGCGGCCGGAACAGGTCTCCGCGGCCTCACTGACGGACCTCGCGGACCGGCTGGGCGTCGCCGTCCAGGGCGACGCGGAGATCACGGGCATCACGCACGACTCCCGCGCGGTCCGCCCCGGTGACATCTACGCCGCGCTGCCCGGCGCCCGCATGCACGGCGCCGACTTCGTCGCGCAGGCCGCCGACCTCGGCGCCGCGGCGATCCTCACCGACCCGACCGGCGCCGAACGCGCGGCCGCGACCGGCCTTCCGGTCCTGGTCGTCGACAGCCCGCGCGACGAGATGGGCGAACTCGCGGCGACGGTCTACGGCCACCCCGGCCGCGACCTCCTCCAGATCGGCATCACCGGCACCTCCGGCAAGACCACGACCGCGTACCTCGTCGAGGGCGGCCTCAAGGGCCTGCGCGCGACCGGCCTCATCGGCACGGTCGAGATGCGCATCGGCGAGACGCGCATCAAGTCGGAGCGCACCACCCCCGAAGCCACCGACCTCCAGGCGCTGTTCGCGGTGATGCGCGAGCGCGGCGTCGAGGCGGTCGCCATGGAGGTCTCCAGCCACGCCCTGGTGCTCGGGCGGGTGGACGGCTGCGTCTTCGACGTCGCCGTCTTCAACAACCTCAGCCCGGAGCACATGGAGTTCCACTCCGGCATGGAGGACTACTTCCAGGCCAAGGCGCAGTTGTTCACCAAGCGCCGCTCGCGGCTCGGCGTGGTCAACTTCGACGACGAGTACGGACGCCGCCTCGTCACGGAGTCCGAGGTGCCCGTCACCACGTTCTCCGCCGAAGGGCACCCGGATGCCGACTGGCGTGCCGAGGACGTCCAGGTCGGGCCGCTCGACTCGACGTTCGTCGTGGTCGGCCCCAAGGGCGAGCGCGTCACGGCGAGATCGCCGCTGGCGGGCCCCTTCAACGTCGCCAACACCCTCGCCGCCATCGTCTCGCTGGCCGTCGCCGGGATCGACCCGCAGCAGGCCGCCGACGGTGTCGCCGCGGTGCCCGGCGTGCCCGGCCGCCTGGAGCGCGTCGACGCGGGCCAGCCCTACCTCGCCGTCGTCGACTACGCCCACAAGACGGACGCCGTCGAATCGGTCCTGCGCGCCCTGCGCAAGGTCACCGAGGGCAAGCTGCACATCGTGCTCGGCTGCGGCGGCGACCGCGACAGGACCAAGCGGATGCCGATGGGCGCGGCCGCGGCCCGCCTCGCCGACACCGCCGTACTGACCTCCGACAACCCCCGTGGCGAGGACCCCCTCGCGATCCTCGCCACGATGCTCGCCGGCGCCGCCGAGGTGCCGGCCCACGAACGCGGCGACGTCGCCGTCTTCGAGGACCGCGCCGCCGCCATCCGCGCGGCCGTCGTCCGCGCGCGGCCGGGCGACACCGTCCTGGTCGCGGGCAAGGGCCACGAGCAGGGGCAGGACATCGCCGGGGTGGTGCGTCCCTTCGACGACCGCCAGGTGCTTCGCGAAGCTATCCAGCAAACCCAGGGATGAAGTTGTGATCGCCCTCTCCCTCGCCGAGATCGCCAGCGTCGTCGGCGGGCAGACGTACGACATACCGGATCCGGCCGTCCAGGTCACCGGACCCGTCGTCCGGGACTCCCGTGAGGTGGAGCCCGGCAGCCTCTTCGTCGCCTTCGTCGGCGAGCGCGCGGACGGCCACGACTACGCGGCGGACGTCGTCGCGGCAGGCGCCGCGGCCGTCCTCGCCTCGCGGCCGGTCGGCGTGCCCGCCATCGTCGTCGACGACGTCCAGACGGCGCTCGGCGCCCTCGCACGCCACGTCGTGGAGCGGCTCGGCGCGACCCTGGTCGCCCTGACGGGATCGGTCGGCAAGACCAGCTCCAAGGACCTGCTCGCGCAGGTGCTGCGGCGCCACGCGCCCACGGTGTTCACGCCGGGCTCCCTCAACAACGAGATCGGCCTGCCGCTGACCGCGCTCAGCGCCACGGACGAGACGCGGTTCCTCGTCCTGGAGATGGGAGCGCGCGGAATCGGCCATATTCGCTACCTCACCGGACTCACTCCGCCGAGGATCGGCCTCGTCCTGAACGTCGGCACCGCCCACATCGGCGAGTTCGGCGGCCGAGAGCAGATCGCACAAGCGAAGGGTGAGCTGGTCGAGGCGCTGCCCGCGGACGGCGCGGCCGTCCTCAACGCCGACGACCCGCTCGTACGCGCCATGGCCTCGCGCACGAAGGCGCGCGTGATCCTCTTCGGAGAGGCCGAGGACGCCGACGTACGTGCCGAGAATGTCCGACTCACGGAGAACGGACAGCCCGCTTTTACGCTGCACACACCCTCCGGGTGCAGCGACGTGACCTTGCGGCTGTACGGTGAGCACCACGTGTCGAACGCGCTTGCCGCGGCCGCCGTCGCCCATGAGCTGGGCATGTCCGTCGACGAGATCGCCCTCGCGCTCTCCGAGGCGGGCACGCTGTCCCGCTGGCGTATGGAGGTCACCGAGCGCCCGGACGGTGTGACGGTCGTCAACGACGCCTACAACGCGAACCCCGAGTCCATGCGAGCGGCCCTGCGCGCGCTCGTGGCCATGGGCAAGGGACGCCGTACGTGGGCGGTGCTCGGTCAGATGGCCGAGCTCGGGGACGACAGTCTCACCGAGCACGACGCGGTCGGACGCCTTGCCGTCCGGCTCAACGTGAGCAAGCTCGTGGCAGTCGGGGGCAGGGAAGCGTCCTGGCTCCAACTGGGCGCATACAACGAGGGTTCGTGGGGTGAGGAGTCGGTGCACGTGTCCGACGCACAGGCGGCGATCGACCTGCTGCGCAGCGAGCTGCGCCCGGGAGATGTCGTGCTGGTGAAGGCGTCCAGGTCGGTCGGTCTCGAGCGGGTCGCCACGGCGCTGCTCGACGACGCCGCGGTGTCTTCTGAGGGGCAGGTCTCCGGCCGATGAGGCAGATCCTCTTCGCGGGTGTGATCGGGCTCTTCCTGACCCTGGTCGGTACCCCGCTGCTGATCAAGCTCCTGGCCCGCAAGGGCTATGGCCAGTTCATCCGGGACGACGGCCCGCGCGAGCACCACAGCAAGCGCGGTACGCCGACCATGGGCGGTATCGCCTTCATCCTGGCCACGCTCATCGCGTACTTCCTCACGAAGATCATCACGGGTACGGAGACCACGCTCTCCGGCCTGCTGGTGCTCTTCCTGATGGCGGGCATGGGCCTGGTCGGCTTCCTCGACGACTACATCAAGATCGTCAAGCAGCGCTCGCTCGGTCTGCGCGCCAAGGCGAAGATGGCCGGCCAGCTGATCGTCGGCATCGGCTTCGCCGTGCTCGCGCTGAACTGGCCGGACAACCGCAACCAGACGCCGGCCTCCACCAAGCTGTCGTTCGTCACGGACTTCGGCTGGTCGATCGGCCCGGTCCTGTTCGTGGTCTGGGCGCTGTTCATGATCCTCGCGATGTCGAACGGCGTGAACCTCACCGACGGCCTCGACGGCCTCGCCACCGGCGCCTCCGTGATGGTCTTCGGCGCCTACACCTTCATCGGTGTCTGGCAGTACCAGGAGTCCTGCGCCAACGCGACGACGCTGACCAACCCCCAGGCGTGCTTCGAGGTCAGAGACCCGCTCGACCTCGCGGTCGTGGCCTCCGCGCTGATGGGCGCCTGCTTCGGCTTCCTGTGGTGGAACACCTCGCCCGCGAAGATCTTCATGGGTGACACCGGTTCGCTCGCCCTCGGCGGCGCGCTCGCGGGCCTCGCGATCTGCTCCCGCACGGAGCTGCTGCTCGCGCTGCTCGGCGGCCTCTTCGTGATGATCACCATGTCGGTCGTCATCCAGGTCGGCTCGTTCAAGCTGACCGGCAAGCGCGTCTTCCGGATGGCGCCACTCCAGCACCACTTCGAACTCAAGGGGTGGTCCGAGGTCCTCGTGGTGGTCCGCTTCTGGATCATCCAGGGCATGTGCGTGATCGTCGGCCTCGGTCTCTTCTACGCGGGATGGGCAGCCGAAAAGTGACCTCCGCCTCCGACTGGCAGGGCAGGAACATCACCGTCGCCGGTCTCGGCGTGAGCGGCATCAGCGCCGCCCGCGCCCTGGCCGGCCTCGGCGCGTCGGTGACCGTCGTGGACGGCGGCTCGGGGGCGGCGCACGAGGAACGCGCCGCCCGGCTGCGGGCCGAAGGCATCGCCGTACGCCTGGGTGACGCCGAGAGCCTGCCGCCCGGCACGGACCTCGTCGTCACCTCGCCGGGGTGGAAGCCCACCTCGCCGCTGTTCGCCGCGGCCGCCGAGGCGGGCGTGGACGTCATCGGGGACGTCGAGGTCGCCTGGCGGCTGCGCGGCCCGGACGCGGCGCCCTGGCTCGCCGTGACGGGCACCAACGGCAAGACCACGACCACGCAGATGCTCGCCTCGATCCTCCAGGCGGCGGGACTGCGCACGGCCGCCGTCGGCAACATCGGCACCCCGATCGTGGACGTGATCCTCGAAGGCGACGACGCGTACGACGTGCTCGCCGTCGAGCTGTCCTCCTACCAGCTGCACTGGGCGCCGTCCGTGCGCGCCCACTCCGCGACGGTCCTCAACCTCGCGCCGGACCACCTCGACTGGCACGGCTCCATGGAGGCGTACGCCGCCGACAAGGGGCGTATTTACGAGGGCAACCACGTCGCCTGCGTCTACAACGTCGCCGACAAGGCCACCGAGGACCTGGTCCGCGAGGCCGACGTCGAAGAGGGCTGCCGGGCCATCGGCTTCACGCTGAACGCGCCCGCCCCCTCGCAACTGGGCGTCGTGGACGGCATCCTGGTCGACCGTGCCTTCGTGCCGGACCGCCAGAAGCAGGCCCAGGAGCTCGCCGAGATCTCCGACGTCCAGCCGCCCGCGCCGCACAACATCGCCAACGCGCTGGCCGCGGCGGCCCTCGCCCGCGCCTTCGGCGTCCAGGCGACGGCCGTCCGTGACGGCCTGCGCGCCTTCCGCCCGGACGCCCACCGCATCGAACACGTCGCCGACGTCGCGGAGGTCGCCTACGTCGACGACTCCAAGGCCACCAACACCCACGCCGCCCAGGCGTCGTTGGCGGCGTACGAGTCCATCGTGTGGATCGCGGGCGGCCTCGCCAAGGGCGCCACCTTCGACGAACTCGTCACGGGCGCGGCCAAGCGGCTGCGCGGGGTCGTCCTGATCGGCGCCGACCGCGCGCTGATCCGCGAAGCCCTGGCGCGACACGCCCCCGAGGTCCCGGTCGTCGACCTCGACCGGACCGACACTGGGGCGATGTCCGAGGCGGTACGGCGGGCGGCGGAGCTGGCTCAGCCGGGGGACACCGTGCTGATGGCCCCGGCCTGCGCGTCGATGGACATGTTCACCAACTACAACAAGCGTGGTGAAGCGTTCGCGGACGCCGTCCGCGAACTCGGCTCCACGCGCGCCTGACCGGCCTTCGTCCGGCGGCGCCGGGCACACCCTTGGGAGGGAACGTGGCCAGGTCTTCCGTGCGGGTCGCCAAACGACCGGCTCCGGTACGCGCCAGAGGTGCCTCCCACCCTCCGGGCGAGAGCGGGCTCCGGCGGATCGTCAACAGGGTCCGCCGGGCCTGGGACCGTCCGCTCACGGCGTATTACCTGATCTTCGGCAGCAGCCTGCTGATCACCGTGCTCGGCCTGGTGATGGTCTACTCGGCCTCGATGATCCAGGCGCTCCAGCTGGATCTGCCCGCCTCGTACTTCTTCCGCAAGCAGTTCGTCGCCGCCGTCCTGGGCGCGATCCTGCTCCTCCTCGCCACGCGGATGCCCATCAAGCTGCACCGCGCGCTGGCCTATCCGATGCTCGCGGTGACCGTCTTCCTGATGGTCCTCGTGCAGATCCCGGGGATAGGGCGCAGCGTCAACGGCAACCAGAACTGGATCTATCTGGGCGGCCCGTTCCAGCTCCAGCCCAGTGAGTTCGGCAAGCTCGCCCTGGTGCTGTGGGGCGCCGACCTGCTCGCACGCAAGCACGACAAGCGGCTGCTGACCCAGTGGAAGCACATGCTGGTGCCGCTCGTGCCGGTCGCCTTCATGCTGCTCGGGCTCATCATGCTCGGCGGCGACATGGGCACCGCGATCATTCTCACCGCGATCCTCTTCGGCCTCTTGTGGCTCGCGGGCGCCCCCACCCGGCTGTTCGCCGGCGTGCTCGGGGTCGCCGCCCTGATCGGTGTGATTCTCATCAAGACGAGCCCCAACCGGATGGCCAGGCTCGCCTGCATCGGCGCCACCGATCCGGGGCCCGGCGACCAGTGCTGGCAGGCGGTACACGGCATTTATGCCCTCGCCTCCGGCGGATTCTTCGGTTCCGGCCTGGGCGCGAGTGTGGAAAAATGGGGTCAACTCCCTGAACCGCACACCGACTTCATCTTCGCCATCACCGGGGAGGAACTCGGCCTGGCGGGGACACTGTCGGTGCTCGCCCTGTTCGCGGCTCTAGGCTATGCGGGTATCCGCGTGGCCGGACGCACGGAGGACCCCTTCGTGAGGTATGCCGCGGGAGGTGTGACCACCTGGATCACGGCCCAGGCCGTGATCAACGTCGGTGCGGTGCTCGGTCTGCTGCCGATCGCCGGTGTCCCGCTCCCGCTGTTCTCCTACGGGGGTTCGGCCTTGCTGCCGACCATGTTCGCCATCGGGCTCCTCATCGCCTTCGCGCGATCGGACCCCGCTGCGAAGGCGGCCCTGGCCATGCGGCAACCTCGGGTGAGATGGAACACGATGCGACGGCGCGTCAAGGCGCGTTCGTCCGGAGAGCGGTGAATTTCGGTGCATGTCGTACTCGCCGGTGGGGGGACCGCCGGCCACATCGAGCCCGCGCTCGCCCTCGCGGACGCCCTGCGGAGGCAGGACCCGACCGTGGGCATCACGGCCCTGGGCACGGAGCGTGGACTCGAGACCCGGCTCGTACCCGAGCGGGGCTACGAACTCGCGCTGATCCCGGCCGTCCCGCTGCCGCGCAAGCCCACCCCTGAACTGATCACCGTCCCAGGGCGGCTGCGCGGCACCATCAAGGCGGCCGAGCAGATCCTGGAGCGCACCAAGGCGGACTGCGTCGTCGGCTTCGGCGGCTACGTCGCCCTGCCCGGCTACCTCGCGGCCAAGCGGACCGGGACGCCGATCGTCGTGCACGAGGCGAACGCGCGGCCCGGGCTCGCCAACAAGATCGGTTCGCGGTACGCCCACGGGGTGGCCGTCGCCACCCCCGACAGCAAGCTGCGCAACTCCCGCTACATCGGCATCCCGCTGCGCCACACGATCGCCACGCTCGACCGGGCCCGGGTCCGCCCGGAGGCGCGCGCCGCCTTCGGCCTCGACCCCAACCTGCCGACGCTCCTGGTCTCCGGCGGCTCCCAGGGCGCCCGGCGGCTCAACGAGGTCGTCCAGCAGGTCGCGCCGGTGCTCCAGCGGGCGGGCATCCAGATCCTGCACGCGGTCGGCCCGAAGAACGAATTGCCGCAGGTGCAGCAGATGCCGGGAATGCCCCCGTACATCCCGGTACCGTACGTGGACCGGATGGACCTCGCGTACGCCGCTGCCGACATGATGCTCTGCCGCGCGGGCGCGATGACCGTCGCCGAACTCTCCGCCGTCGGGCTCCCGGCCGCGTACGTCCCGCTGCCGATCGGCAACGGCGAACAGCGGCTCAACGCCCAGCCGGTGGTCAAGGCCGGTGGTGGACTGCTGGTCGACGACGCGGAACTGACGCCCGAGTGGGTCCAGGGCAACGTCCTGCCCGTGCTGGCCGATCCGCACCGGTTGTACGAGATGTCCCGCGCCGCCTCGGAGTTCGGCCGGCGTGACGCCGACGAGCTGCTCGTCGGCATGGTGTACGAGGCGATTGCGTCACGCCGCAACGCGTGAGAAGGCAGGGGACCGTGGCCGGACCGACCACCGCCGAACGGCAGCAGCGCACGTCCGGCCCGCCCCGCCCGCAGCGCACCGCCCGCGTCCGGCGGGTCCGTTCGCGCACCCTGGTCCTGGCCTTGGCCCTCGCCGTGCTCCTGGCGGCGGGGGGCGTCTGGGTGTTCTACGGCTCGCAGTGGCTGCGCCTGGAGCGCGTGGAGACGTCGGGCACCCGGGTGCTCACGCCCCAAGAGGTGCTCGACGCGGCGGACGCCCCCCTCGGGGCGCCACTGGTTTCGGTCGACACGGCGGCCATCGAGGAGCGTCTCCGCTCCAGATTGCCCCGCATTGCCTCGGTTGAGGCAGAACGGTCCTGGCCGCACGGAATCGGGCTCAAAGTGACGGAACGTAAGCCGGTTCTCCTCCTGGAGAAGGGCAGGAAGTTCGTCGAAGTGGATGCCGAGGGAGTGCGATTCGCCACGGTCGGCCGCGCCCCGGCGGCCGTCCCGCGCCTCGAACTGACACCGGATCAGGAGAACGGGGCCGCCAGCCTGCGCCGGTTCGGCACCGACCGGCTGCTGCGCGAAGCGGTCCGGGTCGCCGGTGACCTGCCCGAAGCCGTCGACCGCGCCACCCGGAAGGTGAAGGTCCGCTCGTACGACTCCATCTCGCTGGAGTTGAGCGGTGGCCGTACCGTCGTCTGGGGCAGCGGCGAGAAGGGGCGTACGAAGGCCACTACCCTCACCGCGCTGATGAAAGCGACCCCCAAGGCGCGGCACTTCGATGTGAGCGTCCCCACCGCCCCTGCGTCATCAGGGAGTTGACGCGTATCGCCGCAGGCCAGCACCCTGGTTCGGCATGGCTACGGCTGATCACATAGGGTGAAAAGAAAAACGGGAGGTTCGGCGTGTTCGTTGAACGTGCGCCACTTGTCGACTTAGTGTCCTGTTCGGAAGAGTCCAGGGAACAGACACACTGGTAACCCTAAACTTCAGCGTTAGGGTTCGGGTCGGCGTTCGGACCGTCCCATTCGGCATCAGTCGCCGCATCGCATCGATGCGAAACGGCGACACGTAACTCGAGGCGAGAGGCCTTCGACGTGGCAGCACCGCAGAACTACCTCGCAGTCATCAAAGTCATCGGTGTCGGCGGCGGTGGTGTCAATGCCATCAACCGGATGATCGAGGTCGGTCTCAAGGGCGTCGAGTTCATCGCCATCAACACCGACGCGCAAGCCCTGTTGATGAGCGACGCCGACGTCAAGCTCGACGTCGGCCGGGAACTCACCCGCGGCCTCGGCGCCGGCGCCAACCCGGCCGTCGGCCGCAAGGCCGCAGAGGACCACCGCGAGGAGATCGAGGAGGTCCTCAAGGGGGCCGACATGGTCTTCGTCACCGCCGGCGAAGGGGGTGGCACCGGCACCGGCGGCGCACCCGTCGTCGCCAACATCGCGCGCTCGCTCGGCGCCCTCACCATCGGCGTGGTCACCCGGCCGTTCACCTTCGAGGGCCGCCGTCGCGCCAATCAGGCCGAGGACGGCATCGCGGAGCTGCGCGAAGAGGTCGACACCCTCATCGTCATCCCCAACGACCGGCTGCTGTCCATCTCGGACCGCCAGGTCTCGGTCCTCGACGCCTTCAAGTCGGCGGACCAGGTCCTGCTCTCCGGTGTCCAGGGCATCACCGACCTCATCACCACCCCGGGCCTGATCAACCTCGACTTCGCCGACGTCAAGTCGGTCATGTCCGAGGCCGGTTCCGCGCTCATGGGCATCGGCTCCGCCCGCGGCGACGACCGCGCGGTCGCCGCCGCCGAGATGGCGATCTCCTCGCCGCTCCTGGAGGCGTCCATCGACGGCGCCCGCGGCGTGCTGCTCTCCATCTCCGGCGGTTCGGACCTCGGCCTCTTCGAGATCAACGAGGCGGCCCAGCTGGTCAGCGAGGCCGCGCACCCCGAGGCCAACATCATCTTCGGCGCGGTCATCGACGACGCGCTCGGCGACGAGGTCAGGGTCACCGTCATCGCGGCGGGCTTCGACGGCGGCCAGCCGCCGTCCAAGCGGGACAACGTCCTCGGCTCGGCCTCCGCGACCGCCAAGCGCGACGAGCCGGCGCCGGCCCCGGCACCGGCCTCACGTCCGGCCGCCGAGCCGTCCCGCCCGGCCTTCGGCGGCCTCGGCAGCGTCACCTCGCGCGAGGAGCCCGCGGCCCCGGAGCCCGCGGAGGCGGCCCCGGCGAGCGAGGCCCCGGCCACGCCGGTGACGCCGCCGCAGGTGCCGCCGGCCCGTCCGTACCAGGACAGCCAGGCCGAAGAGCTGGACGTCCCGGACTTCTTGAAGTGATTCCGGACTTCTCGAAGTGATAAGCAAGCACAGCACCGCGAGCGGCGCGCACTTCGCCTTCACCGACAGGTGGGGCGGGGTGAGCGCCGTTCCGTACGAAGAGCTCAATCTCGGCGGCGCGGTCGGCGACGAGCCCGGGACCGTGCGGAAGAACCGCGCGCTGGCCGCCCAGTCCCTCGGCGTCGACCCGGGCCGGGTCGTCTGGATGAACCAGGTGCACGGCCGCGATGTCGCCGTGGTCGACGGGCCCTGGGCCCCCGACACCGAGATCCCCGCCGTCGACGCGGTGGTGACCGCCCGCAGGGGACTCGCGCTCGCCGTCCTGACCGCCGACTGCACGCCGGTCCTGCTCGCCGATCCGGTCGCCGGGGTCGCGGCCGCGGCGCACGCCGGGCGCCCGGGCATGGTGGCGGGTGTCGTGCCGGCCGCCGTCGAGGCCATGGTGGAGCTCGGCGCCGACCCCGGACGTATCGTCGCCCGCACCGGTCCCGCCGTCTGCGGGCGTTGTTACGAAGTGCCCGAGGCGATGCGTGCCGAGGTCGCCGCCGTCGAGCCCGCGGCGTACGCCGAGACGAGCTGGGGTACGCCGGCGGTCGATGTGACCGCGGGGGTGCACGCGCAACTGGAGCGGCTCGGGGTGCGCGACCGGGAGCACTCGCCGGTGTGCACGCTGGAATCCGCTGACCACTTCTCGTACCGCCGCGACCGCACGACCGGTCGTCTGGCGGGCTATGTCTGGCTGGACTGATAAGGCATGACGGACCGTAGGACTCAACTCTCGACGAATCTCGCGAAGGTCGAGGAGCGCATCGCGGCGGCGTGCGCGGCGGCCGGGCGCAAGCGGGAAGAGGTGACCCTGATCGTGGTCACCAAGACCTACCCGGCGAGCGATGTGCGGATCCTGTCCGAACTCGGTGTGCGGCACGTCGCGGAGAACCGCGACCAGGACGCGGCTCCGAAGGCCGCCCAATGCACGGATCTGCCCCTGACGTGGCACTTCGTCGGTCAATTGCAGACCAATAAGGTCCGTTCGGTGGTGGGTTATGCCGATCTGGTGCAGTCCGTGGACCGGCCCAAGCTCGTCACGGCCCTCTCGGCGGCGGCGGTGCGCGCGGAGCGCGAACTCGGCTGCCTGATCCAGGTCGCGCTCGACGCCGAGGAGAACGGACGCGGGGAGCGAGGGGGCGTCGGCCCCGGTGGCATCGCAGAGTTGGCCGACCTCGTGGCCGGGGCGCCGGGACTGCGTCTCGACGGTCTGATGACCGTCGCGCCGCTCACCGGTCCGTACGCGGGACGGCAACAGGCGGCGTTCGAGCGGCTGATGGAATTCGCAACCCTCATGCGCGCGACTCATCCGGCTGCGAACATGGTGTCAGCAGGGATGAGTGCGGACCTCGAACAGGCCGTGGCGGCCGGGGCGACACATGTGCGCGTCGGTACGGCGGTACTCGGAGTCCGACCCGGGCTCGGGTAACGTCGCCAGGAAGTCGGACCACAGCAGAAAATATGGTCATTCCCGCTGATGAGGCGGGGATACCTCGTGGATCGCGGGCAGTTGGTGACGACAGCCGATCCACCACAGAGCGGAGGACTCAGAGCATGGCCGGCGCGATGCGCAAGATGGCGGTCTACCTCGGCCTCGTGGAGGACGATGGGTACGACGGTCCGGGGTTCGACCCCGACGACGAGTTCGAACCCGAGCCGGAGCCCGAGCGCGACCGCAGGCGGCATGAACCGCCGCATCAGTCACACCAGTCCCACCAGTCCCAACGGGACGAATCGGTACGAGTGGTGCAGCCACCCGCTCCCCGTGAACCGGTCGCCCATTCCGCTTCGCTCGCCGCGGAATCCGGACGTCCGGCACGAATCGCCCCCGTGGCATCCATCACACCTGAACGCCAGAGCCTGGAGAAGAACGCACCGGTGATCATGCCCAAGGTCGTGTCCGAGCGGGAGCCCTACCGCATCACCACATTGCACCCCCGGACCTACAACGAGGCCCGTACCATCGGGGAACACTTCCGCGAGGGCACTCCGGTGATCATGAATCTGACCGAGATGGACGACACCGACGCGAAGCGACTTGTCGACTTTGCGGCCGGTCTGGTCTTCGGTCTGCATGGCAGCATTGAGCGCGTGACGCAGAAGGTGTTCCTGTTGTCGCCTGCTAACGTCGATGTAACGGCGGAGGACAAGGCTCGCATCGCAGAGGGCGGGTTCTTCAACCAGAGCTGAGACGCAAGTGACGCAGTAGTCGCAAGCAAGACGCAGTACCGGAACGACGAAGCACGACGAACAGGGGAGAGGGAACCGCGGACATGAGCGTGGTCTTGCAGGTGCTTTACATCGCGCTGATGTGCTTCCTCATCGTGCTGATCTTCCGGCTGGTCATGGACTACGTCTTCCAGTTCGCCCGCTCATGGCAACCCGGCAAGGCGATGGTGGTCGTTCTGGAGGCCACTTACACTGTCACTGATCCACCGCTCAAGCTTCTGCGGCGGTTCATTCCGCCGCTGCGTCTCGGGGGCGTGGCGCTCGACCTGTCCTTCTTCGTACTGATGATCATCGTCTACATCCTGATCTCCGTCGTGAGCCGGCTGTGAGCTCGATGTCAGCTACGTTCTTGCCGAATGCCGACGACTACGTTGAGGTGAAGAGATGCCGTTGACCCCCGAGGACGTGCGGAACAAGCAGTTCACGACCGTCCGCCTCCGAGAAGGCTATGACGAGGACGAGGTCGATGCCTTCCTCGATGAGGTCGAAGCCGAACTGACTCGCCTGCTCCGCGAGAACGAGGACCTGCGGGCCAAGCTGGCCGCCGCCACCCGCGCCGCCGCGCAGAACCAGCAGCAGGGCGGTATGCGCAAGGGTCCCGACGGGCCGCAGGACCAGCGAGGTCCGGGTGCTCCGGTACCCGCCGCTATATCGGGTCCGCAGCCGGTCCCGCCGCAGCAGCAGATGGGTGGCCCGATGGGTGGCCCGCCTCAGTTGCCCGGTGGCGCACCGCAGCTGCCCGCAGGTCCCAGCGGACACGGCCAGGGGCATGGCCAGCAGGGTGGTCCGCAGGGCCCCGGCCCGATGGGTCAGGGTCCGATGGGTGGCCCCATGGGCGGTCCCATGGGTGGCCACGGCCCGCAGATGCCGCAGCCCGGTCAGGGCCCCGGTGGCGACAGCGCGGCTCGCGTGCTGTCCCTTGCGCAGCAGACCGCCGACCAGGCGATCGCGGAGGCCCGTTCCGAGGCCAACAAGATCGTCGGCGAGGCCCGTTCGCGCGCCGAGGGTCTCGAGCGTGACGCCCGCGCCAAGGCCGACGCCCTGGAGCGGGACGCGCAGGAGAAGCACCGTGTCGCGATGGGCTCCCTGGAGTCCGCCCGCGCCACGCTGGAGCGCAAGGTCGAGGACCTGCGCGGCTTCGAGCGCGAGTACCGCACGCGTCTGAAGTCCTACCTGGAGTCGCAGCTGCGCCAGCTGGAGACCCAGGCCGACGACTCGCTGGCCCCGCCGCGTACCCCGGCCACCGCCTCGCTGCCGCCGTCCCCGGCGCCGTCGATGGCTCCGGCCGGTGCGGGTGCCCCGTCCTACGGCGGCAACCAGTCGATGGGTGGCGGCAACCAGCAGGGCGGCGCGCCGTCCTACGGCGGCCAGCAGCAGATGTCGCCCGCGATGACCCAGCCGATGGCGCCGGTGCGGCCGCAGGGCCAGCAGCCGATGCAGCAGGCTCCGTCGCCGATGCGTGGCTTCCTCATCGACGAGGACGACAACTGACGGGCGTGACCACGCCTTAGGCGTCGGCATCGTTCAGGGCCGGGCCCCCGGATTCTCCGGGGGCCCGGCCCTTTTGTGCGTACGGTTGTGCGTCGGGGGGCACGCAACGCCGAAGGCCCGGTCCCGCCAGGAAATCTTGGCGGGACCGGGCCTTCGGCCGTGTGCTTGTGCGCGCTTACGCCTTGCGGAGGCGGAACGTCAGCTTCAGGGAGTCGTCGGTGAACGGCTGCCCGAATGTGCCGTCCGCCTCACCCTGGGCGAAGTCCGTGGCGAGCACCTCGTCGGAGATGAGCCCGGCGTGGTCGGAGAGCGCGGTGAGCACCTCCGGGTCCGTGGACGTCCAGCGCAGGGCGATGCGGTCCGCGACGTCCAGGCCGCTGTTCTTGCGGGCCTCCTGGATCAGGCGGATCGCGTCACGGGCGAGGCCCGCGCGGCGCAGCTCCTCCGTGATCTCCAGGTCCAGGGCGACCGTGGCACCGGAGTCGGACGCCACCGACCAGCCCTCGCGCGGGGTCTCCGTGATGATGACCTCGTCCGGGGCCAGCGTCACCGTCTCGCCGTCGACCTCGACGGAGGCGGTGCCCTCGCGCAGCGCCAGCGACAGGGCGGCGGCGTCGGCCTCCGCGACGGCCTTGGCGACCGCCTGGACGCCCTTGCCGAACCGCTTGCCGAGCGCCCGGAAGTTCGCCTTGGCGGTGGTGTCGACCAGGGAGCCGCCGACTTCGGAGAGTGACGCCAGGGAGGAGACGTTGAGCTCCTCGGTGATCTGGGCGTGCAGCTCAGGGCCCAGCGCGTCGAAGCCGGACGCCGCGACGAGCGCGCGGGACAGCGGCTGGCGGGTCTTGACGCCCGACTCGGCACGCGTGGCACGGCCGAGCTCGACCAGGCGGCGTACGAGGACCATCTGCCGGGACAGCTCCGGGTCGATGGCGGAGAGGTCCGCCTCGGGCCAGGACGCGAGGTGCACGGACTCCGGGGCGTCCGGCGTCACGGGCACGATCAGGTCCTGCCAGACACGCTCCGTGATGAACGGCGTCAGCGGCGCCATCAGACGCGTGACCGTGTCGACGACCTCGTGCAGGGTGCGCAGGGCCGCCTTGTCGCCCTGCCAGAAGCGGCGACGGGAACGGCGTACGTACCAGTTGGAGAGGTTGTCCACGAAGACGGACAGGAGCTTGCCAGCGCGCTGCGTGTCGTAGCTCTCCAGGGCCTGGGTGACCTGGTCGGTCAGTGCGTGCAGCTCGCTGAGCAGCCAGCGGTCCAGGAGCGGGCGGTCGGCGGGCGCCGGGTCGGCGTCGCTCGGTGCCCACTTCGACGTACGGGCGTACAGGGCCTGGAAGGCGACCGTGTTCCAGTACGTGAGGAGGGTCTTGCGGACGACCTCCTGGATGGTGCCGTGGCCCACGCGGCGGGCCGCCCACGGGGAGCCGCCGGCCGCCATGAACCAGCGCACCGCGTCGGCGCCGTGCTGGTCCATGAGCGGGATGGGCTGAAGGATGTTGCCCAGGTGCTTGGACATCTTGCGGCCGTCCTCGGCGAGGATGTGGCCGAGGCAGACCACGTTCTCGTAGGACGACTTGTCGAAGACCAGGGTGCCGACGGCCATCAGCGTGTAGAACCAGCCGCGGGTCTGGTCGATGGCCTCCGAGATGAACTGCGCGGGGTAGCGGCTCTCGAAGAGTTCCTTGTTCTTGTACGGGTAGCCCCACTGCGCGAACGGCATCGAGCCCGAGTCGTACCAGGCGTCGATGACCTCCGGCACGCGCGTGGCCGTGGCGGCGCAGCCCTCCTGGGGGCACGTGAAGGTGATCTCGTCGATGAACGGGCGGTGCGGGTCCAGCTCCGACTGGTCGGTGCCGGTCAGGTCGGAGAGCTCCGCGCGCGACCCGACGCAGGTGAGGTGGTCCTCCTCGCAGCGCCAGATGGGCAGCGGGGTGCCCCAGTAGCGGTTGCGGGAGAGCGCCCAGTCGACGTTGTTGTTCAGCCAGTCGCCGAAGCGGCCGTGCTTGACCGACTCCGGGAACCAGTTCGTCTTCTCGTTCTCCTGGAGGAGCTTGTCCTTGATGGCCGTGGTGCGGATGTACCAGGACGGCTGCGCGTAGTACAGCAGGGCCGTGTGGCAGCGCCAGCAGTGCGGGTAGCTGTGCTCGTACGCGATGTGCTTGAAGAGCAGGCCGCGGTCGTCGAGGTCCTTGGTGAGGTTTTCGTCCGCCTTCTTGAAGAAGACGCCGCCCACGAGCGGCACGTCCTCCTCGAAGGTGCCGTCCGGGCGGACCGGGTTGACGACCGGCAGGCCGTACGCGCGGCAGACCTTGAGGTCGTCCTCACCGAAGGCGGGGGACTGGTGGACCAGGCCGGTGCCGTCCTCGGTGGTGACGTACTCGGCGTTGACCACGAAGTGGGCCGGAGCCGGGAACTCCACGAGCTCGAAGGGGCGTTGGTACGTCCAGCGCTCCATCTCGGCACCGGTGAAGGTCTCGCCGGTCGTCTCCCATCCCTCGCCGAGCGCCTTCTCGACGAGCGGCTGGGCGACGACGAGCTTCTGCTCGCCGTCCGTCGCGACGACGTAGGTCACGTCGGGGTGGGCGGCGACGGCGGTGTTGGAGACGAGCGTCCAGGGCGTCGTCGTCCAGACCAGGAGGGCGGCCTCGCCCGCGAGGGGACCGGAGGTGAGGGGGAAACGGACGTAGACGGACGGGTCGACGACCGTCTCATAGCCCTGCGCCAGCTCGTGGTCGGACAGGCCCGTGCCGCAGCGCGGGCACCAGGGGGCGACGCGGTGGTCCTGGACGAGCAGGTCCTTGTTGAAGATCTCCTTCAGGGACCACCAGACCGAGTCGACGTACTCGGGGTTCATCGTGCGGTACGCGTCGTCGAGGTCGACCCAGTACCCCATGCGGGTCGTCAGCTCGGCGAAGGCGTCGGTGTGGCGGGTCACGGACTCGCGGCACTTGGCGTTGAACTCGGCGATGCCGTACGCCTCGATGTCCTTCTTGCCGTTGAAGCCCAGCTCCTTCTCGACCGCCAGCTCCACGGGCAGGCCGTGGCAGTCCCAGCCGGCCTTGCGGGCCACGTGGTAGCCGCGCATGGTGCGGAAGCGCGGGAAGACGTCCTTGAAGACGCGGGCCTCGATGTGGTGGGCGCCCGGCATGCCGTTGGCGGTGGGCGGGCCTTCGTAGAACACCCACTCGGGGCGGCCCTCGGACTGCTCCAGGCTCTTGGCGAAGATCTTCTGCTCGCGCCAGAAGTCGAGCACGGCGTGCTCAAGGGCGGGCAGGTCGACCTGGGCGGGTACCTGGCGGTACTGCGGCGGCGTATTCACGTGCTCCTCCGGCGGATGTGCTGCCTTCCGTCGGAGGGACGAGAGCCGTGTGCGCCTGGTGCGGCGCGCTCCCGCGGTACCACCCTCCTTGGCTCTCCGGCACGGTGTTCCCCGCCGGTGAGCCCCCTCATTGGGGTCGCGATACCGGGTCTACTCGCCTCGGCTCGACGGCCTCGGCTTTCTTCCGGCGGCTCCGGGGTGATCTTCACGTCGCGCTCGCCCCCGGGCTCACACCGTCCCCGGGTCGCTCATGGCTGCGTACGCCGCTACTCGTCCCCATCCACGCTTCTCGCTGCCGTTCAGTGTACGGCGCCCGGGAGGGGTGGCCGAACGGTTTTCGCGGGGCTCCGGGGGGTGCCGGGTGCGGGGCGCGGACTGACCCGAATGGCGACATGCGGGAGCACGGGGGTCCCGGCGTGCGTCGGCTCACGGATTACCCGGCAGGGAGTTGGGCACAACGCTTGCAGACTCGCCGCGCGGGACCGGCGTGGCGGGCGGATCGGGCGGCGTGCCCCGTTGCCGCGGGCCTGGAGTCGATTTATCGTCCCAGCACGATTCGCGTGCAAGATCACAATATGTGAAGGGGCCGCGGCCATGGTGGCGAAGAAGACCGCCGTTCAGCAGTCGGCGTCCGGCAGATCCACCGGCGCGGCAGCGGCGACGGCCGAGGATGCGGGCGGCGGGAAGAACGGGCACGGGGTGGAGGAGACGGCCGCGGCTGAGGAAGCGGCGGGCGGGGGGACGGCGGGCGAGAAGACCGCAGCGAAGAAGGCGCCGGCTAGGGCGAGCACCGCTAAGAAGGCGCCGGCTAAGAAGGCGCCGGCTAAGAAGGCGCCGGCTAAGAAAGCGGCTGCTGAGAAGACCGCTGCCAAGAAGGCGCCGGCTGAGAAGACGGCTGCCAAGAAGGTGCCGGCTGAGAAGACGGCCGCTAAGAAGACGGCCGCTAAGAGGGCGGCGGCTGAGGCGGCCTTGGAAGGTACGGCGCCGGAGGTGCCGGAGACGCCGGAGACCGCGGTCGTGGCGGAAGAGGGCGTGGGCAAGAAGGCCGTCGCGAAGAAGGCCGCGGCCAAGAAGAGCGCCGCGAAGAAGACCGCCCCCCGAGAGGCCACCGCAAGCAAGGTCGACCCCGGGGAGGCCACTGCCAAGAAGACCACCGCCAAGAAGACCACCGCCAAGGAGACCACTGCCAAGGAGACCACTGCCAAAAGGGCCACTGCCAAGAAGGTCGCCGCGAAGGAGACCACGGCCAAGAAGGTCGCCGCCAAGAATGCTTCCTCCGGGGAGGCTTCCGTCGAGAACCGGGTGGGCAAGAAAGCCTCTGCCGAGGGGGCGGGAGCCGCGGCGGCGTCCGGTCCGGGGAGGGGGGCGGACGAGGCTGCCGAGAGCGCTGCCATGACGGCCGAGCGGGCAGGGAAGGTGGCGATGGAGGAGACGACCCCTCTGCGGAAGGCGTCCCCCGGGGACGAGGCGGACCTCCTGGGCGGGGCCGTCCCTGAGGGCAGCCCGGCCCCGCCCGGAAAAGCACCCGCCGAGAAGAGCCCCGACAAGAAGAGCCCCCCGAAGAAGAGCGCAGCCAAGAAGAGCACGGCGAAGCAAGGCACGACGAAGCAAGGCACGGCGAAGAAGACGGTCGCGTCCGCGACCGAAGATGCGGCTGAGGCCGCGGAGACGACGGGAGCCACGACAGTGGTCGCGAAGAAGACTCCGGGCACGGCGACAGCGGCGAACAGGCCGACGGCGGTGCCCAAGGCGCGTGCCGCCGCGGTCGAGCCCGGTGAGCTCGCGGTCCGGCCGGGCGAGGACCCCTGGACGCCGGAAGAGGTCGCGGAGGCCCGTACGGGTCTCGATAGCGAGGCGCAGCGGCTGACCACCGAGATCACGGCGTCCGAGCGGGCCCTCGCGGGGCTGATGCGGGACTCCGGGGACGGCGCGGGCGACGACGAGGCGGACACCGGCACGAAGAACATCACGCGCGAGCACGAGATGGCTCTGGCCGCCAACGCCCGCGAGATGCTCGTGCAGACCGAGCGCGCCCTGGAACGGCTCGACGCGGGGACCTACGGCCTCTGCGAGAACTGCGGCAACGCCATCGGCAAGGCGCGCATGCAGGCCTTCCCGCGCGCGACGCTGTGCGTGGAGTGCAAGCAAAAACAGGAACGGCGCTCCTGAGCACGGCCTGAAGGCCTGGGCCCGTACGTGTGTGCCGTACCCTCGTCCCCAGTCAGGTACCTAGGTCGAGGGACTCACGTGGCAGAGGCGGAGCGCATCATCGGTACGCCGGACAACCCCGAGCCGGACGGGGGCGAGCCGGAGCGGTCCGGTGGCGTCGCGGGCGAGGACGGGCAGCGGCCCAAGGGCAGGCGCAAGATCGCCGTGCTGTTCGTCGTCGCCGCCATCGCGTACGCCTTCGACCTGATCAGCAAGATGATCGTGGTCGCGAAGCTGGAGCACCACGAGCCGATCGACGTCATCGGCGACTGGCTGCGCTTCAACGCGATCCGGAACGCGGGCGCCGCCTTCGGGTTCGGCGAGGCCTTCACGATCATCTTCACGTGCATCGCGGCCGCCGTCATCGTGGTGATCGCCCGCCTCGCCCGCAAGCTCTACAGCCTGCCGTGGGCGATCGCGCTCGGCCTGCTGCTCGGCGGCGCGCTCGGCAACCTCACCGACCGGATCTTCCGCGCGCCCGGCGTCTTCGAGGGCGCGGTGGTCGACTTCATCGCCCCCAAGGGCTTCGCGGTCTTCAACCTCGCGGACTCGGCGATCGTCTGCGGCGGCATCCTGATCGTGCTGCTGTCCTTCCGCGGACTCGACCCGGACGGCACCGTCCACAAGGACTGAGGCCCGGCCCGGCGGCGAGACCTGTGGTCGGGGAGTGTCAGTGGGCTCCTGCATACTCAATGGGTGAGTACGATTCCCGAGATCCGCACCCTGCCCGTGCCGGACGGCCTGGAGGGCGAGCGCGTCGACGCCGCCATCTCCCGCATGTTCGGCTTCTCCCGCACGAAGGCCGCCGAGCTCGCCGCGGCGGGGAAGGTCGCGGTCGACGGCTCGGTGGTCGGCAAGTCCGAGCGGGTGCACGGCGGCGCCTGGCTGGAAGTGGAGATGCCGCAGGCGCCCGCTCCGGTGCAGATCGTGGCCGAGCCCGTCGAGGGCATGGAGATCGTGCACGACGACGACGACATCGTCGTGATCGTCAAGCCGGTCGGCGTGGCCGCGCACCCGAGCCCCGGCTGGACCGGGACGACCGTGATCGGCGGCCTCGCGGCGGCCGGCTACCGCATCTCGACCTCCGGCGCCGCCGAGCGCCAGGGCATCGTGCACCGCCTGGACGTGGGCACCTCCGGCCTCATGGTGGTCGCCAAGTCGGAGCGCGCGTACACGTCCCTGAAGCGCCAGTTCAAGGAGCGCACGGTCGACAAGCGCTACAACGCGCTGGTGCAGGGCCACCCCGACCCGATGAGCGGCACGATCGACGCCCCCATCGGCCGCCACCCGAACCACGACTACAAGTGGGCGGTCACGGCCGAGGGCAAGCCCTCCGTGACGCACTACGACCTCATCGAGGCCTTCCGGGCCGCCTCCCTGCTCGACATCAAGCTGGAGACGGGGCGCACCCACCAGATCCGCGTCCACATGGCCGCGCACCGGCACCCCTGCGTGGGCGACCTGACGTACGGCGCGGACCCGACGCTCGGCAAGCGGCTGGGCCTCACGCGGCAGTGGCTGCACGCGGTCCGGCTCGGCTTCGAGCACCCGGGCGACGGGCAGTGGGTGGAGTTCGAGAGCCAGTACCCCGACGACCTCCAGCAGGCCCTGGACCGGGTGCGCGCGGAGAGCTCGTGAGCGATGTGACGGTCCGGGTCGCGCAGGGGCCGGACGACCTGGCGGCCTGTTTCGCGGTCCGCAAGGACGTCTTCGTGGCCGAGCAGCGGGTCCCCGAAGAGGTGGAGTACGACACGTATGACGCCGGGGCCACGCACGTGCTGGCGGTGCGCGAGGACGGTGTGCCGCTGGGCACCGGACGGCTCCTGACCGGCCCCGCGGCCGCCGCGAAGAACGGCGGGGACGCCACGGTGGGCGCGCTCGGCCGGCTCGCGGTGACGCGGGCCGCGCGCGGGCTCGGCGTCGGGGCGGCCTTGGTCGAGGCCATCGAGGACGCGGCACGCGCGCGCGGCCTGACGGCGATCGACCTGCACGCGCAGACGCATGCCCTGGGGTTCTACGAGCGCCTGGGGTACGAGGTATACGGGCCGGAGTTCCCGGACGCCGGGATTCCGCATCGGGCCATGCGGAAGGCGCTGCACTAGCTCCCCGGAGCCTTGCGCGCCCCGAAGCGGGACGCGCACGGCGTGCCTTTCCGGCCCGCGTGCCTTCCCGGCCGCGTGCCATCCCGGCTCCCGTGTCTTTCCGGCCCGCGTGTCTTTCCGGCCCGCGTGTCTTTCCGGCCCGCGTGCCTTCCCGGCTCCCGTGCCTTTCCGGCCGCGTGCCTTCCCGGCTCCCGTGCCTTCCCGGCCCCCGTGGCGCTCTCCGCCGGGCCCGCCGAGCCCGCCGCGCGTGCGGAAAAGGGACGCGGTCGTCCGGTTCGCAACGGACGCGTGGCAGGGTTGAGGTCTTGATCGTTGCAGTCTCGACCGCCGGAGGGCGCACCGTGGATCAATTGGCGCTGCTGCTCGTCCTGCTGCTCGGAGCCGTCGTCACGGTGCCGCTGGGGGACCGGCTCGGGCTGCCCGCGCCGGTGCTGATGACGCTGGCGGGCATCGGCATGGCCCTCCTGCCGTTCGTGCCCAATGTGGAGATCCCGCCGGACTACATCCTCCCGCTGGTCCTGCCGCCCCTGCTCTACGCGTCCGTGCAGCGCACCTCCTGGCGGCAGTTCGCGGCCAACCGGCGCCCCATCTTCCTGCTCGCCGTGGCCCTGGTGTTCGTCACCACGGCCGCGGTCGCCGCCATGGCCAACGCCCTGGTCCCCGGGCTGCCGATCGCCGCGGCCGTCGCGCTCGGAGCGCTCATCGCGCCGCCGGACCCCGTCGCCGCGACCGCCGTCGCCGGTTCGCTCGGGCTGCCCCGCAGGCTCGTGTCGATCCTGGAGGGGGAGGGGCTCTTCAACGACGTCACCGCGATCGTGCTCTACCACGTGGCGATCGCGGCGGCGGTGAGCGGGACCTTCTCCTGGCCGTCCGCCGCGGGCCGGCTGGTGCTGTCCGCGGTGGTGGCCGTGCTCGTCGGGCTCGTCCTCGGCTGGCTCACGAACAAGCTCATGGGGCTGCTCGGCGACGCCACGCTCCAGACCGGCCTGACGCTGCTCGTGCCCTTCGTCAGCTACGTGCTGGCCGAGGAGATGCTCGGCTCCGGCGTGCTCGCCGTCCTCACCACCGCGCTCTACCTCGCGGAGAACGCCGTCGACGCCGACGACGTGCTCGGGCGCATCACCGGCCAGACGTTCTGGCAGATCGTCGACACCCTGGTGACCGGCGCCGCCTTCGGGCTCATCGGGCTCGAACTGCACAACGTCTTCGGCATCGCGAGCGGCCGCGAGTGGGAGATGTTCGGCTGGGGCGCGGCGGTCGTCGGGGTCGTCGTCGGCGTACGGCTGCTGTGGCTGCTGCCCGCGACGTGGCTCGCCAAGCGGCTGCACAAGCGCCGGGACTACGACGAGGACATCCCGACGAGCTGGCGCGAGACCGTCGTCATGTGGTGGGCGGGTATGCGGGGCGTGGCGTCCGTGGCCCTCGCGCTCGCCATCCCGCTCAAGACGGACGACGGGTCTCCGTTCCCGGCCCGCGACGAGATCATCTTCATCGCGTTCTGCGTCATCATGGCGACCCTCGTCGTGCAGGGGCTCACGCTGCCCTGGCTGGTGAGGAAGCTGCGGGTGCAGGCGGACGCCGGTGCCGAGCGGGAGCTGGAGCGCGATCTCGCGCTGCGCGCCGCCAAGGCCGCCAAGCGCCGCCTCAAGGAGATCGAGGAGGTCGAGGAGCTCCCGGAGGAGGTCTCCGAGCGGCTGCTGCGCGGCGCGTTCGACATCGGGGCCAGGATCAGCCCCGACATCGTCGACGCGGAGCGGCGCGAGCGGTACGCCAGGCGCGTGGACCGCCTGAAGGCGGTCCAGCGCATCCAGCGGGAGATGATGTCGGCCGCCCGCCACGAGGTCCTCGCGGCGCGCAGCGAACCCGGCGCCGATCCGGAGATCGTCGACCGGGTGCTGCACCACCTCGACGTACGCAGCCTGCGCTGAGAACGGCGGGCGGCCGGGGGAGGGGGGCTCAGCCGCGTCCGGTGCGCGGCATCTCCTGCGCCAGGGGGCGCGGTCCGTGGCCGTTCGGCGACGGCTCCGCCCACGCCGTGGTGATCCGCGGCAGCGCGTACGGATGGTGCTCCGTCAGCCACTGGACCATCTGCTCGCGCACCGTCACCCTGACCGTCCACACGTCGTCCGCGTCCTTCGCGGTGACCAGGGCGCGCACCTGCATCGTGCTCGGCGTGGTGTCCGTGACGGCGAGGCCCCAGTCCCTGCCGTCCCACGCCGCGCAGTCGCGCAGGATGTCCCGGAGCTTGTCGCGCATCTGGTGGACCGGCGCGGAGTGGTCCAGGTGGAAGAAGACGGTGCCGGTCATCTGCGCGCCGCCGCGGGACCAGTTCTCGAAGGGCCGGGACGTGAAATACGACACGGGCATCGTGATCCGGCGCTCGTCCCAGGTGCGCACGGCCAGGAAGGTGAGGGTGATCTCCTCCACGGTGCCCCATTCGCCGTCCACGACCACGGTGTCCCCTATCCGCACCATGTCGCCGAAGGCGATCTGCAGGCCCGCGAAGAGGTTGCCGAGGGTGGACTGGGCCGCGACACCGGCGACGATGCCGAGGATGCCGGCGGAGGCCAGCAGCGAGGTCCCGGCGGCCTGCATGGCGGGGAAGGTCAGCAGCATCGCGGCGATCGCCACGACACCGACGATCGCGCTGACCACCCGCTGGATCAGCGTCACCTGCGTACGGACCCTGCGGACGCGGGCCGGATCGCGGTGGACCGTGGCGTAACGGGCGTACGAGGACTCCACTATCGCCGCGGCGATGCGCACCACCAGCCAGGCCGTGGAACCGATGAGCACCAGGGACAATATCCGCCCGATGGCCTGCGAATGGTTCCTGGCCAGCTCGGCGTGCCCGTAGGAGCCTCTCAGCAGGGCGGTGCACAGCACGAGGTGGAAGGGCACCCGGCAGCGGCGGAGCAGCCCCCACAGCGGGGTGTCGTGATGCCGTTCGTCGGCCCGGCGCAAAGCGAAGTCGACCAACCAGCCGATCAACACTGTGAGCACGACCGAGCCGCCGATCACGATCAACGGACGCAGTACGTTCTCCATGGCTCCGAGGGTAGGGGTACCGCCTGAGCGCCTCCGCAGGCAGGGGGTGCCAGGTTCATGTCAGAGAAAACGGGGTACCCGGCTCTGATGGCACGATGGCCCCATGAACATCATGCTTTTCCACTCGACGTACGGGCTGCGCCCCGCGGTGCACGAGGCCGCGGACCGGCTGCGCGCCGCGGGACACGAGGTGTGGACCCCCGACCTCTTCGAGGGGCGCACCTTCGACACCGTCGAGGAAGGCATGGCCTTTCAGAACGAGCTCGGCAAGGACGAGCTCCTGAAGAGGGCGATCCTGGCCGCCGCCCCCTACTCCGGGCGCGGTCTCGTCTACGCGGGCTTCTCGCTCGGCGCGGCGACCGCGCAGACCCTCGCGCTCGGCGACGACAAGGCGCGCGGCCTGCTCCTCCTGCACGGCACCTCCGACATCGCGGAGACCGCCTCCGTGGACGACCTGCCGGTGCAGCTGCACGTGGCGGAGCCCGACCCGTTCGAGTCCGACGACTGGCTGAGCGCCTGGTACCTGCGGATGGGGCGCGTCGGGGCCGACGTGGAGGTCTACCGCTACGCGGGCGCCGGGCACCTCTTCACCGACCCGGGCCTCGACGACTACGACGCCGAGGCCGCGGAGACGGCGTGGCGCACGGCGCTCGGTTTCCTGGAGACGCTCTGACGGCCTCCGGCGCGCCCCCGAGCGCTCAGCGCACCGGTTCGCGCACCCGCTCGACCTTCTGCGTGCCGCTGAGCGTGCGGTAGGAACGCACCCAGGACGAGGTCGCCTCGGGGTCGGTCCGGTCGGAGAGCGTGTAGTAGTCCATCTGCGCGCGCTCGGCGGTGAGGTCGAGGACGCCGTAGCCGTGCGAGTCCATGTCCAGCCACTTCACATGGCGGTTGGCCGTCTTGATGGCCGCCACGGCCGCGAGCGAGACGGTGTGCGGGGCCACATCGAGCATGTCGTCGATGTTGTCCGAACTCACCGAGGTGACCACGAACTCCGTGGCGACCGAGGGCGAGAGGGGATACGTCGCGGCCTTGGCGGGCACGTTGTTCGCCCACGCCATGTGGATGTCGCCGGTCAGGAAGACGGTGTCCTGGATCTTGTTGTCCCGCAGGTGGGCGAGGAGTTCCTTGCGGTCGTCGGTGTAGCCGTCCCACTGGTCGGTGTTGATGGCGAGACCCTCCTTGGGCAGGCCGACCAACTCCGCGAAGGGCGCGAGGAGATGGGCGGGGAGGGAACCGAAGGCGACCGGCGAGATCATCACCGACGTGCCGACCAGCTTCCAGGCGGCGTCCGAGGACGCGAGGCCCGCCTTCAGCCAGTCGAGCTGGGCGCGGCCGGTCAGCGTGCGGTCCGGGTCGTCCACCGCGCCGCTGCCGGTGCCCGCCTGCTCGGAGCGGAAGGAGCGCAGGTCGAGCAGGTGCAGATCGGCCAGCCTGCCGAAGCGGATGCGGCGGTAGACCGTGCCCTCGGTCGAGGGGCGCACGGGCATCCACTCGAAGTACGCCTGCTTGGCCGCCGCCACGCGCCCCGCCCAGGGGCCCTCGGACGCGCCGTGGTTGCCGGCCCCGCCCGACCACGTGTTGTCCGCGAACTCGTGGTCGTCCCAGATCGCGATGACCGGGTGCGCGGCGTGCATCGCCTGCGCGTCGGGGTCGGTCTTGTGCACGCCGTG
Organism: Streptomyces sp. G44; assembly: GCF_016905445.1. Classification (GTDB taxonomy): domain Bacteria; phylum Actinomycetota; class Actinomycetes; order Streptomycetales; family Streptomycetaceae; genus Streptomyces. Next base: position 28,366 of record NZ_JAFEXF010000081.1, read on the forward strand.
CCGGACGCGGTAGTCGGCGAGCGTGACGATCTCATGCCGGGGCTCGTGCTGACGTACGACGTTCGCGGCGCTCGGGTACTCGCCGCTGCGGTACTCGTATATGTAGTCCCCGAGATGCAGGACCGCGTCGAGTTCGGTGCGGTCCGCGAGATGGCGGTACGCCGAGAAGTACCCCGCCTCCCAGTTGGCACAGGACACCACGCCGAACCGCACGCCGTGCGCGGTGGCGTCGTGCCCGGGGGTGGTGCGGGTGCGGCCCACCGGGGAGTGAGCCGGGGCGTGCGCCGAGGAGGCGTCGCCCACGGAGAAGCGGAAGTAATAGGTGGTCGCCTGGCGCAAGCCCCTTACGTCCGCCTTGACGGTGTGGTCGGAGGCCGCCCGCGCGGTGGTGCTCCCGCTGCTGACGATCCGGGAGAACCCCGCGTCCTCGGCCACCTCCCAGCGCACCGTCACATCGGGCCCCTTGCCCGAGCCCGGCACGGCGTCGGGCGTCGGGGTCACGCGGGTCCAGAGCAGGACGCCGTCGGGCAGCGGGTCACCGGACGCGACACCGTGCAGGAAGGCGGGGGCCTCGGCGGCGTGCGCGAGGGGCGCGGCGGCGAGCGGGGCCGCGAGCGCGGCGGTGGCGGCAGCGGCCTTGACGACCGCGCGGCGGCTGGGAGTTGAGGCACCTATGGGTGCGGAAGGGAGACGACTGGTCACGAGTGATCACACTACTGACCAGTACCGACGAAGAGCGGGCCAACCGGGAAAGTCGGCCCGCTCTTCGGTCGCGGACAGCTGGCGCGCCGCTGCGCGGCAGGTGGCGTGCTACTTCGTGACGCCCGCCGTCTTCAGGGCCGCCTTCCACGCCTCCGGGGTCTTCGGCGTCTCGACGACCTTGCCGTTGATCTTGATCGTCGGAGTGGACTGCACGCCCTCGGCCGACTGGAAGGAGTCGCTCATCTTCATGGCCCAGGCGTCGTAGGTGCCCTTCTTGACGGCGCTCTCGAACTTCTTGTTGTCCTTGAGCGCGTCGACCGTGTCGGCCACCTTGAGCAGTTCGTCGTCCTTCGCGAACGTGTCGGTGGACTCCGACGGGTGGAACTTCGCGGAGTACAGGGCGGTCTTGTACTCCAGGAAGGCGTCCGGGCTGACGTTCAGGGCGGCGCCGAGCGCGCTCAGCGCGTTCTTCGAACCCTCACCGCCGAGGTTGTTGTCGAGGAAGGTGCCGATGGTGAAGGACAGCTTGTAATCGCCGTCCTTCATGCCCTTGTTGACCGTCTCGCCGATGGACTGCTCCATGACCGCACAACCGGGGCAGCGGGGGTCCTCGTACAGGTGGACGGTGTTCTTGGAGGACTTGCCGAGCGTGAGCGTGGTGCCGTTCTTGCCCGAGGTGTTGGCCGGGGCGACCACCTTCGCGTCGGCGGCCTTCTCCCAGTTGCCGGGCTTGCTCGGCTTGTTGGCCTGCATCACGGCGTAGCCGACGCCGCCGGCGATCGCGATGACACCGACGATCGAGACGCCGACGATCGCCGCGCGCTTGCGCTTCTCGCGCTTGCGCTCGGCCTCCTGCTGGGCGCGGATCCGCTCGCGGGCGGCGGACTTGGCGGCCTGGCTGTTGCGCTGGCTCATGATCTTTTTCTCCGTGTGGGTGAACTGCGTGGGGTGTCGTGCTCAGGCGTGGACAGCCGAGCGCGGCGGTCCACGCCGCCCCACACAGTGCACCAGCAGGCGCGTGGCGGTGACGCGCGCCCGGCGCTCGGGGCGCGGCAGGCGGCGCACGGGAGTGCGCGTGACGGTCACCGTGGCCACCGCGAGCAGCAGCGGCCGGAACGTCGCCGCGGCGACCGCGAGCAGGAGCTGGGCCAGGGCC
>NZ_JAFEXF010000082.1 GCF_016905445.1 Streptomyces sp. G44
GGCGGACCGTGCGGGCCGCGGCACGCGGGGGGCGCTCGCGAGGGCGCGCGCCGCCGTGAGTGCGCCCCTCGCGCTCCGTCCGGGCAGCGGTTCGGCCGCGCGGTGGTGGCGGCCGTCGCTGTGCACCAGCAGGCCGGGGGCGAAGGGACGCAGGACGAGCGGGTCGAGACCCGGCGTGCGGCGCAGCTCCGGGTACGAGGTGGTGAGCGGCTGCCCGATCCTGTCGAGCCGGAAGCCGTCGATCTTCTCGGTCGACATACGGCCGCCGACGCAAGGGGCGGCCTCCAGGACAACGGTCGTCACACCGGCGCTGGTCAGCCGATGCGCGGCCGAGAGCCCCGCGGCCCCGGCCCCCACGATGACGACGTCCGCATGGTGCGCTGGCTCTAGCATGTGCCCCTCCCAGAGGTCGCGCGGGCTGGTGGGGAGCTGATGCCCCCGACGAGGCTCCGGAATCCCCGGTGCGGGACGAGGGTAGGAGCGGGCCGGGCCGGGGGCAGTCGCGCACGCACCCGGGCACGGTCGCACGCCGGTCGCACGGGGGCGGGCCCGTCACCCCAGCGCCGCCCGGAGCGTCTCCTCGATGCCGGGGAACCGGAACGTGAAGCCGGACTCCAGCAACCGCCTCGGCAGCACCCGCTGGCTCGCCAGGACGTCGTCGGCCATCTCGCCGAGCACCAGCCGCATCGCCGGAGCCGGTACCGCGAGGAGCGTCGGTCGCCGCAGGACCCGCCCCATGGCGGCCGTCACCTCGCCGTTGGTGCGCGGATCGGGCGCGGTGAGGTTCACCGGGCCCGACAACGACTCCGTGTCGAGGAGATGGCGCAGGGCCGCGACCTCGTCATGCAGGGCGATGTGGCTCCAGTACTGCCCGCCGTTGCCGAGGCGGCCGCCGAGGCCCGCCTTGAAGAGGGGGAAGAGACGGGCCCAGGCGCCGCCCTCGCGCGCCACCACCAGGCCGGTGCGGGCGATCACGGTACGGATGCCCGCCCGCTCGGCCGCCGCGGTGGCCGCCTCCCACTCCACGCACAGGGACGGCAGGAACCCCTCCCCGGCGGGGGCGCTCTCGTCCACCGCGCGCTGACCGGTGTCCCCGTAGTAGCCGATCGCACCGGCGTTCAGGAACACCCGTGGCGGTACGTCGAGCGCGGCCGCCGCGGCGGCGAGCGTGCCGGTGCCGAGGACCCGGCTGTCGCGCAGCTCCCGCTTGTACGCGTCCGTCCAGCGGTGGTCGCCGATCCCCGCGCCCGCGAGGTTGACGATTGCCGTGCAGCCCGTGAGGGCCGCCGTGTCGACGTACCCCTCCTCGGGGTCCCACCGCGCCTCGTCCCTGCCGCGGGGCGCTCTGCGCACCAGCCGGACCACCTCGTGCCCGGCCTCGGTGAGGGACCGTGCGAGCGCCGTGCCGATGAGCCCGGAGGCGCCGGCGACGACCACCCGGGAGTGCTGCGGGGAACGCTGCGGCCGTGTGGGTTCCATGGGTCCATCCTGCCTCTGAACGGCGCCGCGGGCCCTGTCGCGGGACACGGTGGCGGCCGGGCCGGGAAAGCCGGTGGGCGGGGCGGAGGCGGCCGTACAGTGGCGCCATGACGGACCTGCACATACGCACCGCGCTGCCCGAGGACGAGGACGCCCTCGCCCGTCTCGACCGCGCCACCTGGTCCACCCTGCACGCGGTGCAGCCCTGCCCCGAGCCTCCCCACGAGCCCTTCTTCAGCGACCGGTTCGGCCCGCACGACCACCTCGTCGCCGAGCTGGACGGGCGGCTCGTCGGCTATGTGAAGCTCGGGTTCCCCACCCCGCTGATCGTCAACGCGCACGTCCGTCAGATCCAGGGCCTCGCCGTCGCCGAGGACGTACGCGGCACCGGGATCGGCAGGCGGCTGCTCCGGGCGGCCGTGGACGAGGCCCGGGGGCAGGGCGCGGTCCGCGTCACGCTGCGGGTCCTCGGGCACAACACTCCGGCCCGCAAGCTCTACGAGGCGGAGGGCTTCGTGATCGAGGGCGTGCTGCCGGGCGAGTTCCTGCTGGACGGCGAGTACGTCGACGACGTGCTCATGGGCCGCCCTCTGTGACGGACGGATGCGAGGGGGCCCGCCCCAGTGACCTGTGGGGCCCGCCCCGATGACCCACGGGGTCCCGCGCGGCCTGCCGGCCCCGCACCCGACGGACCGGCCCGGCGTGCGGTGTCCCCGCCCGCGTAGGAGCGTGAAGAGATGATCAGGGCTGCGGCCAGACGGCGCGACGCGGAGCAGCGCGACTGGCTGCTGCGCGGCTCCCCGCCCCCGCCATGGCTGCGCTGGCCCCCGCCGCTGCTCCTGGTGGTGATCGCCTTCCTCCAGTGGATCACCCCCAAGACGGTGGACCTGACCTTCCTGGTCGCGGCGGCCCCGCCGCTGGCCGCCCTGTCGTACGGGCCCGCCGCCACCGCGCTGCTCGGCGGGACGGTCGTCGTGCTGCTCTCGCTGCCGGGCGTCGGGCTCGGCCGTCCCGGCAGCAGCGACGAACTGACGATCGCCTTCATCGCCCTGCTCAGTGTGGTCTTCGCCTGGGTCCGCAGCCGCCGCGAGGCCCAGCTCGTCACGGTCCGCACGGTCGCCGAGGCGGCCCAGTTCGCGGTCCTGCCGCCGCTGCCGGAACGGGTCGGCCGGGTGCGGTTCGCGGGCCTCTACCAGGCGGCACAGCACGAGTCGCTGGTCGGCGGCGACTTCTTCGACGTACGCAAGGGACCGGGGGGCGTACGGGCCCTCATCGGCGATGTGCAGGGGCACGGGCTCGCCGCCGTCGGCACGGTCGCCGCGCTGCTCGGCGCCTTCCGCGAGGCGGTCCTCGACCAGCCCGACCTGGAGGGCGTCGCGGCCCGCCTCGACCGCAGGCTCGTGGTCGACTCCGAGGGCGACGAACACGCCGAGCTGTTCGCCACGGCCGTGCTGCTGGAGTTCCCCGACGACTCCTTCGTCGTCCGCGTCGTCTCCTGCGGCCATCCGCCGCCCCTGCTGCTGCGCGGCCCCGAGGTCACCGAGCTCCCGGTGGCGTCGGGCCCTCCGCTCGGCCTCGGCATCGCGGGCCTGGCCCCGCCGGAGCAGCTGACGGTGCCGCTGCTCGCCGGGGACCGGCTGTTCGGCCTGACCGACGGGGTGAGCGAGGCGCGCGACGCGTCCGGCACGTTCTACCCCCTGGCCGACCGGCTCAGCGAGATGGTGAAGGCGGACCCGGCCGTCCTGGACGACCCGGCGGGCCTCACGGAGCGGGTGTGGTCGGACGTGCTGCGCTACGCGGGGACGGTGCGGGACGACGTGACGATGATGGTGTTCGCACCGGAGGAGCGGCTTCCGGGGCCGGAGGAGCGGCCTCCGGGGCCGGCCGAGCAGCCTTCGGGGGCGGGGGAGCGGCCTCCAGGGCCGGAGGAGCAGACACCGGGGGCGGACGAGCCCCCGGGAGCGAGGGAGCGGCCTGCAGGGGCGAAGGAGCCTCCCGGACCGTACTAGCGGCCTCCCGGACCGGACCAGCAGACCCCGACCCCGGACCCGCAGCCTCCCCAACAGCCGGTTCGTCACGCGCACCGAGGTGTCGATCGGCGGCGGTACCCGCTACCGCGCCGCGCGGCCATGGCTCAGTCGCCCATGAAGCGGCCCCACAGCTTCGGGTAGCGCCGCTCCATCACCGCGTCGTCCTCGAAGTCGAGGGGCGTGCCGACCGGCTCGGGCGGCGCGGGCAGGATGCCGAGGTCCGGGGCGACGAGGCCGGTGAGCTGCTCGTACGCCTCGTCGGCGGCGTAGCCGAGCTCCTCGCCGTCGCCGTCCAGCTCCTCGTCGAAGTCGTCCAGGAGGTCGGCGAGCGCGTCGGGGTCGTGCAGCGCGCCCTCGAAGACCTCCCGGCCCCGGCCGATCAGCCAGCACCGGAAGAAGTCGAAGGCGTCGTCGCTCGCGCCGCCGAGCAGCACCCAGGCGGCGCCCCACAAATCCCAGCGGTAGGCGCGGTTGTACCGGGCCTCGAAGTGGCGGGCGAAGTCGAGGACGGACTCGGGGTCGTACCCCAGCAGTCGCTCGACGAGCAGCTCGGCGTGGTCCTCGGGGTCGCCGCCGGCGGCCTCGCGGGTGCTGTCCACGATCTCCCAGAACTCCGTCTCGTCCATCACGGGTCCAGCATCGGCCCTGCGGGGTGGGGGCGCATGCGGAGTACGCCGGAATGCGGCTGTCTCGTTATGCGCGCACATGCCGATGGAAAAACCGACAGGAGTTGTCTCCTTTTGGTGGAAGCATCACGGGCATGGAGACCACACAGCAGGAGACCGGCCCCGCCCGGCAGGCGACCGCTTCCGCACCGGCCGCCGCCCAGCCCCTGACCGGGAAGACCGCCCTCGTCGCCGGGGCCACGCGCGGCGCCGGACGCGCCATGGCCGTCGAACTGGGCCGCGCCGGGGCCACCGTCTACGTCACGGGACGCACCACGCGCGAGCGCGCCAGCGAGGTCGGCCGCAGCACCGAGACCATCGAGGGGACCGCCGAGCTGGTCGACGCCGCGGGCGGCACGGGCATCGCCGTGCCCACCGACCACCTGGAGCCCGCCCAGGTCGAGGCGCTCGTCGGGCGGATCGGCCGTGAGCGGGGCCGCCTGGACATCCTCGTCAACGACATCTGGGGCGGCGACCTCCACGTCGAGTGGGACAAGAAGATGTGGGAGCACGACCTCGACAAGGGGCTGCGCGTCCTGCGCCTCGGCATCGAGACCCACATCGTCACCAGCCGGTACGCGCTGCCGCTGCTCATCAAGAACCCCGGCGGCCTGGTCGTCGAGGTCACCGACGGCACCGCGGAGTACAACGGCTCCCACTACCGCAAGCCGTTCTACTACGACCTCGCCAAGGCCGCCCCCCTGCGCATGACCCACGGCCTCGCCGAGGAGGTCGAGGAGTACGGCTGCACGGCGGTCTGCCTGACCCCCGGCTGGCTGCGCTCCGAAGCCATGCTCGACACGTACTTCAAGGTGACCGAGGAGAACTGGCGGGCGGGCTGCGAGCAGAACCCCCACTTCGCGATCTCCGAGACGCCCGCCTTCGTCGGCCGGGCGCTCGTCGCTCTCGCCGCCGACCCCGACGTGGCGCGCCACAACGGCGCGTCGCTCTCCAGCGGCGGCCTCGCCAAGGAGTACGGCTTCACGGACGTCGACGGCTCCGCGCCCGACGCCTGGCGGTACCTCACGGAGGTCGACCAGGAGAGCGACACGGCGGACGTCACCGGCTACCGGTAGCCCTGCCGGAGGAGCGCCCCGTGCGGCCGCCGGCAGGGCTACCGGTAGAGCGCCGCCGAGCGCGCCGCGGCTTCCGCGAACCGCTCCCGCAGCGCGGCGGGCTCCAGCACCTCCGCCTCCGGGCCGAGCGCCATGAGCTGCGTGTACGCCACGTCCTCGTTCTCGACGGGCAGGGTGACCGTCACCCTGCCCGACGGGTCGGGCTCACCGGCACTCTCCATGGCCTCCCGCGCCACCGCCCGGTCGGTGGCGTACGGCAGCTGCCGCACACCCGCCCCGGTGAGCCGCACCACGACCTGAGCCCGCAGGATCGCCCGCGCGAACTGCGCCGCCCGCTCCTCCCAGAAGGCCGGCAGGTCGAACTCCTCGTCCCGTACGAAGCGTTCCCCGCCGACGGCGACCGCGGTGAACCGGTCGATGCGGTACACGCGGTGCGAGCCGGAACCGGGGGAGTCGGGCACCCGGGCGCACAAGTACCAGACACCCGCCTTGAGCACGAGCCCGTACGGCTCCAACTCCCGCTCCACCTCGGCCTCCTGGCGGCGGTAGCGGGCGGTGATCCGCCGGTCGTCCCAGACCGCGTCCGCGACGGCCGGCAGCAGCTCGGGCGCGGGCGCCTCCTTGAACCAGCCCGGCGCGTCCAGATGGAACCGCTGCGAGGCGCTGCGCGGGGCGTCCCGCAGCGAGGGCATGAGCGCCGCCGACACCTTCAGGCGGGCCGCCGACGCCGCGTCCTCCAGGCCCATCTCCCGCAGCGCGCCCGGCACCCCGGAGAGGAACAGCGCCTCGGCCTCGCTGCGGCCGAGCCCGGTGAGCCGCGTGCGGTAGCCGCCGATGAGCCGGTAGCCGCCGGTCCGCCCCCGGTCGGCGTAGACGGGCACGCCCGCCTCCGACAGGGCCTGCGCGTCCCGCGTGACGGTCCGCTCCGACACCTCCAGCTCGGCGGCCAGCTCGGCGGCGGTCATGGAGGGCCGGGACTGGAGCAGGAGCACCATCTTGATGAGGCGGGCAGCGCGCATGGCCCCATGATGCCGCCACACGCACGAAGCGCGGGCCCCCGCCGGCAGCGGGGACCCGCACTCGTGTACCGCGTGCTTACAGGCCGTACTTGGCCCGCGCCTCCTTCACCGCGGAGGCGGGCACCTCGCCCCGGCGGGCGAGCTGCGCGAGCGCCGCGACGACGATCGACTCGGCGTCGACGCCGAAGTGGCGGCGCGCCGCGTCCCGCGTGTCGGAGAGGCCGAAGCCGTCCGCGCCGAGCGACGAGTAGTCCTGCTCGACCCACTGCGCGATCTGGTCGGGGACCTGGCGCATGTAGTCGGAGACGGCCAGGACGGGACCCTGGGCGCCCTCCAGCGCCGTACGGACGTACGGGGTGCGCTCCTCGCCGCGCAGCAGCGCCTCGTCCGCCTCCAGGGCGTCACGCCGCAGCTCGGTCCAGGACGTCGCGGACCACACGTCGGCGGCCACGCCCCACTCCTCGGCGAGCATCTTCTGGGCGGCAAGCGTCCAGTGGATGGCCGTGCCGGAGCCGAGCAGCTGGATGCGCGCGGCGTTGGCAGCGGGGGACAGGCCCGCGGACTCCGCCGTGTTGAAGCGGTAGAGGCCCTTGATGATGCCCTCGTCGACACCCGCGGGCTTCGCGGGCTGCGGCATCGGCTCGTTGTAGACGGTGAGGTAGTAGAAGACGTTCGGGTCCTCGCCCGGCAGCGCCTCGCCGTACATGCGGCGCAGACCGTCCTTGACGATCGCCGCGATCTCGTACGCGAACGCCGGGTCGTACGTCAGCGCGGCCGGGTTGGTCGCCGCGATGACCGGCGAGTGGCCGTCCGCGTGCTGGAGGCCCTCACCCGTCAGCGTCGTACGGCCGGCCGTCGCGCCGACGAGGAAGCCGCGGCCCAGCTGGTCGCCGAGCTGCCACATCTGGTCGGCGGTGCGCTGCCAGCCGAACATGGAGTAGAAGATGTAGAAGGGGATCATGGCCTCGCCGTGCGTCGCGTACGACGTGGACGCGGCGATGAAGTCCGCCATGGAACCGGCCTCGGTGATCCCCTCGTTGAGGATCTGGCCGTCCTTGGCCTCCTTGTAGTACATCAGCTGGTCGCGGTCGACCGGCTCGTACGTCTGGCCCTTCGGCGAGTAGATGCCGAGCGACGGGAAGAGCGACTCCATGCCGAAGGTGCGCGCCTCGTCGGGGACGATCGGCACCCAGCGCTTGCCGGTCTCCTTGTCGCGTACGAGGTCCTTGACCAGGCGTACGAAGGCCATGGTGGTCGCCACGTTCTGCGAGCCGGAGCCCTTGTCGAAGGAGGCGAACGTCTTGTCCGCGGCGGCGGGCAGCGGGGCCAGCGGCTGCGTGCGGCGGGCCGGGGCCGGGCCGCCGAGGGCCGCGCGACGCTCCTGGAGGTAGCGGACCTCGGGGGAGTCGGCGCCGGGGTGGCCGTAGGGCACCTGGCCGTCGACGAACGCGCTGTCCGGGATCGGCAGGTCCAGCAGGTCCCGCATGTCCTTGAACTCGTCCACCGTCAGCTTCTTCATCTGGTGGTTGGCGTTCTTGGACTCGAAGCCCTTGCCGAGGGTGAAGCCCTTGACCGTCTGCGCGAGGATCACGGTCGGCGCGCCCTTGTGGGTGAGCGCCGCGCGGTAGGCCGCGTACACCTTGCGGGCCTCGTGGCCGCCGCGCGAGAGGTGGAAGCACTCGCTGATCTTGTCGTCGCTGAGCAGCTTGCCCAGCTCGACGAGGGCGGGCTCGGCGCCGAAGAAGTGCTCGCGGATGTAGGCGGCGTCACGCGTCGCGTACGTCTGGAACTGCGCGTCCGGCACCTCGCGCAGGCGGCGGACCAGGGCGCCGGTGGTGTCGAGCTGGAACAGTTCGTCCCAGGCGTTGCCCCACAGGACCTTGATGACGTTCCAGCCGGCGCCGCGGAACTGGGCCTCCAGCTCCTGCACCACGCGGAAGTTGGCGCGCACCGGGCCGTCGAGGCGCTGGAGGTTGCAGTTGATGACGTACGTGAGGTTGTCGAGACCCTCGCGCGCGGCCAGTGCGAGGGCCGCCGTCGACTCGGGCTCGTCCATCTCGCCGTCACCGAGGAACGCCCACACGTGCGAGGCGGAGACGTCCTTGATGCCGCGGTTGGTCAGGTAGCGGTTGAAGCGCGCCTGGTAGATCGCGGAGAGCGGGCCGAGGCCCATCGACACCGTCGGGAACTCCCACAGCCAGGGCAGGCGGCGCGGGTGCGGGTAGGACGGCAGGCCGTCGCCGCCCGACTCGCGGCGGAAGTTGTCGAGCTGCGCCTCGGTCAGGCGGCCGTCGAGGAAGGCGCGGGCGTAGATGCCGGGAGAGGCGTGACCCTGGATGTAGAGCTGGTCACCGGAGCCGGCGGCCTCGCCGGACTCCTTGCCCTTGAAGAAGTGGTTGAAGCCGGTCTCGTACAGCCAGGCCGCGGACGCGAAGGTCGCGATGTGGCCGCCGACGCCGTGCTTGGAACCGCGGGTCACCATCGCGGCCGCGTTCCAGCGGTTCCACGCGGTGATCTTCCGCTCCATCTCCTCGTCGCCGTCGATCGCCGGCTCGGCGGAGGTGGGGATGGTGTTGACGTAGTCCGTTTCGAGGAGCTTGGGCAGCGCCAGGCCCGCGCCCTCGGCACGCTCCAGCGTGCGGCGCATCAGGTACGCGGCACGGTGCGGCCCGGCCGCCTGGGTCACGGCGTCCAGGGAGGCCTGCCATTCGGCGGTCTCCTCGGGGTCGCGGTCCGGGAGCTGGTCGAGCTCGCTCGGCTGGATTGCGGAGGGGTCGGTCATTGCGCCGCCTTCCTGAGTCGGAGGGGGTCCCCTGTTCGGTAAGGGGTGGGGGTGCCCGTTGTCTTTGGCAGGACAGGGCGTGCGGCTCTGCCGGCGGAATCGTTGGTGTTACTCCGTCGCAGGACCGTCGTCGACTGTAAGCCCCTGATCGATGATCGATCAAAGCGTTGAGGGAAAAACTTCTCCGGATCGAGAAAGTCGGCATCCGGTGCCAGGCAAGGGGGCACGCGGTGCCTTCGATTTGAAGGATTCGCGCAGGTGGGAACACGTCTGAGCATGCGCCCCGCAGATGAGCGCGCCCGGGTGGCTCAGGCGCGCGGGGCGCAGCCGAGGACGTGGGCCTTCACCAGCTCCGCGATGGCCGGATCACGCCGCCGGAACGCGGAGACCAGCGCCTCGTGCTCCTCCGCGTACGACTGCTGGACCGTGCCGAGCCAGCGGATCGACAGGGCGGTGAAGACCTCGATGCCGAGCCCTTCCCAGGTGTGCAGCAGGACGGAGTTGTCCGCGGCCCGCACCAGTTCCCGGTGGAAGGCGACGGTGTGCCGCACCTGGCCGGTGCCGTCCGAGGCCCGGTCCGCCTCGTAGAGGGCCGCGACGTGGGGCTCCAGGGCCGAGCAGTCCTCGGCCAGCCGCTCGGCCGCCAGCTCGGCGGCGATCGCCTCCAGGCCCGCCCGCACGGGATAGCTCTCCTCCAGGTCGGCGGCGGTCAAGTTCCGTACGCGCACACCCTTGTTGGGCGCCGACTCGATGAGCCGCAGCGTCTCCAGCTCCCGCAGCGCCTCGCGCACCGGGGTCTGCGAGACCTCCAGCTCCACGGCGATCCGCCGCTCCACGATGCGCTCGCCCGGCTTCCAGCGCCCGCTGACGATCCCCTCCACGATGTGCTCGCGGATCTGTTCGCGCAGCGAGTGAACGACGGGCGCGGTCATGAGAGCTCCTCCGGCAGGGGCTGCGGACCCCAAGGGCGTGTGACCCCTAGACAATACGGCGACGCCCCCGTCCGGATGACTCCGGACAGGGGCGTACGTGCTGATGAGACGAGTCTTACAGCCTCACCGCGCGCCGCACTAGAGGCCGAGCTCGACCTCGAACTCGCCGGCTTCCAGGATCGCCTTGACGGCGGTCAGGTAGCGGGCGGCGTCGGCTCCGTCGACCAGGCGGTGGTCGTAGGAGAGCGAGAGGTAGGTCATGTCCCGTACGGCGATGGTCTCGCCGAGGTCGGGGTGGTTGATGACGACCGGGCGCTTGACGGTGGCGCCGATGCCGAGGATGGCGGCCTGGTTCGGCGGCACGATGACCGTGTCGAACAGGGCGCCGCGCGAGCCGGTGTTGGAGATGGTGAAGGTGGCGCCGGACATGTCGTCCGGGGTGAGGCCGCCGCCGCGGGCCTTGCCGGCCAGCTCGGCGGTCTTCTTGGAGATGCCGGCGATGTTGAGGTCGCCCGCGCCCTTGATGACCGGGGTCATCAGGCCCTTCTCGGCGTCGACGGCGATGCCGATGTTCTCCGCGTCGAAGTAGGTGATGGTGCCTTCGTCGTCGTTGATCCGGGCGTTGATGACCGGGTGGGCCTTCAGCGCCTGGGCGGCGGCCTTGACGAAGAACGGCATCGGGGACAGCTTGACGCCCTCACGGGCGGCGAAGGCGTCCTTGGCCTTGGCGCGCAGCTTCATCAGCTTGGTGATGTCGACCTCGACGACCGAGGTCAGCTGGGCCTGCGAGTGCAGGGCCTTCATCATGTTGTCGCCGATGACCTTGCGCATGCGGGTCATCTTGACCGTCTGACCGCGCAGCGGGGACGCCTCCAGGGCCGGGGCCTTGGGGGCGGCGGCCGGAGCGGCGGCGGCCGGGGCCGGGGCCGACTTCTTGGCCTCGGCGGCGGCGATGACGTCCTGCTTGCGGATGCGGCCGCCGACGCCGGTGCCCTTGACCTCGGAGAGGTTCACGTCGTTCTCGGAGGCGAGCTTGCGGACCAGCGGGGTGACGTAGGCGCCGTCGTCGGCCGGGGCGGACTGCTGGGCCGGGGTGGCCGGAGCCGGAGCCTGCGCGGCCGGCTGGGCCGGGGCGGCGGGCTGGGCCGGGGCGGCGGGAGCGGCAGCCGGGGCCGCGGGGGCGGCCGGGGCCTCCTCCTTGGCCAGGGCCGGAGGGGTACCGGGCGCGCCGGCCGCCGCGCGCCGTGCGCCCCCCCCCCCCGCCCCCGCCCCGGCCCCCCCCGTCTGGCCCGCCTCCACCACGCCGCTCGGCCACGGCGACCTCGCCGTCGCCGGTGTCCCGCTCACCGAGATCGCCGAGCGCTTCGGCACCCCCGCCTACCTCCTCGACGAAGGCGCCGTGCGCGCCCGCTGCCGTGCCTACCTGCGCGCGTTCGAGGGCGCCGAGGTGCTGTACGCCGCCAAGGCGTTCCTGTGCCGCGCGATGGCGCACTGGATGGCCGAGGAGGGACTCGGCCTCGACGTCTGCTCGGCCGGGGAGCTGGAGCTCGCCGTCACCACGGGCTTCCCCGCGGACCGCGTCGTGCTGCACGGCAACGCCAAGAGCCCCGACGACCTGCGCGCCGCGTTCCGCCTCGGGGTCGGCCGCATCGTCATCGACAGCGCCTCCGAGATCGCCCGGCTGGCCGCCGCCGTTCCGCCGGGCAGCCGCCAGAAGGTGATGGTCCGGGTGGTGCCGGGCATCGCCGCCGGCGGACACGCCAAGATCCGGACGGGCACGGACGACCAGAAGTTCGGCCTGTCCCTCACGGACGGCTCCGCCCAGCACGCCATCGCCCGCATCCTCGGCCAGCCCACGCTGGAACTGGTCGGCCTGCACTGCCACCTGGGCTCACAGATCACCACGGAGAAGCCCTTCCTGTGCGCGGTGCGCCGCCTGGTCGGGCTGATGGCGCGGATCAAGGACCAGCACGGGGTCACCCTGCCGGAACTGGACCTCGGCGGCGGGCACGGCATCGCGTACCGCCCGGGTGAGGACTCCCTCGACATCGCCTCCCTCGCCCGCAAGGTGCGCGCTGAGCTGACCGAGAGCTGCGCGGCGGCGGGCCTGCCCGTGCCGCGGCTGGTGGTGGAGCCGGGGCGGGCCATCGCGGGCCCCGCCGGCGTGGCCCTCTACCGGGTGCTCGCGGTCAAGCGGACGTCCGGGCGGACCTTCGTCGCGGTGGACGGCGGCATGAGCGACAACCCGCGGCCCGCGCTGTACGGCGTGCGGTACGCGCCCCGCCTGGTCGGCAGGGGCTCGCTGGCCGGCACGGAACCGGTGACGGTGGTGGGGCGGCACTGCGAGGCGGGCGACGTCCTCGCCTCCGACGTCCTGCTCCCCGGCGACGTACGCCCCGGGGACCTGCTCGCCGTCCCGGTCTCGGGCGCGTACCACCTGTCGATGGCGTCCGGCTACAACCTCGTGGGCCGCCCGCCCGTGGTGGCGGTGGCGGACGGGCACGCGAGGCTGCTGGTCCGCCGGGAGTCGCTGGAGGACTTCCGCGGCAGGGACGTGGGCCTGTAAGCGACGGACGGGGGAAAGACGGCGGCCCGGGGCATCGCGCCCCGGGCCGCCGCTCACGACAGACCGGTCAGAGGATCGCGCCCGGCGTGTAGGCAGCGGCCTCGGGGTGCTCCTTCAGGAGCGCCTCGATCCGCGCCACGACGGCGGCCACCTGGTCGCTCGCCGCGCCCGTGAAGGACAGCTTGTCGGCCATCAGCTCGTCGAGCTGGGCGCGGTCCAGCGGGATGCGGGAGTCCGCGGCGAGCTTGTCGAGGAGTTCGTTGCGCTCGGCGCCCTGCTCGCGCATGGCGAGCGCGGAGGCGACCGCGTTCTCCTTGATGGCCTCGTGGGCCTCCTCGCGCCCGACGCCCGCGCGCACCGAGGCCATCAGGACCTTGGTGGTGGCGAGGAAGGGGAGGTAGCGGTCCAGCTCGCGCGCGACGACGGCCGGGAAGGCGCCGAACTCGTCCAGCACGGTCAGGAAGGTCTCCAGGAGACCGTCGAGCGCGAAGAACGCGTCGGGCAGGGCGACCCGGCGCACCACGGAGCAGGAGACGTCGCCCTCGTTCCACTGGTCGCCCGCCAGCTCGCCGGTCATCGAGGCGTAGCCGCGCAGGATGACGGTGAGGCCGTTGACGCGCTCGCAGGAGCGGGTGTTCATCTTGTGCGGCATCGCGGACGAGCCGACCTGGCCCGGCTTGAAGCCCTCGGTGACCAGTTCGTGGCCGGCCATCAGACGGATCGTCTTGGCCAGCGAGGACGGCGCGGACGCGACCTGCACCAGGGCCGTCACCACGTCGTAGTCGAGGGAGCGCGGGTAGACCTGGCCGACCGAGGTGAAGGCCGTCTCGAACCCGAGGTGCGCGGCGATGCGCTGCTCCAGGTCGGCGAGCTTCCCGGCGTCGCCGCCGAGCAGGTCGAGCATGTCCTGGGCGGTGCCGACCGGGCCCTTGATGCCGCGCAGGGGGTAGCGCTCGACGAGCTCGTCCAGGCGGCGGTAGGCGACGAGGAGCTCGTCGGCGCCGGTCGCGAAGCGCTTGCCCAGCGTCGTCGCCTGTGCGGCGACGTTGTGGGAGCGGCCCGCCATGACCAGCTCGGCGTACTCACCGGCGAGCTTGCCGAGCCGGGCGAGGACCGCGACGGTGCGGGAGCGGATCAGCTCCAGGGAGAGCCGGATCTGGAGCTGCTCGACGTTCTCGGTGAGGTCGCGCGAGGTCATGCCCTTGTGCACGTGCTCGTGCCCGGCGAGGGCGTTGAACTCCTCGATGCGGGCCTTCACGTCATGGCGCGTGACCTTCTCGCGCTCGGCGATGGAGGCCAGGTCCACCTGGTCGAGGACGCGCTCGTAGTCGGCGATCGCGGCGTCCGGCACCTCGATCCCGAGGTCCTTCTGCGCGCGCAGCACGGCGAGCCAGAGCTGACGCTCCAGCTTCACCTTCTGCTCGGGCGACCAGAGGGTGGCGAGCTCGGCGGAGGCGTAACGTCCCGCGAGGACGTTGGGGATACGGGGCTTTGCAGGCGCAGCAGTCACGTGTACGGATTCTACTGGGCGTTCGTGCAGGCCAGCGCCATGCCCCCGTTCGTCGGAAGCTACGAGAGCCCGCCGGTGGGTTCCTGCGGGAGCGGCCCGTCGTAGGGCAGCAGCTCGGGGCGCTTCGGCGGGCGCCCGTCACCGGAGGAGCGGCCGGTGAGGCGGCGCACGATCCAGGGCGCGAGGTGCTGCCGGGCGAAGCGGGCGTCGGCGACGCGGCGTGCGGCCCAGTTCAGCGGGACGGCCGCCGACAGGGGGAGCTGCCAGTCGTCCTCGGGCGGGTGCCCGAGCGCCTGCCACACCGCCTCGGCGACCCTGCGGTGCCCCTCGGCCGTGAGGTGCAGCCGGTCCACGTCCCACATGCGCTGATCGCCGAGGGCGGCGGCGCCGTACAGGTCCACGACGATCGCGCCGTGCCGGGACGCCAGGTCGTCGATGTGGGTGAAGAGCTCCTCCATGCGCGGACGGAACCGCTCCATCACCGGGCCGTTGCGCCCGGGGCTGCGCATCAGGACCAGCTGCTTGCAGGAGGGCGAGAGGCGCTCCACCGCCTCTTCGAGCAGGTCACGCACGCGCGTCATGTCGCACTTGGGGCGCAGGGTGTCGTTGAGCCCGCCCACCAGGGTGACCACGTCGGCCTGCATCGCGGCCGCCACGTCCACCTGCTCGGCGACGATCTGGCCGATGAGCTTGCCGCGCACCGCGAGGTTCGCGTAGCGGAAGCCGGGGCTGCGCGCCGCCATCCGCGCGGCCAGGAGGTCGGCCCAGCCGCGGTAGCTGCCGTCGGGCAGCAGGTCCGACATGCCCTCGGTGAAGGAGTCGCCTACCGCGACGAGACTGGTGTATTCGGCATTCATCTGCATGGCGAGAGCGATGGTAACGCGCCGGGCGCGGCCGTCGGTGAGGGTGGGGCCCCGGGGCCGCCACCGTACGGACACCGCGCCACCGACAGCCGCGAACCGCCGCCGCAGGTCACACGGGCTGGCCGAACAGTTCCCGCAGCACGTCCTCCATCGTGACCATCCCGGCGAGCCTGCCGTCGGAGCCGAGTACCGCCGCCACATGCGTACGGCTGCCCCGCATCGCGGTCAGCACGTCGTCCAGCGGCGTCGTCTCGCGCACCTGGGCGATCTTCCGCATGTCCGGCACCCGGAACGGCAGGTCCCGCGGGGCCCGGTCCAGCGCGTCCTTCACGTGCAGATAGCCGACGATGCGACGGCCCCCGTCGACGACGGGGAAGCGGGAGAACCCGGACTCGGCGGAGAGGTTCTCGAGCTGCTCCGGGGTGACGCCCACGCGCGCGTAGACCACGTCCTCCAGCGGCAGGACGACGTCCCTGACCGGCCGGCGGCCGAGCTCCAGCGCGTCGTGCAGCCGCTCCTGGGCGCGGTCGTCGATCAGCCCCGCGTTGCCGGAGTCCCTGACCATGCGGGCCAGGTCCTCGTCCGAGAAGCTCGCCGAGACCTCGTCCTTGGCCTCGACCCGCAACAGCTTCAGCAGGCCGTTGGCGAACGCGTTGATCGCGAAGATCACCGGCCGCAGCGCCCGGGCGAGCGCCACCAGCGGCGGTCCGAGCGCCAGTGCCGTGCGCACCGGCTCGGCGAGCGCGATGTTCTTGGGGATCATCTCGCCGAGCAGCATGTGCAGGTATGTCGCCAGGGTCAGCGCGATGACGAACGAGATGGGGTGGACCAGGCCGTGCGGCACTCCCGCCCCGTCGAACGCGGGCTCCAGGAGATGCGCGATCGCGGGCTCCGCGACGACACCCAGGACGAGCGTGCAGAGCGTGATGCCCAGCTGCGCCGCCGCCAGCAGCGCCGAGACGTGCTGCAAGCCCCACATCACGCTCTTGGCGCGGCGGTCGCCGTCCTCCGCGCGGGGTTCGATCTGACTGCGGCGTACGGAGATCAGGGCGAACTCGGCGCCCACGAAGAAGGCGTTGACCACGAGGGTCGCGAAACCGATCAGCAACTGGATGGCGATCATCGGGCGTCCTCCGCCTCGTCCTCGGTCAGCGGGGCGTGCAGCAGTACGCGCGCGGCACGGCGCCCCGCGGCGTCCGTGACGTCGAGCCGCCAGCCGCCGACCTCGACGCTGTCCCCGA
Organism: Streptomyces sp. G44; assembly: GCF_016905445.1. Classification (GTDB taxonomy): domain Bacteria; phylum Actinomycetota; class Actinomycetes; order Streptomycetales; family Streptomycetaceae; genus Streptomyces. Next base: position 16,164 of record NZ_JAFEXF010000082.1, read on the forward strand.
CGGCCGGAATGCGGCCCAGCTCGGTCGCGACGAGTCCGGCGAGCGTCTCGTAGGGCCCGTCGGGGGCCCGCAGGCCGACCCGGGCGAGCTGGTCGGTGCGCGCGGCGCCGTCGGCGGAGTAGAGCGTCCTGCCGCGGTCGTCCGTACCGGACGGGGCGATGTCGGGCGTCTCGTGCGGGTCGTGCTCGTCGCGCACCTCGCCGACGACCTCCTCGACGATGTCCTCCAGGGTGGCGACCCCGGCGGTGCCGCCGTACTCGTCGATGACCACGGCCATCGTGCGCTTGCCGGAGAGCCGGTCGAGGAGGCGGTCGACGGTCAGCGACTCCGGAACCAGCAGCGGCTCGCGCATCAGTTCGGCGACGGACACCCGCGGCCTGCGCTCGGCGGGCACGGCGAGCACGTCCTTGATGTGGGCGACGCCGACGACCGTGTCGAGGTTGCCGCGGTAGACGGGGAAGCGGGACAGGCCGGTCGCGCGCGTGGCGTTCGCGACGTCCTCGCAGGTGGCGTGCGCGTCGAGGGCCATGACCTGGACGCGCGGCGTCATCACGTTCTCCGCGCTGAGGTCGGCGAGGTTCAGCGTGCGGACGAACAGCTCGGCGGTGTCCGCCTCCAGCGCGCCCTCCCGCGCGGAGTGCCGGGCCAGCGCGATCAGCTCCTTGGGGCCGCGCGCGGAGGCGAGCTCCTCGGCGGGCTCCAGGCCGAAGCGGCGCACGGAACGGTTCGCGGTGTTGTTGAGATGCGCGATGAACGGCCGGAACGCGGCGCTGAACAGCCGCTGCGGCGTCGCCACCCGCTTGGCGATGGCGAGCGGCGAGGAGATCGCCCAGTTCTTGGGGACCAGCTCGCCGATGACCATCAGGAAGACCGTCGACAGCGCCGTGCCGATGACCAGGGACACGGAGGACGCCGCCGAGCGGGGCAGGCCCAGGTCGCGCAGCGGGCCCGAGATGAGCTTGGCGATGGACGGCTCGGAGAGCATGCCGACCACCAGGTTGGTCACGGTGATGCCGAGCTGGGCGCCGGAGAGCTGGAAGGTGAGGTTCTTGACGGCCTTGAGGGCGCCGGCGGCGCCGCGCTCGCCGCGTTCCACGGCCCGTTCGAGCTCGCTGCGCTCGACCGTCGTGAGAGAGAACTCCGCCGCGACGAAGACGCCGCAGGCCACACAGAGCAGCACCGCCGCGAGGAGCAGGAGCACTTCGGTCATCGGGTCACCTCCGTCCCATGATCGTGCAGAGGCCGGAGGAATGCGCGATGTCGGGTACTAGGAGGCTCGCCCATGGGCGGACGCTCACACCTTTCAGTCGGATACGAGTGGTGCGTCCATGGTAAAGGATCAGCAAAGCCGCTTTCGAACCCCTGTCGGGACGCGCGGCCGGGCTCAGTCCGCGAGGGGTTTCACCCACCGGCTCCACTGCGGTTCGGGGGCGTAGCCCGCCGCACGCCAGGCGTGGTGGGCGAGTTCGTTGCGGTCGAGGACCATGGCGTCGCCGCGCCGCCCTCCGAGCCGTACGAAACGCTCCTCCGCGGCGGCCAGCAGCGCCGCCCCCACGCCCTGGCGTCGGTGGTCCGGGTGGACGGCGAGGCGGTAGAGGTGGCAGCGCCAGCCGTCGAAGCCCGCGATGACCGTGCCCGCGAGCTCCCCGCCGCGCTCGGCGAGGATCAGCGCCTCGGGGTCGCGCGCGACCAGCCGCTCCACCCCCGACCTGTCGTCGCTGATGCTCGTGCCCTCGGCGGCCACCTTCCAGAAGGCGAGCACCGCGTCCAGGTCCCCGGGCCCCGCGGCCCTTGTCCGAAGATCATCCATGGGTCCATCCCATCACCGTCCCGGGGCGCGCCGCCAGGGTTTTCAGGATGCGGACGGGCCGGGGCGCCCGTCAGCCGCCGCTCAGCTCCTCGATGACCGGGCCGAACGCCTCGAAGTACGGCTCCAGAACGGTGATGTACGAGAAGCCGTACCGCTCCCGCTGGGCGCGCAGTTGCTCGGCGATCTGCCGTACGGTGCCGACCAGCAGGAGCGGCAGGGCGAGCGCGGCGTCCTCGGTCAGATGCGGGATGTGCTCCAGGACCGGCCGGATCGCCGCCCTGCGGTCGTTCGTCACCTCGACCATCTGGATCAGCAGGTTCAGCTCGGCCGGCTCGGAGCGGCCCGCGGCGAACCGCCGGTAGGCGGCGACCCGCTCGTCCAGCTCCTCGGGCGTGAGGTGGAGCATCCTGCCGCCGGTATCGCCGGGAACTGCCTTGGCCCCGGTGAACGCCGCGATGTCGGCGTGCTCGGCGGTGAGCCTCAGCATCCGGTCGCCGTTGCCGCCGATCAGGAGCGGCGGCCGGGGCTGCTGGACCGGCCACGGCTGGTGCTCCCCGGCGCCGAGCAGCCGACCCAACTCCTCGACGGTGTGCCGCAGATGATCCACCCGCTCGCCGGGCGCACCCCACGGCAGTCCGGCGGCGTCATGCTCCGTCTTCACATAGCCCGTCCCCAGGCCCAGTTCGAGGCGGCCCCCGGTCAACGCGTCCGCCGTGGCCACCTCACGGGCGAGCAGCGCGGGGTTCCAGAAACCGGCGTTCAGGACGAACGTGCCGACGCGCGGCCGCTCGGTGGCCGAGGCCGCGGCCACGACCGCGGGGAACGGTGAGGGCGCGCCGAGATGGTCGGGGACGAGGATCACGTCGTAGCCGAGGCCTTCCGCCCTGCGGCACTTCTCGCGCCATTCGTCCCCGCCCGTCAGGCTCATCATGTTGACACCGAAACGGAACGGCCTGGCCATGAACTTCCCCCACACTTGCCCGGATTGGCTAGATGCCCGGATTGGCTGACGTCGCCCCTCAGTCCATCATTCGTGCGCGATCGCCGCCAGCACATTCATGCGGGAGGCGCGCAGCGCGGGCAGCAGTGCCGCGGCGAGGCCCACGACCACCGAGCCGATCACCACGGCGATGATCGTCGCCCAGGGGAAGGCGAGCTCCTGCATGCCCTGGAGCGCGAGCACCTGCTGCACGGCGACGCCCCAGACCAGGCCGAGCGCGAGGCCGAGCAGCGCCCCGAACACCGCGATCACCACCGACTCCAGGCGGATCATCCGGCGCAGCTGACGCCGGCCGAGCCCGATGGCGCGCAGCAGCCCGATCTCGCGGGTGCGCTCCACCACCGACAGGGCGAGGGTGTTGACGACGCCGAGCACCGCGATGACGATCGCGAGGCCGAGCAGCGCGTAGACGAGGTAGAGCAGCACGGCGATCTGCTGCCGTATCAGCTCCTTGTAGTCGGCCTGGTCGCGCACCTGGACCTGCGGATACGGGTCGAGGGTCCTCTCCAGCCGGGTGCGCAGCGTGTCCGCGTCCGTGCCGGAGGCCGCGTTCACGTAGACCGCCGAGTCCTGCCCGTCCGGCACGTACTTCTCGACCGTCCGCAGCCCGAGGAAGAGCCCTCCCTCGATGCCGAACCCCTCGGGCGCGTCCTGGTCGGTGAGCGCCCCCACCGTCAGCTTCGTCTCCCGCCCGCCGGGGAACGTCGCCGCCAGCGCGTCGCCGACCCGCACCCCGTGTTCGTGCGCGAAGTCCTTGTCCATGCCGATGCGGCCGGCCGCGAGCGCGGCGCGTGCACTCCCCTCGGCGTACGTGATGTCGGCGACGTCGTCGAGCCGCGGGTCGTAGCCCGCCGCGGTCGACTCGACCCTCTCGCCGTCGGGGAGCGCCAGCTCGATGGGGCTGAAGCGCTGGCGCACGACGAGGCCCGCGCCCCCGGTCTCCTCGATCTTCGCCGTGATCTCCGGTGAGAAGGGCAGGAAGTTGGCGTTCTGGACGACGAAGTCGGCGCCGAGCGTCTCGTCGATCTGCCGGTCGAACGACTTGGTCATCGACGCGCTCGCCACCGAGAGGCCGCCGACCAGCGCAAGGCCCACCATCAGGGCGGCCGCCGTGGCCCCCGTGCGGCGCGGGTTGCGCAGGGCGTTGCGCTGGCTCATCCGGCCGACCGGACCGAAGACCGCGGGGAACGCCCCGCCGAGCACCCGGATCACCGGGCGCACCAGGAGCGGGCCCGCGATGACGGTGGCCACGAGCGTCAGGACGACGCCGAGCCCGAGGAGCGACGCCGCCGAGGAGGTCGTGCCGGCGATCGCGCAGCCGACCAGGGCCGCCGCCCCGGCCACCGCGACGACCGAACCCGCCACCGCCCGTACCTTCAACGGCCGCCCCACACCGGCGATCTCGGCGTCCGCGAGCGCCGCCATCGGCGAGACGTGGGCGGCCCGGCGCGCCGGGAGGTACGCCGCGACGAACGTGACGCCGACCCCGACGACGTACGACACCACGGGGGTCGCCCACGTGAGGACCATCTCCGTGGACTTCAGGTTCATCCCGAGCACGCCCAGCAGCTCGATGAGGCCGAGGGCCAGGCCGATGCCGGCGGCCAGCCCCAGCGTCGAGCCGACCAGGCCGAGCAGCAGCGCCTCGAAGAGCACCGAGCGGCGCACCTGGCCGCGGTCGGCGCCGAGCGCGCGCAGCAGCCCCAGCTCACGCGTGCGCTGGGCGATCAGCATGGAGAAGGTGTTGACGATCAGGAAGACGCCCACGAGCACGGCGACACCGGCGAAGCCGAGCATCACGTACTTGATGACGTCCAGGAAACCGCCGAGCGAGGCGGCGGCGGACTCGGCCTGTTCGTCGGCGGTCTCCAGTTCGTACCCCGTGCCGACCTCGGCGGCGATGCGGCGCTTGAGCGTGGCGTCGTCGACGCCGGGGGCGGCGGTCACGGAGATGCTCGTCGCCGCGTCCGGGGCGCCGAGCAGCTTCCGCTGCGCGGTCGGGGTGTCCAGGAAGACAAGGGCGGCGCCGGGGTTGGTGGTGGTGAACGTGGCGATGCCGACGATCTCGACCTTGAACGAGCCGGGCCGGGCCAGGACGGTCAGGGTGTCGCCGAGTGCCACCCCCTTCTTGCCGGCCGTGTCCGCGTCCAGCATCGCCTGGCCCGCGCCGCGCGGCGCGTGGCCCGAGGTCAGCTCCACGGGGCTGCGGTCGGTGGGGTACCAGTTGGTGGCGACGGTCGGCGCGCCGGTCGTCGAGCCGACCGGTTCGTTGTCGCGGTCGACGACGGTGATGTTGTCGACGGACGCGTCGACGTGGGCTTCCGCGACGCCCTCGACCTTCGCCACCCGCTCCCGCAGGCTCGCGGGCACGGTCGCCGTGCGCCCGGAGGGCACCGCCTCCTTGAGGTCCTCCTGCGGCCCGACCGTCACGTCGGCCGAGGTGGAGGCGAACAGCCGGTCGAAGGTGCGCGTCACCGTGTCCGAGAAGATCAGACTGCCCGCGACGAACGCGACCGAGAGGATGACGGCAAGAGCGGAGAGCAGGAGCCGGCCCTTGTGCGCCAGGAAGCTCCTGAGCGTCGCCTTCAGCACCGTGGCCCCCCGCTCAGCTCTGCTCGGACGTGCTGCCGGGCGACGCTCCGGTGCCGGGGCCGCCCGGTGTCTCCCGCCCGGAGCCGGAGCCGGAGCTCCGGCCGCCCGGTGGGCCCGGCGACGGCGTCGCGTGCATGGCGTCGAACCGCTTCATCCGGTTGAGCACTGCGTCGGCCGTCGGGCGCTCCAGGTCGTCCACGATTCGGCCGTCGCCGAGGAAGAGGACCAGGTCGGAGTGGGCGGCGGCGCCGGGATCGTGGGTCACCATGACGACGGTCTGACCGAGCTGGTCGACCGCGTCCCGCAGAAAGCCGAGCACTTCCAGACCGGCCCGCGAGTCGAGGTTGCCCGTCGGCTCGTCGGCGAAGATCAGCTCGGGTCTCGCCGCCAGCGCCCGCGCGCACGCCACCCGCTGCTGCTGCCCGCCGGACAGCTGCGCGGGGCGGTGCTTCAGCCGGTCCCGCAGCCCCAGCGTGTCGATCACGTGCGCCAGCCACGCCTGGTCCGGCCGACGGCCCGCGATGTCCATCGGCAGCGTCATGTTCTCCAGCGCGTTGAGCGTGGGGATGAGGTTGAACGACTGGAACATGAACCCCACGCGGTCGCGCCGCAACCGGGTCAGCTCCCGTTCCTTCAGGCCCGTGATCTCCGTGCCGCCGAGCCACACCTGACCCGCCGAGACGCTGTCCAGCCCGGCCAGGCAGTGCATCAGCGTGGACTTCCCCGAACCGGACGGCCCCATGACCGCCGTGAAGCGCTCGCGCGCGATGTCCACGTCGACCGAGTCGAGGGCCAGCACGGTCGTCTCGCCCGAGCCGTACGCCTTCGTCAGACCTCGGGCGCGCGCGGCGCTCCCGGCCGCCCCGGGACGGCCGGTGAACGGTGCCGAATCAGGTATGGGCAAGGCCGCCTCCTGGGTCGTGGCCGGTCCAACTCCCTTCGTCCTGGGGAGAGTAGTGGGGCGGGCCGGACCCGCGGAATCCCCCTGAGGCCGGGCCCGCGACGTATGCAAGGGGCACGCTCCCGGCACCCTTGTCGTGCTAGCACACCGGCGCTAGCTTGAAGGAATGGCGAAGACTCAGCTGAACGTGCGAGTGGACGAGGACACCGCCCGGGCCGCGCGGGAGCGTGCGCTGGCCCGAGGCGTGAGTGTGAACCGCTACATCGAGGAGCTCGTGAAGCAGGACGTCGGCGAGGTCGGTCATACGTTCGTGGAAGCGGCGGCCGACTTCATGAAGCAGTACGAGTCCGTGTTCGCCGAGGAGTTCGGGACCGACCGCGAGGGCACCCGCCCGGTCCGGGAGCCGGTCCGTGAGCCGGTCCGCGCAGTGCGGGCGCCGCATCAGGGCGCGCGGCCGTTCGGCGAAGGTCGTCGTTGAGCCGTTGAACCTCAGAATCGATCTTGCCTGGCTCCTGATGATCGCCGAACACAAGACGCCCGGAGACCCGCAGGTCACCGACTGGGGAGCGCTCGTCGCCGCCATCAGCCGGCACGAGGCGGAGATATTCGGCATGCCCGTCTACGAAACCCCGCACGACCGGGCCGCGGCGCTCCTGCAACTGCTGCTCCACCTCCCCGCGCTGGAACGCTCCAACGCCCTCTTCGCCTCCTCCGTCGCGTACGCCTACCTCGTCTCCAGCGGTACGAAGGTGGTCACCTCGCCCGAGCAAGTGCGTGACCTCGCCCGTCTGGTGAAGGACGGCGGCGCGAGCGTGCACGCGATCGCGGAGAGGCTGCGGCAGTGGAGCCTGTGAGCTGCCGCAGGGGTGCCGCATGATGCGGTCTGGTCCACGGCGATGAGTTCCGGGCCCGAGCACGGTCTCAAGGGGTGACCGGCAACGAACCCGGCCGGACGGGGCGCGTGCCGCGACTTGGCCCCGCCCCCGCGCTCGCCCCCGTCACCGGCAGCCGAAGGAGACCCCATGCCCGCCACCGTCCAGCCGATCGTCATCACCCCTGATGTCGACCGCCTCCAGGCCTTCTACCGCGACCTGCTCGGGGCCGAACCGGCGGAGCGGTATCCGCGGGAGGGCGAGGTCTTCTTCGTGGAGCTGCGGATCGGCGACGCGGGCCTCGGCATCGTCGCGAACACCGCGGTCGAGACCGGTGCGCCCGGGCGGGTGCTCCTGAGCGTCGCGGTGGACGCCGTCGACGACGTGCTGCGCCGCGTCGAGCCGCTGGGCGGGACGGTGTCGGGCGAGCCGAACGACATGCCCTGGGGGCAGCGGGTCGCCCACATCAGGGACCCCGACGGCAACGCCGTCAACCTGACCCAGGCGATCTGACCACAGACCCACGTCTCCCGGGCGTCACGGGGCGTCCGGGAGGCGTGCCGTACCGATCACGCAGTACGAGGTGGGCAGGCGCGGCCCCTTCGCGGGCACCAGCATCGCGCGGTGCGCGCCGAGTTCGAAGCCGGCCTCGCGCAGCGCGCCCAGCGTGTCCCGCGCGACGTGGCAGCCGCCGAACAGCGGCGGCCACACCGTGCGGTCCAGTACGCGCTGGGTGGCCGCCATCAGGGTGCCCGGGGCCCGGCCGTGCTCGAAGAAGCGCAGCTCACCGCCGGGCCGCAGGACCCGCCGCAGCTCGCCCAGCGCCCGTGGCACGTCACGCACGCTGCACAGCACGAGCGAGGCGACGGCCGCGTCGAACACCTCGCTCTTGACGGGCAGCGCCTCGGCGACCCCCGGCACCACGTCGACGGGGACCTCCGCGCGCAGGGCGGCGGACCGGGCCAGCTCCCGCAGGACGCGCTCCGGTTCGATCGCCACGACCTCGGAGACCGCGCCGGGATAGTGCGCGAAGTTCAGCCCGTTGCCCGCGCCGACCTCGATCACCCGGCCGGAGAGCCCGGCGAGGAGCGCCTTGCGGTGGACGGAGATCACGGGCTCGACGGCCACGCTCTGACGTGCGTAGAAGCGGGCGAACACGGGGTGGTGCACGGCGTCGCGGGACTTCGGCGTGAGCGCCCTTGGACGCAGGCGCGACAGTGGTGACACGGTCCCTCCTCGGCGAGGTGAGCGGATACCGCAATGGTGCCCCGGTGCGAGGCATTCCCCTCCCGCGCGGGGCGACGGGTCGCCCCGCGCGGCGTCTTCGGGGGAGCCTCTCCGGCGGAGCTCAGGTGGGGCCGCCTCCGAGCGAGGGCCCGCCGGAGCGGGACGTGGCAGGGCGTGGCGGGAGGGGGCGGATTGCGCCGCACCGGCACCGGCGCCATTGCTCCGGCGCCATTGCTCCGGCGCCATTGCTCCGGCGCCGCGTCCTCGGCGGAGTCCCTCCAGCGGAGTTCCCGGACGGCGGCGCCCCGGGCCGCAGCCCCGGACGACGGAGCGAGGCGGGCGCAACGTGCCCGCTGCTCCCGCCCGCCGCACGGCGCCAAAGACGCCGACGGCCCCGGCCCCGCCACCATCGCTCCAGCGGACGGACGCGTCCTCCGGGGAAGTCCCTCCAGCGCAGGCTTCGGCGGCGCAACCCCGGCCGCCCCGACGACGGAGCGGGGCAGGCGGACCGTGCGACCACCCACTCCACCCGCCCCGCCCACGGCTGCTCAGCCCCCCAACGCCCCCGGCGCCTCCCGCCCCGTGAAGGCCCGCGCGTCCCACGTGCCGCCCAGCGTCGGGGCCAGCCAGTTTCCGGCCGCAGTTCGGAACGCGGAGCCGTCGAGGGTGCCGACGCCCTCCGGGACCGCGCCCAGGAGGTCCGCCTCCGCCGACCTCGGAAGGTCCGCCAGGTTGCAGCGCGAGGCCAGGTCGGGGGCGGTCGGCCAGCTGCCGATGGTGACGCCCAGCTGCCGTACGCCGCGCGCCCGCAGCGCCTCCGCCGACAGCGCCGTCGTGTTCAGCGTGCCGAGGCCCGCCGACGCGACCAGCAGTACGGGGGCGTCCAGGAGCCGCGCCGCGTCGGCGAGCGTGCCGCCCTCCTCGTCGAAGCGGACGAGCAGCCCGCCCGCCCCCTCGACGAGGACCAGGTCGTGCTCCGTGGCCAGCTTCGCGGCGGCTTCGGCCACGTCGGACGGACGCACCGGCGCCATCCCGGCCCGCCGCGCCGCGGTGTCCGGCGCCAAGGGCTCCGGGAAGCGGGCGAGTTCGAGCGTGGTGACGCCTTCGCCCGCGAGCCTCCGCACCTCCTGCGCGTCACCCGGCTCGCCGGGCGCGACCCCGGTCTGCGCGGGCTTGAGCATGGCGACACTGCGTCCACTCGCCAGGGCGACCGCGGCCACCGCGGCCGTCGTCACCGTCTTGCCGATCTCCGTGCCCGTCCCGGACACCACGATCACCGTCATGTCAGCCCTCCCTCGCCGCCGCGGACACCGCGCGCGCGATACGCGCCACGTCGTCGTCGCCCGTGATGAACGGCGGCATCGTGTAGATCAGATCCCGGAACGGCCGCAGCCAGACGCCCTCGCGCACCGCCGCCCGCGTCGCCGCGGCCATGTCCACCGGATGGTCCAGCTGGACCACGCCGATCGCCCCGAGGACGCGGACATCCCGTACGGACGGCAGGGCCGCCGCCTCCGCCAGGCCCTCGCGCAGACCCGTCTCGATGCGCTTGACCTCCGTCTGCCAGTCCTGTCCGAGCAGCAGGTCGATCGAGGCGCCCGCCACCGCCGCGGCCAGCGGGTTGCCCATGAACGTCGGCCCGTGGGCGAGGACCGGGACCTCGCCGCGTGAGATGCCGTCCGCGACCCGCGCCGTGCACAGCGTCGCCGCCATCGTCAGATAGCCGCCGGTCAGGGCCTTGCCGACGCACATCACATCGGGCGCGACCCCCGCGTGGTCCGCCGCGAACAGCGCACCCGTACGGCCGAAGCCCGTCGCGATCTCGTCGAACACCAGGAGCACGTCATGGGCGTCGCACGCCTCGCGGAGCACCCGCAGATAGGCGGGGGAGTGGAACCGCATCCCGCCCGCACCCTGCACCACCGGCTCCACGATCACGGCGGCCAGTTCCCCCGCGTGCCGCTCGATCAGCTCGCGCAGATGATCCGCGTACGGCTCCTCGTACGCGTCCGGCGGCGCGTCCGCGAACACCTGCTGCGGCAGGACCCCCTGCCACAGCTCGTGCATGCCGCCCACGGGATCGCACACGGACATCGGCTGCCACGTGTCGCCGTGGTAGCCGCCGCGCCACGTCAGCATCCGCCGCTTCTCGGGACGGCCCAGCGAACGCCAGTGCTGGAGGCACATCTTCACCGCGACCTCGACCGAGACCGAGCCCGAGTCGGTGAGGAAGACATGCTCCAGACCCTTGGGAGACATGTCGACAAGACGCTTCGCCAGTGCCACGGCGGGCTCGTGCGTCAGTCCGCCGAACATCACGTGGCTCATCCGGTCGAGCTGGCCGCGCACCGCCTCGTTCAGCACCGGGTGGTTGTAGCCGTGGATCGCGGACCACCACGACGACATGCCGTCGATCAGCTCGTCCGAGCCGCCCGCGCCACCCGCGAGACGCAACCGCACCCCGCTCGCTGACTCCACGACCAGCGGCTCCTGGCGCCCCGGCATCGGCCCGTAGGGGTGCCACACATGGCGACGGTCCAGTTCGAGGAGGTCGCCCAGGGGAAGCTCAGGCATTGGGCGCGAGGTCCGTTCCCGCGCCCCGGCGGCGTACCGCCACCAGATCCGTGCGCGCCTCGTCCGCCTTCGCCACCGGTTCGCCCGACCCGCAGGGGCCGCAACCGCCCCCCTCGTGCGAACCGCAGCCGCCCCCGTCGTGCGAGCCGCAGCCCGCGGCGGCGTCCGCGTCCACCCGGTGCGCGGGCAGCGTCACCTGATCCGTGCCCTCGACCTCGAAGCCGGCGTCCGCGATCATCTCCAGGTCCGCCTTGCCCGCCTGGCCCTCGCTGGTGAGGTAGTCGCCGAGGAAGATCGAGTTGGCGATGTTCAGGGCGAGCGGCTGCATCGAGCGCAGGTGGACCTCGCGCCCGCCCGCGATGCGCACCTCGATGTCCGGGCAGACGAAGCGCACCATGGCGAGGATCCGCAGACAGCGCTGCGGGGTGAGGTTCCACTCCTTGGCCAGCGGCGTGCCCTCGAAGGGGATCAGGAAGTTCACCGGCACCGAGTCCGGGTCCAGCTCGCGCAGCGAGAAGACCACGTCGACGAGGTCCTCGTCGCTCTCGCCCATGCCCGCGATCAGCCCCGAACAGGCGGAGAGCCCCGCCGCGTGCGCCTTGCGCACGGTGTCGACACGGTCGGCGTAGGTGTGCGTCTTGGTGATGTCGGCGTACGTCGCCTCGGAGGTGTTGAGGTTGTGGTTGTACGCGTCGGCGCCCGCACCCCGCAGCCGCTCCGCCTGGCCGTCCGAGAGCAGACCGAGGCAGGCGCACACCTCGACGCCCTCGTTCTGCTCCTTGACCGCCGCGATGGTCTGCGCCACCCGGTCCACGTCACGGTCGGTGGGCCCGCGGCCACTGGCCACCAGGCAGACCCGCTTGGCGCCGCCCGCGACACCGGCCGCCGCGGCCTGCGACGCCTCGTCGGGCTTCAGCCACGTGTACTTGAGGATCTCGGCCTTCGAGCCGAGCCGCTGCGAACAGTACGAACAGTCCTCGGGGCACAGGCCCGACTTGAGGTTGACCAGGTAGTTGAGTTTCACCCGTCGCCCGAACCACTGCCGCCGCACCTTCCCGGCGGCGGCCACTACGTCCAGGAGATCGTCGTCGGACGTGGCCAGCACGGCCAGCGCCTCTTCACGGGTCGGCAGCTCGCGCCGAAGCCCCTTGTCCACCAGCGTGTTCAGCAGGTCCATGGCGCTGATCCTTACGTACGGCAGCCTCCCCGGCCAAGGAGAGTTCGCACAACAGAAACGGTTTGAGGTGTGGGTATTGCCACACCCTGGCCAGGTGGCAGGGCGGCTAGGGTCTGTGCAATGTCTACAAACAGGCACCCCGTGACGGGCGCGCCCGGCTCCTCCGACGCCCCGCGTGCGCCGCGCCCGCCGCGTGCGCCGCTTGCGCCGTCTTCCGCGTTTCACTGGATCGACGAGCAGGCCGGGCTCCGCGCCGACGCCGGCCTCGTCCGCACCCTGCGGCCGCGCGCCGCCGACGCGGGCGGCCTCCTGGACCTGGCGAGCAACGACTACCTGGGCCTGACCCGGCACCCGGCGGTCACCGAGGGCGCCGCCGCGGCGGCCCGCAGGTGGGGCGGCGGCGCCACCGGCTCCCGGCTCGTCACCGGCTCCACGGAACTCCACGCCGAACTGGAACGCGAACTCGCCGACTTCTGCGGCTCCGAGGCGGCGCTCGTGTTCTCCTCCGGCTACGCGGCGAACCTCGCGGCGGTCACCGCGCTCGCCCCGCACGGCTCGCTGATCGTCTCCGACGCGAGCAACCACGCGTCGCTGATCGACGGCTGCCGCCTCGCGCGCGCCGCGACCCAGGTGGTCCCGCACAGCGATCCCGAGGCGGTCCGCAAGGCGCTGGGCGCCCATGAAGGACCTGCCGTCCTGGTGTCCGACTCGGTCTTCTCGGTGGACGGCGACGCCGCACCGCTGGTCGAACTGGCGGACGTATGCCGGGAGTCCGGCGCCGGCCTGATCATCGACGACGCGCACGGCCTCGGCGTGCTCGGCGACGGCGGCCGGGGCGCCCCGCACGCGGCGGGACTCGCGGGAGCGGCCGACGCGGTGGTCACCCTCACCCTCTCGAAGTCCTTCGGCAGTCAGGGCGGCGCCGTGCTCGGGCCCGCCAAGGTCATCGACCACCTGGTGAACGCCGCGCGCACATTCATCTTCGACACGGGACTCGCGCCCGCCGCGGCGGGCGCCGCGCTCGCGGCCCTGCGGCTGCTGCGCCGCGAACCCGAACGAGCCGGCCG
>NZ_JAFEXF010000083.1 GCF_016905445.1 Streptomyces sp. G44
CGCGCGCCGGGCCCGCGGGGCCACTCGCGCCGGGCGGCGCCCCCTCGACGGCGACCGCCCCCTCGACGGCGACCGCCCCCTCGACGGCGACCGCCGCCTCGTCGCGCTCTTCCCGCGGGCGACGCTCCAACTCCTCCCGGAGCCGGGCGATCTCGGCCTGCTGGGCCGCGATCAGCTCGTGCACCTCCGTGGGCCAGGGCCGCTCCCGCGACGTGATCCGGCCGATGTCCTCAAGGAGCTGGGCGGGCGTCGGACGCGCCTCGGGGTCCTTCGCGAGGCAGCGGGCGACGAGGAGGCGGACCCTCGGGGGCAGCCCGCCGAGGTCGGGCTCGGTGTGCACGATGTTGTAGAGCGTCTGCGGCACGGAGGGCCCGACGAAGGGGCACGTCCCCGTGCACGCCATGACCAGCACCGTCCCCAGCGAGAACACGTCACTGGCCGGGCCGAGCGGCCGCCCCTCGGCCTGCTCGGGGGACATGAAGCCGGGCGAGCCGACCAGGCGTCCCGTATGCGTCAGGTCCGTGCCGGCGCCGGTGCCGGTCTCGTTCTCGGTCGCCCGGGCGATGCCGAAGTCGATCACGCGGGGCCCGTCGTCGGCGAGCAGCACGTTCGACGGCTTCAGGTCCCGGTGCACCAGCCCGGCCCGATGGATGTCGACCAGTGCCGAAGCGAGCCCCGCGGCCATGCGCAGGACCGCTTCCTCGGGCAGCGCGCCGACCGCGGCCACCGCCTGCTGCAACGAGGGCCCGGGCACGAAATCCGAGGTCAGCCACGGCTCTTCCGCGTCCGCGTCCGCGTCGATCACCGCCGACGTATGGGCTCCTGACACCTTGCGGGAGGCCGCCACCTCACGGCGGAAGCGGGCACGGAAACCGTCGTCCTCGACGAACTGCGTACGCACCTGCTTCAGCGCGACGAGGCGGCCGTCCGGATCGCTGCTCAGCAGGACCCGCCCCATGCCGCCCCGGCCGAGCTCCGCGATCGAGCGGTAGCGCCCGACCTCCACCGGATCGGTCCCTGTCAGTCGTCTCACCGTGTTCCCCCTGTCCCCGGTGTCCTCGTGTGCCCCGCATCCCGTGTCGGGCGAGCCGTGCAACCGACGGGGCAAATCGTCTCGCGCGCCCCGCACCCGGACAAGAGGCCGGGCGGCATGCCGACATCTCTTGCACACGGTCACTCCCCGCCCCTCGCACGGGCCCACGGGGGTCGGCGAGGTCGGACAGGTCGCGGTGGCGGATTTCCCTCAACGACTTGACTGCGGCATCTCCTTCAGCGGAGTTTGGAGTTCACAACTTGTACATGGCCCGGTAGCCGTTTCCGGGACCGGCGTCGCGGGGGGCCTCGGGTCGTCCGTAAAGAGGGCAAAGGTGAGAGTCAATGGAGACTCCGGGGTCGCAGTCGTCTCTGCACCGGGCCAATCTGGAGCGGGTCGTACGCGCCGTACGCCTCGCCGGTTCGCTCACGCAGGCCGAGATCGCGCGGACGACGGGCCTGTCGGCGGCGACGGTCTCCAACATCGTGCGGGAGCTGAAGGACGGCGGGACCGTCGAGGTCACGCCCACCTCGGCGGGCGGCAGGCGGGCCCGCAGCGTCTCGCTCAGCGGGGACGCGGGCATCGTCATCGGCGTCGACTTCGGCCACACGCACCTGCGCGTGGCCGTCGGCAACCTCGCCCACCAGGTGCTCGCCGAGGAGGCCGAGCCGCTGGACGTGGACGCCTCCGCCGCGCAGGGCTTCGACCGGGCCGAGCAGCTGGTCAGCAGGCTGATCACGGCCACGGGCGTCGACCGCGCCAAGATCGCGGGCGTCGGGCTCGGCGTGCCGGGGCCCATCGACGTGGAGTCCGGGACGCTCGGCTCGACGTCGATCCTGCCGGGCTGGGGCGGGACGAAGCCCGCCGAGGAGCTGGGCGGCCGGCTCGGCGTGCCGGTGCACGTGGACAACGACGCCAACCTCGGCGCCCTCGGCGAGCTGGTCTGGGGGAGCGGCCGCGGGGTCAAGGACCTCGCGTACATCAAGGTGGCGAGCGGTGTCGGCGCCGGCCTCGTGATCAGCGGGCGCATCTACCGGGGGCCCGGCGGCACCGCCGGGGAGATCGGGCACATCACGCTCGACGAGTCCGGGCCGGTCTGCCGCTGCGGCAACCGCGGCTGCCTGGAGACCTTCACCGCCGCCCGTTATGTCCTGCCGCTGCTCCAGTCCAGCCACGGCACCGACCTGACCATGGAGCGCGTGGTCGGGCTCGCCCGGGACGGCGACCCGGGGTGCCGGCGGGTGATCGCCGACGTCGGGCGGCACATCGGCAGCGGCGTGGCGAACCTCTGCAACCTGCTGAATCCCTCCCGCGTCGTGCTCGGCGGAGACCTCGCGGAGGCCGGTGAGCTGGTGCTCGGACCCATCCGGGAGTCCGTCGGGCGGTACGCCATCCCGAGCGCCGCCCGTCAACTGTCCGTACTCCCGGGGGCACTTGGCGGACGGGCCGAGGTACTGGGCGCCCTCGCCCTCGCGCTCAGCGAGATGGGCGATTCGACCCTTTTGGACGGAACACTGCCCGCCGGGACGCCTGCCTTCACTTAGATAACGCATGGCACCGTTGTCATCTCGTTAAGGATTTACTCCTTGACGCTGGTGTGGCGGCCGAGTTGACTTCGAGCCACCTCGGCCGCAACGACGCGGCCTCGTCAGGGAGGCACCCACCATGAACGCAATGACGCGTCGCGTCGTCATAGGCACGGCCGCGGTTTCGATGGCACTGGCCATGACCGCGTGCGGCAAGGCCGGCGACGGCGACGACAAGGGCAGCGGCGACGACAAGACCATCGGTCTGCTGCTCCCCGAGAACAAGACCACCCGGTACGAGACCTTCGACCGCCCCATCATGGAGGCGAAGATCAAGGCGCTCTGCTCGGACTGCAAGGTCAAGTACAACAACGCCGCTCAGGACATCGAGAACCAGAAGAAGCAGTTCGACGCCCTCGTCACCCAGGGCGTCAAGGTGATCATCCTGGACGCGGTCGACTACAAGTCGACCAAGTCGTGGGTCAAGCAGGCCGACAAGCAGGGCGTGAAGGTCGTGGCGTACGACCGCCTCGCCGAGGGCCCGCTCGCCGCCTACGTCTCCTACGACAACGAGAAGATCGGCCGCCTCCAGGGCGGGGCCATGGTCAAGGCGCTCGGCTCCGAGGCCGCGGACGCCAACGTCGTCATGATCAACGGCTCGCCGACCGACCCGAACGCCCCCTTCTTCAAGAAGGGCGCCCACTCGGTGCTCGACAAGAAGGTCAAGAAGATCGCGTACGAGCAGGACATCCCGGACTGGTCGCCCGACGAGGCGAA
Organism: Streptomyces sp. G44; assembly: GCF_016905445.1. GTDB lineage: Bacteria > Actinomycetota > Actinomycetes > Streptomycetales > Streptomycetaceae > Streptomyces. The sequence continues at coordinate 3,337 of NZ_JAFEXF010000083.1, forward strand.
CAAGAAGATGTCCTCCGCGATCGACAAGCTCGGCAAGGACGGCATCCAGGGCGTCTACGCCGCCAACGACGGCATGGCGGGCGGCGTGATCACCGCCCTCAAGCAGCGCGGCATCAAGGTCCCGGTCGGCGGCCAGGACGCCGAGCTCGCGGGCGTGCAGCGCCTGCTGAGCGGCGACCAGGACTACACGATCTACAAGGAGATCAAGCCGGAGGCCGAGACCACCGCCGAGATCGCCGTGGCGCTCCTCAAGGGCAAGGCCATCGACACCCTCACCGACCGCAAGGTCGACTCGCTCAGCGGCGACTTCAAGGGCATTCCGGCCAAGCTGTTCGACGCCCAGGCGATCACCAAGGACGAGGTCGCCGACACGATCATCAAGGACAAGGTCTACAAGGTCAGCGAGATCTGCACCGCCCAGTACAAGAAGGCGTGCGACACCGCGGGCATCAAGTAACTCCCGCTCCCGGTCAGGCAGTTCGCAGGAAACGGGTCCCGCGGGGCGTTCGTGAGAGCGCTCCACGGGCCGCTGCTCCGCTCTCGCTGCACCACCCATCCCCGCCGGTCAGGCGGCGAAGGAGATGATTCACGTGTCCGCTACGCCCGTGCTGGCGTTGCGCGGGGTCTCCAAGCGGTTCGGCGCCGTCCAGGCGCTCACGGACGTAGACCTCGAAATCCACACCGGTGAGGTGGTCGCCCTGGTCGGCGACAACGGCGCCGGCAAGTCCACCCTCGTCAAGACGATCTCGGGCGTCCACCCGATCGACGACGGCACCATCGAGTGGGAGGGCCGCCCGGTCCGCATCGGCCGGCCGCACGACGCCCAGAACCTCGGCGTGGCCACCGTCTACCAGGACCTCGCGCTCTGCGACAACCTCGACGTCGTCGCCAACCTCTTCCTCGGCAGCGAGCTGAAGAGCGCCTCCGTCCTCGACGAGATCAAGATGGAGAAGCGGGCCAGGGAGCTCCTGGACACCCTTTCCATCCGCATCCCCAGCGTCCGCATCCCGGTTGCGGCGCTCTCCGGCGGTCAGCGCCAGGTCGTCGCCATCGCCCGCGCGCTGGTCGGCGACCCCAAGGTCGTCATCCTCGACGAGCCCACCGCCGCCCTCGGCGTCGAGCAAACCGCACAGGTCCTCGACCTGGTGGAGCGGCTGCGCGAGCGCGGCCACGGCGTGATCCTCATCAGCCACAACATGGCCGACGTGAAGGCCGTCGCGGACCGCGTGGCGGTGCTGCGGCTCGGCCGCAACAACGGCACGTTCTCCGTCGCCGACACCACCAACGAAGAGATCATCGCCGCGATCACCGGCGCCACGGACAACGCCGTGACCCGCCGCAAGGCGCGCACGGCCACGGCACCGAAGGAGGGAGCGAAGTGAGCGACCTCGCCAAGACCCCGACGAGCACCGACTCCGACGCCCCGGCCCAGGCCGCCACCGTCCCCGCCGTCGACCCGCGCCTACTCGTCCGCGAGGAGGGCCTGGCCGGCTACTGGACCGAGTTCAAGCGCAAGATGCGCGGCGGCGAGCTCGGCTCGCTGCCCGTCGTCATCGGCCTGATCGTCATCGCGGTCGTCTTCCAGCTGAAGAACGACCACTTCCTGGACGCGAGCAGCCTCGCGAACATCGCGGTCTTCACCTCCGGCCTCGGCATCATGGCGGTCGGCATCGTCTTCGTCCTGCTGCTCGGCGAGATCGACCTCTCGGTCGGCTCGGTGGCCGGCATGGGCGCGGCCGTGTGGGCCGTGCTCAGCGTCACCCACGGCCTGAACGACTGGCTCGCGGTGGTCCTCGCCGTCCTGGCCGGCCTCGTCATCGGCGCCGTGCACGGAGCGTTTTTCGCCAAGATCGGTGTGCCCGCCTTCGTGGTCACCCTGGCGGGCTTCCTCGGCTGGAGCGGCCTCCAGATCTGGCTGATGGGCGGCGAGGGCAGCATCAACACGCCCGAGGGCAGTGTCGTCGAGGACCTCACCGGCCACTTCTTCGCGGACAAGGCCGCGGCCTACGGTCTCGCGGCCGTCGCGATCCTCGCGTACGCCGCCTCCCTGCTGCTCGACAGCAAGCGCCGCAAGGCCGCCGGACTGCCCTCCCGCCCGGTCAGCGAGATCGTGCTGCGCACGGTCGTCGTCGCCGTCCTCGCGGGCGGCGCGGCGTACATCCTGAACGAGCCCGCGGGCGCCCGCGGGCTCCCGCTGGCCCTGGTGCTCTTCCTGGCCGTCCTGGTGATCGCGGACTTCGTGGCGCGGCGCACCACCTTCGGCCGGCAGGTCTTCGCGGTCGGCGGCAACGCGGAGGCGGCCCGCCGCGCCGGCATCAACGTCGACCGGGTCCGGATCACCGTCTTCGCGATCTCCGGCATGCTGGCGGCCTTCGGCGGCCTGTTCATCGCGAGCCTCTCCGGTGGCGCGACGAAGAGCCTGGGCGGCGGCAACACCCTGATGATGGTGATCGCCGCGGCCGTCATCGGCGGTACGAGCCTCTTCGGCGGGCGCGGCAAGGTGTGGTCCGCGCTCCTGGGCATGCTGGTGATCCAGTCCATCCAGCAGGGGCTGAACCTGCTCGGCATGGCGAGTGAGATCCAGTACATGATCACGGGTGCGGTGCTGCTGGCCGCGGTGGTCATCGACTCCGTCTCGCGGCGTACGCAGAAGTCCGCCGGGCGCGCGTAGGCGCTCCGCTGGTCGGGCCGGTTTTCGCTGCGGGCCCGTTGTGGCTGGTCGCGCACCTGACGGGGCTCCTCCCCGCGTCCCTGCTCAGGGGCGCGGGGTTTCCCATGTCCGGTATACCCGCCTCCCGGGCGCAGCGGCCGGTGGCGGAACATTAGACTCGACAGACCCGGCAACGCTCGAACAGCACATCTCAGCTCTACTGCAAGGAGGCACGGGTGCCGCTGCTGACCCGCATCACGGGACCGCGCGATCTGGACCGGCTCAGCCCCGAGGAGCTGAACGAGCTGGCCGGAGAGATCCGCGGCTTCCTCGTCGACGCAGTCTCCAAGACCGGCGGCCACCTCGGCCCCAACCTCGGCGTCGTCGAGCTGACGATCGCCCTGCACCGCGTCTTCGAGTCCCCCAAGGACAAGGTCCTCTTCGACACGGGCCACCAGAGCTACGTCCACAAGCTGCTCACCGGCCGCCAGGACTTCGAGAGGCTGCGCGCCAAGGGCGGCATCTCCGGCTACCCCTCGCGGGCCGAGTCCGACCACGACGTGATCGAGAACAGCCACGCCTCCACGGTCCTCGGCTGGGCCGACGGCCTCGCCAAGGCCAACGAGGTCCTGAAGAAGGACGACCACGTCGTCGCCGTCATCGGTGACGGCGCGCTCACCGGCGGCATGGCCTGGGAGGCGCTGAACAACATCGCGGCCGCCAAGGACCGCCCGCTGGTGATCGTCGTCAACGACAACGAGCGTTCCTACGCCCCCACGATCGGCGGCCTCGCCAACCACCTGGCCACGCTGCGCACGACGGACGGCTACGAGCGGTTCCTGGCCCGCGGCAAGGACATCCTGGAGCGCACCCCCGTCGTCGGCAGGCCGCTCTACGAGACGCTGCACGGCGCCAAGAAGGGCCTGAAGGACTTCATCGCCCCGCAGGGCATGTTCGAGGACCTCGGCCTGAAGTACGTGGGCCCGATCGACGGCCACGACATCGAGGCCCTGGAGTCCGCGCTCCAGCGCGCCAAGCGCTTCGGCGGCCCGGTCATCGTGCACTGCCTCACCGAGAAGGGCCGCGGCTACAAGCCCGCCGAGGAGGACGAGGCCGACCACTTCCACGGCATCGGCCCGATCCACCCCGACACCGGCCTGCCCATCGCGGCGGGCGGCATGGACTGGACGAGCGTCTTCGGCGAGGAGATGGTCAAGCTCGGCCACGAGCGCGAGGACATCGTCGCCATCACGGCGGCCATGCTCCAGCCGGTGGGCCTGGCGAAGTTCGCCAAGGAGTTCCCCGACCGGGTGTACGACGTCGGCATCGCCGAGCAGCACGCGGCGGTCTCCGCGGCGGGCCTGGCCACCGGCGGCCTGCACCCCGTCTTCGCGGTCTACGCCACCTTCCTCAACCGCGCCTTCGACCAGCTCCTGATGGACGTGGCCCTGCACAGGTGCGGCGTCACCTTCGTCCTGGACCGGGCGGGCGTCACCGGCACGGACGGCGCCTCGCACAACGGCATGTGGGACATGTCGATCCTCCAGTGCGTGCCGACGGTGCGGATCGCCGCCCCGCGCGACGCCGACCAGGTCCGCCTCCAGCTGCGCGAGGCCGTCGAGGTCGACGACGCGCCGACCGTCGTGCGCTACTCCAAGGGCGCGGTCGGCCCGGCCGTCAAGGCCGTCGGCACGGTCGGCGCCATGGACGTGCTGCGGGAGGCGGGCAGCGACCGGCCCGACGTGCTGCTGGTCTCCGTCGGCGCGCTCGCGCCCATGTGCCTGGAGATCGCGGCCCTGCTCGACAAGCAGGGCATCACCACGACCGTCGTCGACCCGCGCTGGGTCAAGCCGGTCGACGAGGCCATGGCGCCGCTCGCCGACAAGCACCGCGTCGTCGTCACCGTCGAGGACAACTCCCGCGCGGGCGGCGTCGGTTCGTCGATCGCCCAGGCCCTGCGCGACGCGGGCGTCGACGTGCCGCTGCGTGACTTCGGCATCCCGCCGCGCTTCCTCGACCACGCTTCCCGCAAGGAGATCATGGCCGAGATCGGCCTGACCGCGCCGGACATCGCTCGCCAGGTCACGGGTCTCGTCGCCAAGCTGGACGGCAGGTTCGAGCGCGACACGGCCGCGGCCGTGGAGTCCGTGGAGCCCGCCCGCGACTGATGTCGACCGACACGGCCGATGGGCCGGTTCCGGCACCCTGTACGGGTGGTGGGACCGGCCCATTCGCGTGAATAGGGCCGTGCCGGGCGGTGCGGGATACGCGGCCTCTCGATCATGTCGGGGACGACAAGCGTGGAGGCAAGCGTGGAGGTTCGCCCGTGACAAGCACCCTGTTCCGAACAAAGAGCGTCGAACAGTCCATCCAGGACACCGAGGAACCGGAGCACGCGCTCAAGAAGTCGCTCTCCGCCCTCGACCTCACCGTCTTCGGTGTCGGCGTCATCATCGGCACCGGCATCTTCGTCCTGACCGGGAAGGTGGCCAAGGAGACCGCGGGGCCCGCCACCGCGCTCGCCTTCGTCGCCGCGGGCGTCGTCTGCGCGCTCGCCGCCCTCTGCTACGCCGAGTTCGCCTCGACCGTGCCGGTGGCCGGATCGGCGTACACCTTCTCCTACGCCTCACTGGGCGAGCTGCCCGCCTGGATCATCGGCTGGGACCTGGTGCTCGAATTCGCGCTCGGCACCGCCGTGGTCGCCGTCGGCTGGTCCGGCTACGTCCGCTCGCTGCTGGACAACGCGGGCTGGCATCTGCCGGAGGTGCTCACCGGGCCCGACGCCGCCGAGGGCTTCGGCTTCGACGTCCTCGCCTTCGCGCTGGTGCTCGTCCTCACCGTCATCCTCGTCCTCGGCATGAAGCTCTCCGCGCGCGTCACCACGGTCGTCGTCGCCATCAAGGTCGCCGTCGTCCTGATCGTCATCATCGCGGGCGCCTTCTTCGTCAAGGCCGACAACTACAAGCCCTTCATCCCCAAGGCGCAGGAGGTGCCGCCGGGCGACAGCATCCAGTCGCCGCTGATCCAGCTCATGTTCGGATACGCGCCCACCAACTTCGGCGTCCTCGGCATCTTCACGGCGGCCTCCGTCGTCTTCTTCGCCTTCATCGGCTTCGACATCGTGGCCACCGCCGCCGAGGAGACCAGGCTGCCGCAGCGCGACATGCCGCGCGGCATCCTCGGCTCCCTCCTCATCTGCACGGTCCTGTACGTCGCCGTGTCCATCGTCGTCACCGGCATGCAGCACTACAGCGAACTCTCCGTGGACGCCCCGCTGGCCGACGCCTTCAAGGCCACCGGGCACCCCTTCTACGCGGGCATCATCAGCTTCGGCGCCGCCGTCGGCCTCACCACCGTCTGCATGATCCTGCTGCTCGGCCAGACCCGCGTCTTCTTCGCGATGAGCAGGGACGGGCTGCTGCCCCGGTTCTTCTCCCACGTCCACCCGAAGTACAAGACGCCGCACCGGCCGACCATCCTCCTCGGCGTGCTCATCGCGATCCTCGCGGGCTTCACCAGCCTCGACGAACTCGCCGAACTGGTGAACATCGGCACGCTCTTCGCCTTCGTCGTCGTCGCCCTGAGCGTCATCATCCTGCGCCGCACCCGCCCCGACCTGCCCCGCGCCTTCCGCACCCCGATGGTGCCCCTGGTGCCCATCCTCTCGGTGGCGGCCTCGGTGTGGCTGATGCTGAACCTGCCCGCCGAGACCTGGCTGCGGTTCGGCATCTGGATGGCGCTCGGCTTCCTCGTCTACTTCGTGTACGGACGTTCGCACAGCCGGCTGGGCCGGCGCGGGAAGCAGCTCCACGCCGACGACGCACGGTAGCCACCGCCGTTCGGCAGGCATTTCCCCCGGCCCCGTATGTCCCGATCCGATCGGAACTGCGGGGCCGGATAGCGTGCACCGTATGCTCGCCGCGCCCGCCACCTCACCACGCTCCGTACGCGGCCTCCGGGTGCCGGGGCCGCGCAAGGAGCCCCTGCCCGCCCCCCGGGCCGGCTACTGGAGGCGCCTGCTGCCGCTGCTCGCGGTCCTGGCGTGCGTGACGCGCCTGCCCTCCTTCCGGGTGCCGCTGTGGAACCCCGACGAGGGCTATCTCGCCGTTCAGGCACGCATATTGGCCGACGGCGGCGAGCTCTACGAGACGGTGGTCGACCGGAAGCCGCCGCTCGTCCCCTTCCTCTACGCCGGCGCCTTCGCGCTCTTCGGCGACTCCTCGCTCCTGCCGCTGAAGGTCCTCGCCGTCGCCGCGCAGCTCCTGACGGCACTGCTCCTCGCCTCGCTGGCCCGGCGCCGCTGGGGGGACACCGCGGGCCGCACGGCGGGCGTGCTGTACCTCCTGGTCTCGATCGGCCTCAACCCGGAGGACGCCCAGGCGGCCACCTTCGAGGTCTTCATGCTGCCGTGCACGGCCGCCGCCATGTGGTGCGCGGACCGCCGCCGGTGGGGCGCCGCGGGCGCGGCCGTCGCCTGCGCGTTCCTCGCCAAGCAGACGGGCGGCGCGGTGCTCCTGCCGGTGCTCTGGCTGCTGTGGCGGGATGGGGCGCCCCGGCGCGGCGCCCCACGCCTGGCGGCCGGCCTGTGCGGGCCCGTCCTGGCGGCGGCCCTGCTGACCTCACCCTCGGGCTTCCTGTTCTGGACGGTGACGGGGTCGGGCGCCTACGCCTCCTTCACCGGCTCCGAACTCCACGTGCTGGGCCGGGGGTTGGTGAACGCCGCGATCCTCGCCGCGGCCTGCGCGGGCCTCGCCCCGCCGGTCGTACGCGTCCTGCGCATCGCCCGCACCGGGGCGGGGGAGCTGTGGCTGTGGCTCGCCTCGTCGGTGGCGGCGGTCCTGCTCGGCTTCCACTTCTTCGGTCACTACTACCTGCAACTCATGCCGCCCCTCGCGCTGTTGGGCACGGCGGCGCTCCAGATCCTGCCGCGCGAGCGGGCGGTCAGGGCGATCGTCACGTCGGGGTGCGCGTGCGCGGTGTTCCTGGCCTGGGGCCTCACCGCACCGCGCCCCGAACTGGCGCACGCCACGCGCCTCGCGCAGACGGTCAGGGCGCACACCGCGCCCGACGCGAGGGTGCTGTTCTGGGGCATGCACCCGGAGACGTACTGGCTGGCCGACCGCCCTCCCGCGAGCCGCTTCCTCACGGCGGGCCTGCTGACCAACTACAGCGGCGGCCGCAACGGCCCGCAGGTGGGGGAGAAGTACGCGGTGGAAGGCGCCTGGCCGGCCTTCCGCGAGGAGTGGCGGCGCCGCCCGCCGACCCTGATCATCGACGACTCCCGCGGCAAACCGTACGCCCCCTCCCGCGTCCCGTCCCTCCGCCGGGCCCTGGCGGTGGGGTACGAGCCGGTGCTGTGGGTGGAGGGGGCGGTGGTGTACGCAAGAGTGGGCGGGGCGGCGCGTTGAGGTACGGGGGCAAGGGCCCGGGGTGCGAGGTCGCCGCCCTGGCGGCAGCCTCCGCCAGGGGCGCAGCCCGTCCCGACTTGCGGCGGCCCGCGGTCCGGTCTTCGCGGACGCGTCTGCCTGCGGCGGCTGTGTGGCGGCTGCGGGTGGGTTTGGGGTTGCGCGCGCAGTTCCCCGCGCCCCTGGCACGGCGGGGGGCGGCCCCCGCGGGACTGCCGCGCGCTACGGCCGCACCGTCCGCGGTCCCACGCACTCCGCCCCCGACTCCGCGACCCTGCGGCGCAGTTCGCGGTCGGCCGTGACCACCACGCACGGGCGGTCCGCCGCCTCGGCGGCGACCTCGACGATGCGGTCGTCGCCGCTGCCGGGCGCGCTCACGACGCGTACGCCCGGCACGGACTCGACACCGCGCGCCGCCCCCTCGACGACGAGGACGACGTCCACCGGTCCCGGATGCCCCGCGACGCCCTTCTCCGCGTACCGGACGAGCCGGTCCCGCAGCCGTTCGGCGGCCCCGCGGCGGTCGTGCCACCAGCCGTCGGGCACGGAACCCACGACGTTGGCGGCGTCGACGACGACAAGAGTTCTCATGCGGCAAACGTAAACTAATCGGCAAAACGCCGTGCGCACGTGAACGTGGAAGGGTTGCCGCCGAAGTCATGCCGTCGAGGACGAGGACCCTCAGCACCGGTGCCCCGGACACCGCCCGCTGGCTGCTGCGCGGCAAGGACGGCCGTCTCACGGCGTACGCCCGCGCCGAGGGCGGGCTGCTGCGCTGGACCGAGGCCGCGCCCGGCGGGCCCGAGTGGGACGGCCCCGACTTCTTCGAGGCGCCCGACCTGACGTGGCTCACCCTGGCGCAGGGCGCCGACGGATACGTGCACTTCGTCGGCCGCAGGGAGCGGCGCGACGACGAGGGCGGGACCGTCGTCGACCTCGTGCACTCCATCCAGTACCAGACGGGGCGCCCGCTCATGGACTGGCGCTCGCTCGGCAACCCGCACACCAAGCTCGTGGAGCGCGCGCCGCGCCTCGGCGCGCCCGCCGCCGCCGTGGACGCCGCCGGCACGGTGCACGTCTTCGTGCGGGACGCCGTGCACAGCGTACGCATGCGCCGCGAGGGCAAGGGCGGCAAGTGGGAGGGCTGGAAGGACTTCAAGGTCCGCGAGGCCCTGGACGGCATCGCCGCCCTCGCCACGTCCACCGGCCGCGTCGAGGTCCTCGCGCCCGGCGCCGAGGCCACCCTGCGCTGGGCGCAGGAGCAGCAGGGGGGCGAACTCGCCCGCACGGAGGACGTCCCGCTCGCCCCGGCCCCCGGTTCCGGCACGGCCCTGGAGACCGCCCCCGACCGCCTCACGTACTACGCCGCCGACGCGCACGGCAGCGGCGTCCTCGCCCACCGCCCCGCGCTCGGCGGCCCCGTGATCCCCCTCGGCGGCGCCCCCGGCACCGGCCCGGTCGCGGCCCTGCGCACGGCCATAGACGGCCACGACTGCACGGTCCTCGCGCACCGCACGGCCGCCGGCCGCCCGGAACTGGCCGCGTTCCCCACCGAGGACGAGGAAGCGGGCCTGTGGTGGGCCGGGACAGGTGAACCGTGCCTGGGCGCCCCGGCGTTGGCGCTGGACGCGCGGGGCCGTGTCGTCATGGCGGCGATCGGCCTCGACGGCACGCTGCGGCTCACGCGCCAGAAGGCGGAGCCGGGCCTCGCCCTTGCGGCGTGGGCCAGGGTGTGAGCAGACGACGGTGGGCCGTACGGGACAACTCCCGTACGGCCCACCGGCGGTGCTGTGCGTGTTACGCCGGGACGCTCGCCACGCCCTGCGCGAGGAACCGCTTGCCGTTCACGCGCTCGCTGACACCCTCACGGTCCAGGTACGGCGTGATGCCGCCCAGGTGGAAGGGCCAGCCCGCGCCGGTGATCAGGCACAGGTCGATGTCCTGGGCCTCGGCGACGACGCCCTCGTCGAGCATGAGCCCGATCTCCTGCGCCACCGCGTCGAGCACGCGGTCGCGCACCTGCTCCTCGGTCAGGACCTTGTCGCCCTGCTTGAGGAGCGCGGCGACCTCCGGGTCCAGCTCCGGCTTGCCGGAGTCGTACACGTAGAAGCCGCGCTTGCCCGCCTTCACGACGGCCGCGAGGTTCGGGGAGACGGTGAAGCGCTCCGGGAAGGCGCGGTTCAGGGTCTCGGAGACGTGCAGACCGATGGCCGGACCGACCAGCTCAAGCAGGACCAGCGGCGACATCGGCAGACCGAGCGGCTCGACGGCCTTCTCGGCGACGGCGACCGGGGTGCCCTCGTCGATGACGTTCTGGATCTCGCCCATGAAGCGGGTCAGGATGCGGTTCACGACGAACGCCGGGGCGTCCTTCACCAGCACCGCGGTCTTCTTCAGCTTCTTGGCGACACCGAAGGCCGTGGCCAGCGACGCGTCGTCCGTCTGCTCGCCGCGCACGATCTCCAGGAGCGGCAGGATCGCGACCGGGTTGAAGAAGTGGAAGCCGACGACCCGCTCGGGGTGCTTCAGCTTCGACGCCATCTCGGTGACCGACAGCGAGGAGGTGTTCGTGGCGAGGATCGCGTGCGCCGGGGCGACCGCCTCGACCTCGGCGAACACCTGCTGCTTGACGCCGATCTCCTCGAAGACGGCCTCGATGATGAAGTCGGCGTCGGAGAAGCCCTCGGCCTTGTCCAGGACACCGGAGACGAGCGCCTTGAGGCGGTTCGCCTTGTCCTGGTTGATGCGGCCCTTGCCGAGCAGCTTGTCGATCTCGGCCTGGACGTAGCCCACACCCTTGTCGACGCGCTCCTGGTCGATGTCGGTCAGCACGACCGGCACCTCCAGGCGGCGCAGGAAGAGCAGCGCCAGCTGCGAGGCCATCAGACCGGCGCCGACCACGCCGACCTTGGTGACCGGGCGCGCCAGGTTCTTGTCCGGGGCGCCGGCCGGGCGCTTGGCGCGCTTCTGCACGAGGTTGAACGAGTAGATGCCCGCGCGCAGTTCACCGCCCATGATCAGGTCGGCGAGCGCGGTGTCCTCGGCGTCGAAGCCCTGCTGGAGGTCGCCGTCCTTGGCGGCCGCGATGATCTCCAGGGCGCGGTACGCGGCCGGGGCGGCGCCGTGCACCTTCGAGTCGGCGATGGCACGGCCGCGCGCGACGGCGGCGTCCCAGCCCTCCCCGCGGTCGATCTCGGGCCGGACGACCTCGACCGAGCCGTTGAGCACGGAGGCCGTCCAGATCAGCGACTGCTCCAGGAAGTCGGCGCCCTCGAACATCGCGTCGGCGATGCCCAGCTCGAAGACCTGCTTGCCCTTGAGCTGCCGGTTCTGGTTGAGCGAGTTCTCGATGATGACCGTGACCGCGCGGTCCGCGCCGATGAGGTTCGGCAGCAGCGCGCAGCCGCCCCAGCCGGGCACCAGGCCGAGGAAGACCTCGGGCAGCGAGAAGGCGGGCAGCGCCTTGGAGACGGTGCGGTAGGAGCAGTGCAGGCCGACCTCGACGCCACCGCCCATCGCGGCGCCGTTGTAGTACGCGAAGGTCGGCACGGCGAGGCCCGAGAGCCGCTTGAAGACCTCGTGGCCGCCCTTGCCGATGGCCAGCGCGTCCTCGTGGTGCTTGAGCAGCTCCACGCCCTTGAGGTCGGCGCCGACGGCGAAGATGAACGGCTTGCCGGTGATGCCGACGCCGACGATCGAGCCCTCGGACGCCTCCTTCTCGACCTGGTCGATCGCGGCGTTGAGGTTCGCCAGCGACGCCGGGCCGAAGGTGGTCGGCTTGGTGTGGTCGAAGCCGTTGTCCAGCGTGATGAGCGCGAAGCGCCCGGCACCCTGGGGGAGGTCGAGGTGGCGTACGTGCGCCTGCGTGACGACCTCGTCCGGGAACAGCTCGGCCGCACCCTTCAGAAGCTCGGTGGTCGTGGTGCTCACTTGTCGCCTCCGGCGTCCTTGTGGTTCGGGTTCTCCCAGATGACCGTCGCGCCCATGCCGAAGCCGACGCACATGGTCGTGAGGCCGTAACGCACCTCGGGCTGCTCCTCGAACTGCCGCGCCAGCTGCGTCATCAGGCGTACGCCGGAGGAGGCGAGCGGGTGGCCGAACGCGATGGCGCCGCCGTGCTGGTTGACGCGGGCGTCGTCGTCGGCGATGCCGTAGTGCTCCAGGAAGGCGAGCACCTGCACGGCGAAGGCCTCGTTGATCTCGAAGAGACCGATGTCGGAGATGCCGAGCCCGGCCTTGGCGAGCGCCTTCTCCGTGGCCGGGATCGGGCCGTAGCCCATGACCTCCGGCTCGACGCCCGCGAAGGCGTACGAGACGAGGCGCATCTTGACCGGCAGGCCGTTCTCCCGCGCGAACTCCTCGGAGGCGATGAGGGAGGCGGTGGCGCCGTCGTTGAGACCCGCGGCGTTGCCGGCCGTGACGCGGCCGTGCGTGCGGAACGGCGTCTTCAGGTTCGCCAGGTTCTCCAGCGTCGTCCCCGGCCGCATCGGCTCGTCGGCGGTGGCCAGGCCCCAGCCGGTCTCACCGGCCTCCGCGTTGGTACGGCGTACGGAGATCGGCACGAGGTCCGCCTGGATCTTGCCGTCGGCGTACGCCTTGGCGGCCTTCTCCTGGGAGCGCACCGCGTACTCGTCGGCGCGCAGCTTGGTGATGCTCGGGTAGCGGTCGTGCAGGTTCTCGGCGGTCATGCCCATGAACAGGGCGGACTCGTCGACCAGCTTCTCGCTGACGAAGCGGGGGTTGGGGTCGACGCCCTCGCCCATGGGGTGGCGGCCCATGTGCTCGACGCCACCGGCCACGGCGATGTCGTACGCGCCGAAGGCCACGCTGCCGGCGACCGAGGTCACGGCGGTGAGCGCGCCGGCGCACATGCGGTCGATGGAGTAGCCGGGCACGGACTGCGGCAGCCCGGCGAGGATGCCGGCGGTGCGGCCGATCGTCAGACCCTGGTCGCCGATCTGCGTGGTCGCCGCGATGGCGACCTCGTCGATCTTGGCGGGGTCGAGGTCCGGGTTGCGGCGCAGCAGCTCCCGGATGGCCTTCACGACGAGGTCATCGGCACGGGTCTCGTGGTAGATGCCCTTCGGACCCGCCTTGCCGAACGGGGTGCGGACGCCGTCCACGAAGACGACGTCCCTGACGGTACGAGGCACGATGGCTCTCCTCCAGGGTGCGGTTGCGCCACGCCTGCGGCGCGCTTCCTGGGGCCATGCTACTTGTCGGTAACTATGTGGCCAAGGGAGGCCTGCGGGAGGCGAAGGTCACACTTGTCCGCGGGGTGCGGTGAGCGGGTGCCGTAGGGAGCCGGGCCGCACACGAGGCACCGGGAACCCGCGCCACCCGTCCGCCTCGTCCGCAGGCGGATACCGCCCGCCCGGTGCCAGAGGTGGCCGCCGAACCACCCCCCTACCCGTCCACCTCTCGACGCGGGGTGACGGGTGGGTGGGTGGGAAGGCGTCGCCGCGAAGCGGCGGCCAGGGAACCCCGCCGTCAAGCCAGCGCAGCGACCAGCGCCGGCGTGACCTGCTCGATCTGCCACCGCCGCGCGCCATACGCGGCCAGCGCCGACGCCACGGAGTCCGTGTCCACCTGGACCGGCGGCTCCCAGCACACGCGCCGGACGGTGTCCGGAGTGATCAGGTTCTCCTGCGGCATGTTCAGCTGCTCGGCGAGCGCGGACACCGCCGCCCGCGCGGCGGAGAGCCGCGCCGCGGCGGCCGGGTCCCGGTCCGCCCAGGACCGCGGCGGCGGCGGCCCGCTCACCGTCTGCCCCGGCTGCGGCAGCTCCGCGTCCGGCAGCGCCTTGGCACGGTCCACGGCGGCCTGCCACTGCTCCAGCTGACGGCGCCCCATGCGGTGCCCGAAGCCGGGGAGCCCGGCGAGCGCGTGCACGTTGGGCGGCAGGGCGAGCGCCGCCTCGACGATCGCGCCGTCGCTGAGCACCTTGCCCGGCGAGACGTCGCGCCGCTGCGCGATGCGGTCCCGCGCGGTCCACAGCTCCCGTACGACCGCCAGCTGCCGGCGCCGGCGCACCTTGTGCATGCCGGAGGTCCGGCGCCAGGGGTCCTTGCGGGGCGGCGCGGGCGGCGCGGAGGCGATGGCGTCGAACTCCTCGCGGGCCCACTCCAGCTTGCCCTGCCGGTCCAGCTCCTTCTCCAGGGCGTCGCGCAGGTCGACGAGGAGCTCGACGTCGAGCGCGGCGTACCGCAGCCAGGGCTCGGGCAGCGGCCGGGTCGACCAGTCGACGGCCGAGTGCCCCTTCTCCAGCACGAAGCCGAGTACGCCCTCGACCATCGCGCCGAGCCCCACGCGCGGGAACCCGGCGAGCCGCCCCGCCAGCTCCGTGTCGAAGATCTGCGAGGGGACCATGCCTATCTCGCGCAGGCACGGCAGGTCCTGGGTGGCGGCGTGCAGCACCCACTCGGCGTCGCCGATGGCCGCGCCGAGGCCCGAGAGGTCGGGGCAGGCGACGGGGTCGATGAGCGCGGAACCCGCGCCCTCGCGGCGGAGCTGCACGAGGTAGGCGCGCTGGCCGTACCGGTAGCCCGACGCGCGTTCGGCGTCCACGGCCACGGGGCCGGTGCCACGGGCGTACTCGGCGATCATCGCGGCGAGGGACTCCTCGTCGGCGATCACCGGCGGGATGCCGTCACGGGGTTCGAGCAGGGGGGTCGGCAGCCCTTCGGAAGCGAGGCCGTCGTCCGGAGGGGCGCCCCCGGTGGTGCGCAGTGAGCTGTCTGCTGCGGTCTCTTGGGCGTCGGTCACCTGTCAAGGGTATCTGTGTATGCACGGCGCCCGTCGACGGAACGTTCCGTCGACGGGCGCGCGGGGGTGGTAAATCAGTCAGTGGATGATTCCGGTGCGCAGCGCGACCGCCACCATCCCGGCCCTGTCACCCGTGCCGAGCTTGCGCGCGATCCGGGCGAGGTGGCTCTTCACGGTCAGCGCGGACAGGCCCATGGAGACGCCGATGGCCTTGTTGGACTGGCCTTCGGCGACGAGCCGGAGCACCTCGACCTCACGGCCGGACAGCTCGCGGTAGCCGCCGGGGTGGCTCGGGGCGCCCGGCGGGCGGCGGTGCATTCGGGCGGCGGCCGAACCGATCGGGGCGGCGCCGGGGCGGGTGGGGAGTCCGACGTTCGTACGCGTGCCGGTGACGACGTAGCCCTTGACGCCGCCCGCGAGGGCGTTGCGCACGGCACCGATGTCGTCGGCGGCGGAGAGGGCGAGGCCGTTGGGCCAGCCCGCGGCACGGGTCTCGGAGAGGAGCGTCAGGCCGGAGCCGTCGGGGAGGTGGACGTCTGCGACGCAGATGTCACGGGGGTTGCCGATGCGGGGACGAGCCTCAGCGATGGACGAGGCCTCGATGACGTCGCGTACACCGAGTGCCCACAGGTGGCGGGTGACGGTGGAACGGACGCGGGGGTCGGCCACGACGACCATGGCGGTCGGCTTGTTCGGGCGGTAGGCGACCAGGCTTGCGGGCTGCTCGAGGAGAACGGACACCAGGCCTCCTGGTGGGGGCGGGACGGGACCGGCTCGGGGATGAAGCCGGGACGAACCGTGCTTTCAAGGTCACAAACCTCTTCGGCACCAAACCCGCCCGGCTTTAGGGAATGATCACGATTTGATGAGAGTCAATCAGGGCAAATCGGACAGGCGCTCGATCATCCGGAAACCGGCCCGAACAAGCCGCCGTCCGGGCGAACCGCGCGAAGTGGCCCGGAGCCGTCCGGGCGACCCGCGCGCAGCCGTCCGGGATCCCCGCGCGAAACGGCCCCGCGGCGGTGTGCCGCGGGGCCGAGGAGACCGGTTCCCGTCTCAGGGGGCGAGCGGTCCCCGCCGCTGCGGAAGGGAGACGACGGAGCCGTCCCCGGACCCGTTCCCGGGCCCGACCGGGGGCAGCCCGGCGACCTGGCAGAGCAGCTCGCACCACGCGGCGAGGTGCGCCCCGGTGTCCGGCATCCCGCCGCTCCCCTCCCGGGGCGTCCACGACGCCCGGATCTCGATCTGGGAGGCGGGCGGCCGTTCCGCGAGCCCCCCGAAGTAGTGGGACCCCGCGCGCGTCACCGTGCCGCTGGCCTCGCTCACCGAGAGCCCGCGCGAGCGCAACGCCCCGGTCAGCCACGACCAGCACACCTCCGGCAGCAGCGGGTCCGCCGCCATCTCCGGCTCCAGCTCCGCCCGCACCAGCGTGACGAGCCGGAACGTGCCCTGCCAGGCGTCGTGTCCCGCCGGTTCGTGGAGCAGGACGAGCCGCCCGTCCGCGAGGTCCTCCTCGCCGTCCACGACCGCCGCCTCCAGCGCGTACGCGTACGGCGCGAGCCGCTTCGGCGGACGCGTCGGGTCGATCTCGATCTCCGGCCGCAGCCGTGCCCCCCGCAGCGCCTCGACCGCCGCGCGGAAGGCCCGCGGGGCCGAATCCGCCACCTTCCCCTCCGAACCGTCCATCTCTCCAGCGCCGTCCGACCGTTGTCCCTGAGCCGCAGCCATGCGGGGAAGGTTAAGGGGAACGGCGCCTTCGCGCAGGGAGAGACACCCGTGAGGGGGTCCCCGGTCAACGTGCGAGACTTTCCGCGTGAGTGCCAACAGCAGCCAGGGCCCCGCGGGCCGGCAGAACGCAGCGACGTACGACTCCCCCTTCATGAAGGCGTGCCGGCGCGAGGCCGTACCGCACACGCCGGTCTGGTTCATGCGGCAGGCGGGGCGCTCACTGCCCGAGTACCGCAAGGTCCGCGAGGGCACCGCCATGCTGGAGTCCTGCATGCGGCCCGATCTCGTCACCGAGATCACGCTCCAGCCCGTGCGCCGCCACAACGTGGACGCGGCGATCTACTTCAGCGACATCGTCGTCCCGCTGAAGGCGATCGGCGTCGACCTCGACATCAAGCCCGGCATCGGCCCCGTCGTCGAGAACCCCATCCGCTCGCGCGCCGACCTCGCGCAGCTGCGGGACCTCACGCCGGAGGACGTCCACTACGTCACCGAGGCCATCGGGATGCTCACGGGCGAGCTGGGCGCCACCCCGCTCATCGGCTTCGCGGGCGCGCCTTTCACCCTTGCGAGTTACCTCGTGGAGGGCGGCCCGAGCCGCAACCACGAGCACACCAAGGCGCTCATGTACGGCGACCCGCAGCTCTGGGCGGACCTGCTCGACCGGCTCGCGGAGATCACCGCCGCCTTCCTGAAGGTGCAGATCGAGGCGGGCGCCAGCGCCGTGCAGCTCTTCGACTCGTGGGTGGGCGCCCTCTCGCCCGCCGACTACCGGCGCTCGGTCCTGCCCGCGTCGGCGAAGGTCTTCGACGCGGTCGCCCCGTACGGCGTGCCCCGCATCCACTTCGGCGTCGGCACGGGCGAGCTGCTCGGTGCCATGGGTGAGGCGGGCGCGGACGTCGTCGGCGTCGACTGGCGCGTGCCGATGGACGAGGCGGCGCGCCGCGTCGGCCCCGGCAAGGCGCTCCAGGGCAACCTCGACCCGGCCGTCCTCTTCTCCACGCGCGAGGCCGTCGAGGCGAAGACGGACGAGGTGCTGGCCGCGGCGGACGGCCTGGAGGGCCACATCTTCAACCTCGGCCACGGCGTCCTGCCGACCACGGACCCCGAGGCGCTGACGCGGCTCGTGGAGTACGTCCACACGCGTACCGCTGTCTGAAGAATGTCCGGAAAGGGCCCCTGTCCGTCCGGACAGGGGCGCGCGGGGCCGTACGTCACCGCACGCCTCCGGGGCCGGTGACGTGCGGGGTCACGCCGGGTCCCCGGTGGCGGGCGCGAGGAGCGGGGCGCCGTCCGAGGCCCAGAGCGCGGCCAGCGACTCCCGCAGGGTGAACCGCGGCCGCCAGCCGAGCTCCCACTCCGCCGCCGTGATGTCCGAGCACTGCCAGGGCACCGCGGTCGGCCGGTCCGCCGCGCCGGGCGTCTCCTCGATGTCGCCGGTGAAGCCCGCCGCGTCCGCCAGGCCGTGGGCCAGGTCGCGCGCCGGAGCGGCCCGCCCGCTGCCGATGTTGAGCAAGCGCGGCAGCCGCCCCGGCAGGGCCAGCGCGAGCGCCACGGCCTGTGCCACGTCGCGTACGTCGACGAAGTCCCGGTACGCGGAGAGGTCACCCGCCCGCAGGGTGCCGTGCGGGGAGCGCGCGACGGCCCGGCTCAGCTCGGCGGTGAGGCGGCCCGGCAGCCCGGCCGGGGGCGCGCCGGGGCCCACCGGTTCGGTGACCCGCAGCACCAGGGCGTCGATCCGGGCCTCCAGGACGGCGAGGGTGCCGGCCAGCTTGGTGGCGCCGTAAGGAGTGACCGGGCGGGCGGGGGTGTCCTCCGGGGTGCGCTCGCCGGCGCCTCGCGGGCCGTACTCGGCCGCCGATCCGAGGTGCACCAGGCGCGCGTCCGGCGCCGCCGCCCGCAGGGCCTCGCACAGGACCGCCGGGCCCCGGGAGTTGACCTCGGCGAGGTTCAGGGTGGTGCCGGAGACCGTGCCCGCGCAGTTGACCACGGCGTCCGGCGCGGCCTTGGACAGCTGTTCGGCGAGCGCGTCGGTGGTGATGCCGGCGAGGTCGATCCGGTGGTCGTCGTCGGGCGCGCGGCCCCCGCGCAGCAGCCGTACGCCCGGCAGCGCGCGCAGCCGCTCGGCGACGTGCCCGCCCAGGTAGCCGGTGGAGCCCAGGAGAAGTATGCGCATGGCGTCCTCGCGATCACCCGTCGCGGTGCGTGTCCGTCCCGCTCTGACGCGTCACATGGTGCGGCTCGCCTGTGGGTCCTGTGCCGATTCTGTGAAAGCTGGCGGAAAAGAGACGGGGCGCCCTCAGGGGGACGGGAGGGGCGGCGCGGGGGAGTGCGACGCACCCCGGAAGCGGAGCCTCCGGGGCGCCGTGGCCGCTCAGAGGGGGTGCCCCCGCCCGACCCGCGGGTGCGTGCCGGATGCACGCGCCTGCCGTGAGCGGGCTCCCGCGGGGCGGAAAACGGCAGCGGCCCGAACCGTCTGGAATCAGCCAATGGGGCGGGCGCGCAGGCTCATCGCTTTCCCGCGCGCCCGCCCGTACTGACCTGCGCGGCAAGCGCGTTCGCGCGCCGGAGGACAGGGTGTCGTATCAGTCCGTGTGCGCCCGCACCGCCGCGGCCGCCTTCCGCGCCGCCACCAGAACCGGATCCCACACCGGGGAGAACGGCGGCGCGTACCCGAGGTCGAGCGCCGTCATCTGCTCCACCGTCATCCCCGCCGTCAGCGCGACCGCCGCGACGTCGACCCGCTTGCCCGCGCCCTCGCGCCCCACGATCTGCACGCCGAGGAGCCGGCCCGTGCGCCGCTCGGCCAGCATCTTCACCGTCATCAGGGCCGCGCCCGGGTAGTAACCGGCCCGGCTGGTCGACTCGACGGTCACCGCCACGAACCGCAGCCCGGCCGCCAGCGCGTCCCTCTCGCGCAGGCCCGTCCGCGCGATCTCCAGGTCGCACACCTTGCTGACGGCCGTGCCGACGACGCCGGGGAACGTCGCGTAGCCCCCGCCCACGTTCGAGCCGATGACCTGCCCGTGCTTGTTCGCGTGCGTGCCGAGCGCGATGTGCCGCTCCCGCCCCGACATCAGGTCGAGGACCTCCACGCAGTCCCCGCCCGCCCAGATGTCCTCGTGGCCGCGCACCCGCATCGCCAGGTCCGTCAGCAGGCCGCCGTACTCGCCCACCGGCAGCCCCGCCGCCCGCGCCAGTTCAGTCTCGGGGCGCACCCCGACGCCGAGGATCACCACGTCCGCCGGGTACTCGGCCTCCTCCGTCACCACCGCCGAGACCCGGCCGTCCTCACCCGTGAGGATCTTGGTGACCTCGGCGTCGTTCACCATGTCGATGCCCATCCCGGACATCGCCTCGTGCACCAGGCGCCCCATGTCCGGGTCGAGTGTGGACATCGGTTCCTTGCTCCGGTTGACGACCGTCACCTCATAGCCGCGCCGGATCAGCGCCTCCGCCATCTCCACGCCGATGTACCCGGCCCCGACGACGACCGCCCGGCGGCCCTCCGTGCGGGTCAGGGTGTCGATCAGGGCCTGCCCGTCGCCGAGGGTCTGCACGCCGTGCACGCCGGGCGCGTCGATGCCGGGCAGTGACGGGCGCAGCGGCCGGGCGCCGGTGGCGATGACGAGCTTGTCGTACGCCGTCCAGTACTCCTCGCCCGACTCCAGGTCGCGGGCGAGGACGCGCCGGCCCGCCACGTCGATCCGCCGCACCTCGGTGCGCATCCGCAGGTCGATCGCGCGCTCCCGGTGCTCCTCGGGCGTACGCGCGACCAGGTCGTCCCGGTCCTCGACGGCGCCGCCCACCCAGTAGGGGATGCCGCAGGCGGAGTACGAGGTGAAGCCGCCGCGCTCGAACGCGACGATCTCCAGTTCGTCCGGGCCCTTGAGCCTGCGTGCCTGCGACGCCGCGGACATGCCGGCCGCGTCGCCTCCGATGACCACCAGTCGCTCTTGTGTGCTGCTCATGTGGACACGCTAGGACACGCTGTGGAGCGCGCAGTTCCCCGCGCCCCTCAGGGGGCGTTGTCGCCCTGCTTGCGACGCGCCCACCGCAGCCACAGCAGGAGCAGCAGTGCCGCGGTTGCCGCGAACGGCAGGACTGCTGCCAGGGCGATGACGATCCAGCGCAGGCCCGTGACGAACGCGTCCCAGCCGCCCGTGAGCGCGTCACCGAACGTCGTGTCGTCGCCCCCCTCGGCGGTCTCGCGCGCGCTCTCCGTGAGGGACAGGGTGATCGTCGCCATGTTCGTGCGGTCCTTCAGCGAGGCCCGCTGCGCGAGCAGCGACTCCAGGTCGGCCTGACGGGTGCTCAGCTCCCCTTCCAGCGTCACCACATCACTCAGCTTCGTCGCCTTGTCCATCAGCTCCCGCACGCGCGTCACGCTCGCCCGCTGGGACGTGACGCGGCTCTCGACGTCGACGACCTGGTCGGTGACGTCCTGCGCCTTGGCCTCGCGGTCGAGCAGCCGGCCGGTTCCTTCGAGGGACTTCAGGACGTCCTCGTACTTGTCCTGCGGGACGCGCAGCACGACCCGGGAGCGCTCGCGGCCCTCGTCGTCGCGGGATGTGCTCTCGTTCCCCACGATGCCGCCCGCGTCCTCGGCCGCCGCCCGCGCATCGGCCACCGCCTCGGGGACGTCCTTGACGCGGACGGTGAGCGTCGCGGTGCGGATGACGTGCGTACCGGTGGGCTTCGGGGGCTTCCGCCCGCCCGGCTTGCCCGCCTGCGCGCCGGCGGCGTCCTTGGGCCCCTCCAGCGCGGCGGCCCGGTCGCCCGCGCCCGCCGCCTTGTCGTCGCCTCCGCCGTCACCGCCGCCCGACGTGCACCCCGTGAGCGCGAGAACGGTGGCGAGAAACAGCCCTGAGAGAGCCCGGACCGCTGTGCGCGGCCGGGACCCGCGGTGGTGGTGCCTGGACGTGTGCATCGACGTACCCCCCGAGAAATGTGGCCGGTGATGCCCCTACGACGCGGGGAGGGGCGCGAACGGTGGTTGCCGACCGGTCCCGATGCGGTCACGGTCGGGACTCGGCGGTCTGAGAGAGTGGGGACATGCGCGAAACGGACACACGTACGGGCAGCGGCCACGCCGTCGTCATCGGCGGCGGGATCGCCGGCCTCGCCGCCGCACACCGGCTCCTGGCCACCGCCCCGACGAGCCGCGTGACCGTCCTGGAGGCTTCCGACCGGCTCGGCGGCAAGCTGCACGCCGGGGAGATCGCCGGGGTCGGCGTCGACCTAGGCGCCGAGTCCATGCTCGCCCGCCGCCCGGAGGCCGTCGCCCTCGCCCGCGAGGCGGGCCTCGCCGACCGGCTCCAGCCGCCCGCCACCGCCACCGCCTCGCTCTGGACGCGCGGCGCCCTGCGCCCCATGCCCAAGGGCCACGTCATGGGCGTACCGGGTGACGCCTCCGCGCTTGCCGGGGTCCTCTCCGAAGAGGGGCTGCGCCGTATCGAGCGGGACCGCGAGCTGCCGCCCACCGAGGTCGGCGACGACATCGCCGTGGGGGAGTACGTCGCCGCCCGCCTCGGCCGCGAAGTCGTCGACCGCCTCGTGGAGCCCCTGCTCGGCGGGGTCTACGCGGGCGACGCGTACCGCATCTCCATGCGCTCGGCCGTCCCGCAGCTCTTCGAGGCCGCCCGCACGCACACCTCCCTCACCGAGGGCGTCCGCGACATCCAGGCGCGCGCCGCGCGCAACCAGCAGGCCGGGCCCGTCTTCATGGGCATCGACGGCGGCATCGGACAGCTGCCGCTCGCCGTCGCCGCCTCGGTACGCGCGCGTGGCGCACGCGTCCTGACCGGCACCCCCGTCACCGAGCTGCGCCGCACCGGCGACGGCTGGCGCGTGGTCACCGACAGCGGTGTCCACGAGGCCGACGCCGTCGTCCTCGCCCTGCCCGCGCCCGCCGCCGCGAAGCTCCTGGCCGCCGAGTCGCCCGCCGCGGCGGCCGAGCTGCGCACCGTCGAGTACGCCTCCATGGCGCTGATCACCCTCGCGTACAGGCGCGCCGAAGCGGACCTCCCCGAAGGCAGCGGCTTCCTCGTGCCGCCCGTCGACGGGCACACCATCAAGGCGTCCACCTTCGCGAGCCGCAAGTGGGGCTGGATCGACCGGCAGGGCCCGGACCTGCTGGTCCTGCGCACCTCCGTCGGGCGGTACGGCGACGTGACGGTCCTGGAAAGGGACGACGCCGACCTCGTCGGCATCTCCCGCCACGACCTGCGCGAGGCCACCGGGCTGAGCGCCACGCCCGTCGCCTCCCGCGTCACCCGCTGGGACGACGGCCTCCCGCAGTACCCCGTCGGCCACCACGCGCGCGTGGCCCGCGTCCGCGCCCACGTCGCCGCGCTGCCCGGCCTCGCGGTCTGCGGAGCGGCGTACGACGGCGTCGGCATCCCCGCGTGCATCGCGAGCGCCAACGCGGCCGTCGACCGGCTGGCCGGGGACTTCACGGGTGTGGAGCAGCTCACCCGCGACCCGGTGCAGAGCCTGCACGGCGGCGGAGGAGAATAGCCCCATGAGTGACGACGCCCCCGCCAAGACCCCCAACGCCGGCAAGAAGGCCAAGGACCTCAACGAGGTCATCCGCTACACCCTGTGGTCGGTCTTCAAGCTGCGTGACGTGCTCCCCGAGGACCGCAGCGGCTATGCCGACGAGGTCCAGGAGCTGTTCGACCAGCTCGCCGCCAAGGACGTCACGGTCCGCGGCACCTACGACGTCTCCGGCCTGCGCGCCGACGCCGACGTCATGATCTGGTGGCACGCCGAGACCTCCGACGAGCTCCAGGAGGCCTACAACCTCTTCCGCCGCACGAAGCTGGGCCGCGCCCTGGAGCCGGTCTGGTCGAACATGGCGCTGCACCGCCCCGCGGAGTTCAACAAGTCGCACATCCCGGCCTTCCTGGCCGACGAGACGCCCCGCGACTATGTCTCGGTCTACCCCTTCGTGCGCTCCTACGACTGGTACCTGCTGCCCGACGAGGACCGCCGCCGCATGCTCGCCGACCACGGCAAGATGGCCCGCGGCTACCCCGACGTGCGCGCCAACACCGTCGCCTCGTTCTCCCTCGGCGACTACGAGTGGCTGCTGGCCTTCGAGGCCGACGAGCTGTACCGCATCGTCGACCTCATGCGTCACCTGCGCGCCTCCGAGGCCCGTATGCACGTCCGCGAAGAGGTGCCGTTCTACACCGGCCGCCGCAAGTCCGTGGCGGAGCTGGTGGCGGGTCTCGCGTAACCCCCTGTCACCCCTCCCCGGGCCCCTGTCTCAGAGGGCCCTGGGACGCGGCATCGCCCGCGTGCCGGAGCGCGGCTGCGGCTCCTTGTGCGGCGCGCACGCGGCGCGGCGCGCCGGGAGGCGGCCCTCCAGGAGGTACGCCTCCAGGTGCCCGTTGACACAGCGGTTGGGGCCGCCGCCGATGCCGTGCGTGCCCGCGTCCCGCTCGGTGACCAGGACCGAACCGGCCAGCCTGCGGTGCAGCTCCAGCGCGCCGTCGTACGGGGTCGCCGCGTCGCGTTCGGCGGCCAGGATCAGCGTGGGGGCCAGTTCGTCCGCCGACGCGCGCACGTCGACCGGCTGCTGCCGGGGCTCGGACCAGTAGGCGCACGGCAGGTTCATCCACACGTTGTCCCACGTCTCGAAGGGCGCGACCCGGGCCAGGGCCGCGTTGTCGCGGTCCCAGGTGGCGAAGTCCGTCGGCCACGGCGCGTCGTTGCACTCGACGGCCGTGTAGACGGCGTTGCCGTTCTCCTCCTCGGCCGCCGCCCGCGGCTCGGGCGCGGCCTGCTGGATCAGCGGCCTCGCGTCGCCCTTCAGATACGCGGAGAGCGCCTCGGCGCGCGCCGGCCAGAAGTCGTCGTAGTACCCGGCCATCAGGTAGGCCGCCTGGAGCTGCCCCGGGCCGACCTTGCCGCCGGCGGGCTTGTGGGCCAGCTCGGCGCGCACCTTCTCGTAGTGGTGCAGCACCTCGTCGGCCGTCGCTCCCAGGCGGTACGTCCTGTGGTGCCTGGCGACCCAGGCGCGGAAGTCGGCCCAGCGCCGTTCGAAGGCCGCCGACTGGTCGAGGTTGTTGTGGTACCAGATCTGCGAGGGCGCGGGGTTGACCGCCGAGTCGAACACCATGCGGCGCACGTGCGCCGGGAAGAGCGTCGCGTACACGGCCCCGAAGTAGGTGCCGTACGAGGCGCCCATGAACGTCAGCTTCTTCTCGCCGAGTGCGGCCCGCAGCACGTCGAGGTCGCGGGCGTTGTTCAGCGTCGTGTAGTGCCGCAGCCCCGGGTTGCGTTCGGCGCACCCGCGCGCGTACGCCTTCGCCTGCGCGATGCGCTCACGCTTGTACGAGGGGTCGGGGTGGCTCTGCGACTGCGTGGGCGCCTTGGCGAACTCCTTCGGGTCCTGGCAGGACAGCGGCGCCGAGCGGCCGACACCGCGCGGCGCGTACCCGACGAGGTCGTACGCCGCCCCGAGGCGCTTCCACTCGGGCATGAGACCCATCAGCGGGAAGTACATGCCGGAGGCGCCGGGGCCGCCGGGGTTGAAGACGAGGGCCCCCTGCCGTGCGACGGCCCGCTTCGCGTACTTGCCCGTCGCCTTGGCGCGGCTGACGGTCAGTCGGATCTGCTCGCCGTACGGGCGGGCGTAGTCCAGCGGTACGGAGACCGTGCCGCACTTCAGGGACGAGGGCAGGCCCTCGGCCTTGGCACAGGTGCCCCAGCGGATGCCGGCGACCTCGGCGTGCCGCGCGGCGACGGCGGTGCCGAGGAGCTCCGGGGCGGGCGGGGCGGCGGCGCCGTGCGCGGGGGCGGCGACGAGGGCGGTCAGGACCAGGGATCCGGCGGTTCCGTAGCGGGCGGCTGCTGCTCTCATCGCGGTTCTCCACCTCTTCTGTCCGGCCGGGCGCTCCAGTTGATGCGCTCCGGATGACGTCCGAACCAGAGGACGTTCGAACAAAAGGGATGATTCGTGTGATTATCGGCGAAGTAAAGCACCGAGCGCCGGTGTCGGCTCAATGCCCCCCTTGCGCGGCCCCCGGGCGCCGTCGGGCGGAGAGGGCCGCCCGCAGGTCGGGATCGGAGACGGCCCGGACCCCGCGCACGGCCACCGCCGTGAGGTGGTCGTCCCGGGTGGACAGCGCGCCCAGCAGCCGCTGTCCGGCGGGGGACGCCCACCGCGTGTACGGATGGACCTCGACGCGGGCGATCACCAGGCAGGCCACGCACAGGAGCAGCGGCAGCCCGAACCAGACGGCGACCGGCACCCGCCCCGCGCCCCCCTGCTCCTGACCGGGCATCAGCACCGCCGCGGCGCCGAGCGCGAGCACTACCGCCGTCGCGGCCCGCACCTGCCGCACCGCTGCCGCGACGCCCGAGGCGGCGCCCTCCGGCAC
>NZ_JAFEXF010000084.1 GCF_016905445.1 Streptomyces sp. G44
GTACGGGGCTGGGTCGGGCGTGGGCCGGGCCAAGCACGGGGTCAGGCCGGGCGCGGGGCCTGGCCGGCCGCGAAACCATGCGCAGGCGCGAGGTCAGGGCGCGAGGCTGGGCCAGGAGCGGGTCGGGCGCGAAGCCACCAGGCTCGGGGCCGGGCCGGGCCAGGCGAGTCGGGGGCCAGAGCACGGGGGCCAGGCGCAGGGCCGGGCGGAAGCACGAGGCCGGGCCGGGCGCGAGGCCTGACCGGCCGCGAAACCCTGCGCAGGCGCGAGGTCAGGGCGCGAGGCTGGGCCAGGAGCGGGGCCGGGCGCGAAGCCACCAGGCACGGGGCCGGGCCGGGCCGGGCCAGGCGAGTCGGGGGCCAGAGCACGGGGGCCAGGCGCAGGGCCAGGCGGGAGCACGAGGCCAGGCCACGAGCCCAAGGCGGAGCACGAGGTCGAGCGCGAGGCCAGGCGAATCGGGCCGGGCCGAGCACAAGGCCAGGCGAATCGGGCCGGGCCGAGCACAAGGCCAGGCCGGGCGCGAAGCCACCAGGCACGGGGCCGGGCCAGGCGAGTCGGGAGCCAGAGCACGGGGGCCAGGCGCAGGGCCAGGCGGGAGCACGAGGCCAAGCCACGAGCCCAAGCCCGAGCGGCGAGCGACGACCGGCGACCGGCGACCGGCGACCGGACGGGCCTGCCCTGGCAACCCGGTTCGCAGACTCCTCCTGCCATCAGGCGAAGCCGCGCGGCGCCGGCCCGAGCGTGCCCCCCTTCCAAGGGAGGCACCGATCCGAACGTGCCGCCCTCCAAAGGAGGCACCGGCCTGAGCGCGCCCCGCTCCAGGGGAGGCACCGGCCCACGCGCGCCCCCCTCGCACCTCTCCGGACCACCTGCCTCTTGCCCCCCGCTTCACCTGCCTCGCTAACCCCCGAACCGCACGCCCCTTGCGCCCCCCGACGACCGCATCCTGAGCACGGGTTGACCGCCCCATGCCTCCATGGTCTACTCCGGATCGTGACCGACACCGATGTGCGCCTGTGGCGGAGGGTCCACATGGACCTCGTCCGCTACGCAGGCTGCGTGTGTCACCCGTCCTGCTGAATTCGCATCTTTTCTCCCCGCGCTGAGCGCTGCCTTTCGGCCTGCTCGTGCGCTCTTCCGCGAACCTTCAGGACGGTACTCATGTCTGTTCCCTCCCCTGGCGTCACCCCTGTCTCCACCCCCGTCTCCACCCCTGTGTCCACCGAGCCCGCGCCCGGACGCCCCGCCGCTCCGACCGCCGCCGAGCTCCTCGACTTCGTCCGCCGCAGCGCGGCCGACCCCGAGCTCATCGCCTCCCTGCCGCTCGACCCCGAGGGCCGCACCTGGGTGCGCCTGGAGGGGCCGGGTGGCAGCGAGGCCTGGCTGATCGGCTGGCCGCCGGGGACCGGAACCGGCTGGCACGACCACGCGGAGTCGGTCGGTGCCTTCCTCACCGCTGCGGGCACCCTCAAGGAGCACTCCCTCGCCGTGCGCCTGCCCACCGACGGCTGGAAGACCCTGGAGCTCTCCGAAGGCGTCGACCGCGACCGCGAGTTGAGGGCCGGTGAGGGCCGCGCCTTCGGCCGTAACCACGTGCACGAGGTACTGAACGAGTCGGCCACCGAACACGCCGTCTCCGTACACGCCTACTACCCGCCCCTCCCCCGGATCCGCCGCTACAGCCGCACCGGCGAGGTGCTCCGCCTGGAGGCCGTGGAACGCCCGGAGGACTGGCAGTGAGCGAACAGCCGATCGGCATCGACGAGTTGCTGGAGCGCGTACGGCGTGACCTCGACCGGGTGGACCCACGGGAGGCGTACGACATCGCCCAGGCCGGCGGCCTGCTGGTCGACATCCGGTACGCGGCACTGCGGGAGCGCGACGGCCTGATCCCCGGGGCCCTGGTCGTCGAACGCAACGAACTGGAGTGGCGTCTCGACCCCCAGGGCAGCCATCGCGCTCCGCAGGCCACGGACCACGGACTGCGTGTCGTGGTGATCTGCAACGAGGGCTACGCGTCGAGTCTCGCGGCCGCGTCTCTACGGCAGTTGGGTCTGCGTCACGCCACCGACCTCGTCGGAGGCTTCCAGGCGTGGAAGGCGGCAGGGCTCCCGGTCACGGTGTGACCGCGCGGCCGGCCGCGGGGCTCTTCGCCGCCCTACTCCTTGGCCGTCGCCACCGTGACCGGGAGGGGCCTGAGGGCGGCGCGGCCGGGGAGCGCGGTCGCCACCAGGGCGAGCAGCCCTGCGACGGCGACCACGGAGACGTACACCAGTGGGGTGACCGTCGGTACCGCGCTGCCCGTCATGCCCACGCTGAACGCACTCAGCACGGCGAGCGCCACCCCACTGCCGAGCGCGGTGCCGATGAGGAGCACCGACAGAGCCTCGGCGCGCAGCATCCGCAGTACCTGGCGGCGTGTGGCGCCCGCGAGCCGGAGCATCGCGAATTCGCGCATGCGCTCGGAAACGGACATCGCGAGGGTGTTGACGACCGCGATGGCCGTGAAGGCCAGGACGAGGCCCATGGCGAGGTGGTTCACCTCGGCCTGGGCCTGTAGGCGCTCGGCTTGGAGTCCGTCGGCGGCGGCCGGGGAGATCACCTGGATGCCCGGGAACTTCTCCACGGCGGCGGCGAGTTGTTCCTGTGTACGGTCGCTCTTGACGAGGACCGTGGCGGCGAGCGGGTTGTCGACGTGGCGGGCGACCAGGTCGTGCGCCATGGTCAGATCGCCGAACCCGAGCCCGCGGGCGTACACGGCACGGACGGTGAGCTCCGCCTTCGTGCCGTCTCCGAGTGTGAGCGCAAGCGTGCTGCCGGGACCGAGACCGAGCTGCTCGGCCGCCAGTTCGCTGACGGCGACGCTGCTCGCGCCGAAGCCCTTCAGGGTTCCGGCGACGACGTCGGGGTCCCAGGTGTGGGCGAGTCCTTGCGGTGTGACGCCCTGCGCCGGGTATTTGTCGAGCCCTACCCGCACGGTGGTGCGGACGACCTCGGTGGCCGCCTCGACGCCTTCGGACGTACGCAGTTCCCGGGCGGCCTGCGCCGGGACGCCCGGCCCCTGCGCGGCGAGCACCCAGTTCGCGCGGATGCCGTCGCGGACCTGCGCACGGGCCGCGTCGCCGAGTGTCGGTTGGACGAAGAGGACGGTGCAGGTCATGCCGGTGAGAAGGGCGAGGGGGGTGACGGCGGCGGCCATGCGGGCCGCGTTTCCGCGCAGGTTGGCGTGGGCGAGCTTGCCGGCCGGTCCGGTCAGCCGGAGCGGACCGCGCAGCAGCGCGGCCGCCGCCCGCACGGCGAATGGGCCGAGGAACGCGATGGCGCAGGCGAAGACCACGACGGCAAGGAAGGTCACGGGAGTCGAAGCGGCCTCGGTGTGCAGCACGCTCAGCACGGCGACGAGCACGGCACCGCCGACGAACAGGACGAGACCGGCGACGACGCGGCCCCAGGCGGGCCTGGTCGGCTCGGCCCGTGCCTCGGCGAGGGCCTCGGCCGGGCGGATCCGGACGATCCTGCGCCCGGCGATACGGGCAGCGGCCCAGGCTCCGAGCATGGTCACGAGGACGGCGGCGACGGGCGGGAAGACGCTGACGGCACGTTCCAGCGTGCCGGGGACGGCGCCCGAATCCACGAAGCGGCCGTGCAGCCATCCGCCGAGCGGAATGCCGACGAGCGCGCCGATGACGCCCGCGGCAGCCCCGACGAGCAGGGCCTCGCGTCCGAGGAGCTTGCGGATCTGCCGGGGTGTCGCGGCGACGGCACGGAGCAGGGCGAGTTCGCGGTGGCGCTGCTGGACGGAGAGGGCGAAGGTGCCGACCACGACGAGGATCGCGACGAGAAGAGAGGTACCGCCCATCGCGCCACCCATGCTGACGAGCTTGACGCGGGCAGCCGCGGCGTCGAGAAACTCCACGGGACCTCGGTCGTCACCCACGCTGACCTGCGCTGTCGTGCCGTCCAGGGCGCGTTCGACGGAACGCTTGAGGTCGGCGACGCCGGTGTTCCGGTCCGGTACGACGCCGAAGGCGCTGACCTTTCCGGGGTGCGCCGCGAGCCGCTCGGCCTCTGCGGAGGAGAAGAAGAGCGAGGTCTGGTGGGCGAGGGCGCCGCGCTCGGGAGCGCCGCTCACGGGACCGGTGATGCCGGGGGCGGCGATGCCGGTGACGCGGTAGGTGCGCGGGCTCTGCGTCGACTGGACGGTGAGCCGGTCGCCGGGCGCCAGTTCGGCGCGGTCGGCCAGATCGCGGTCGATGACGAGGTCGCCTGCCGCGCGCGGTGCGCGGCCGTCGACGATACGGAACGGCGTGAGGGCGGCGGACCGCCAAGCATGTCCGTACGCGGGTCTGTCCGGGTCGGTCGCGGCGGCGGGCGTCAACGGCTGGGCGAGGAAAGTCAGTTCGGGCACGACCTCGCCGACGCCCTGAGCCTTGTTGAGCCTGTCCCCGATGGTGTCAACCGACAGCCAGGCCCGCTCGGCGATCGGTTTCGCCTTGTGCTTGACCTTGGTCTTGCCCTTCTTGTGCTTGACCGTGGTCCGGTGGACGTTCTGGTCGGCGGAGACGATCACGGGCGCGGCGGCGTAACGCTCGGTCCTGACGGCGCCGCGCAGGCCGGTCTCCAGGAGCGTGCCGCAGGCCGTGATGAGCGCGGCGGCACAGAGCAGCGCGAGGAAGGCTCCCAGGAAGCCGCCCTTGCGGTCCCTGACCGTCTGGAGTGCGTAGCGCAGCATCATGAGGGCTCGGTCTCTTTTCGGTTGTCGGCGGGGGCCGGGGCGGGGAAGGCCAGAAAGCGGGTGAGCACGGTGCGGGCCTCGGCGGGGGTGTCGGCGTCCGGTCGCTTGTAGCGATTGAGCAGCGCGATGTACTCCTCGAAGAACTCGCGGAGCTCGTCCACGGTCAGCCGGATCGTGCCGCGCGAAGACGGGAAGGCATCGCCCCACTCCCCCGGTTCGGCATCCCTCTCCCGCTGCGCCTGCTCGAAGAGGTCGAGGTCGGCCGCGTACGCGAGGTGGTTGAGCTCATCCATGACGAGTCGCGTCTCGGGGCTCTGGCGGCTGCGCGGCGGAAAGCGCCGGTCGCCGGGGACGGCGCGCCACCAGCGCTCGCGTACGCGTCCTGAGCGCGGCGCTTCCTCGACGAAGCCGTAACGGGCGAGTTCGCGCAGGTGGTAGCTGGTCGCCCCGGTGTTGAGGCCGAGCGCCCTGGCGAGCGTCGCCGAGGTGGCCGGGCCGTGCACGGTGAGGTGCAGCAGCATCTGCTGACGGCGCGGCTGCGCGAGGGCTTTCAGTACGCCGAGGCCGGTGAGTTCTTCTGGGGGTCGTGATGCAGTCGGGGGCGGACCTGGAACCGGAGCCGGGGCGGGGGCCGCGCCGGAAGGCGGCACTCCGGGAGCCGAAGCCGCGCCGGAGGCGGAAGCGTGCGGTGGGGCCGCGCCGGTCGCGCCGGGTTCCTGTGCCATACGTACACAGTCGTCTGTGCACATGTTCCTGTGCACTGCGGTTGCCCGGCGTCTCCGCAGGGGGGTTAACCCCACCCCGCGGAGCGCGAGTTGGGGTACGCGCATCGCTCAGGTGCCGCCCCACCCCCGTGGGGGCGGCACCCTCAGAACGCCTCGTACCCCAAGTCCGCGGCGTCCTCGCCCTCTTCCTCCAGGGCCTGCCGGACCACCCTGAGCGCCATGCCCTCCCCGTACCCCTTGCGGGCGAGCATGCCCGCGAGGCGGCGCAGCCGCTTGTCGCGGTCGAGGCCGCGCGTGGAGCGGAGCTTGCGGGCGACCAGCTCCCGCGCGGTCGCCTCCTCCTGTTCCGCGTCGAGCTGCCCCACGGCCTCGTCGATCAGCGTGGACTCCACGCCCTTGGTGCGCAGCTCGCGGGCGAGCGCGCGCCGGGCCAGGCCCCGGCCGTGGTGGCGGGACTCCACCCAGGCGTCCGCGAAAGCGCTGTCGTTGATCAACCCGACCTCTTCGAAGCGGGAGAGAACCTCCTCCGCCACCTCGTCGGGGATCTCCCGCTTGCGCAGCGCGTCGGCGAGCTGCTTGCGCGTGCGCGGGGTGCCGGTGAGCAGGCGCAGACAGATCGCCCGCGCCCGCTCAGCCGGATCCCCCGTCGACGGCTCCCCCTCCTCGGCCCTCGACGAGTAAGGGGGGTCGCCGTCCCGGTGGTCGCCGAAGCCGCCACGCCGTCGGCGACGCCCGCTACCGCGACCGGTGCCGCCCTCCCGGTGACCGTCACCGTCCCGGGAGCCCGGCCCGTCACCGGCGCGCGAACCGGCCTCGCCACCGTCCTGGATGCCCTGGACGCCGCAGCTGTCGTCCGGGGCGGCGCCGTACTGATCCACACCGCTCCCGAGGCCCCGCCCCGCGGCGCGGCGGCGGCTTTCGGGGGTGGTGTGGTCCGCCCAGTCCGTTCGTCGAGTCACGGACTAGCTCTTGGCCGCCGCGGCCTTGGACTTGGTGGCCTTGACGGCCGGCGCGGGCACCGTCTTGGCGGCGTCCCCGGCCGGAGCCGCGCCCGCCGCGTCCGCGCTCGGCTCGGCGACGGGAGCCTCGGGCTTCACGCCGACACCCAGCTTCTCCTTGATCTTCCTCTCGATCTCGTTGGCGAGGTCGGGGTTGTCCTTCAGGAAGTTGCGGGCGTTCTCCTTGCCCTGGCCGAGCTGGTCGCCCTCGTACGTGTACCAGGCACCGGACTTGCGGACGAAGCCGTGCTCGACGCCCATGTCGATCAGGCCGCCCTCGCGGCTGATGCCCTGGCCGTAGAGGATGTCGAACTCGGCCTGCTTGAAGGGCGGCGCGACCTTGTTCTTGACGACCTTGACGCGGGTGCGGTTGCCCACCGCGTCCGTGCCGTCCTTCAGGGTCTCGATGCGGCGGATGTCCATGCGCACCGAGGCGTAGAACTTCAGCGCCCGACCACCGGTGGTGGTCTCCGGGGAGCCGAACATGACGCCGATCTTCTCGCGGAGCTGGTTGATGAAGATCGCCGTGGTCTTGGACTGGTTGAGCGCGCTGGTGATCTTCCGGAGCGCCTGGCTCATCAGGCGGGCCTGGAGACCCACGTGCGAGTCGCCCATCTCGCCCTCGATCTCCGCGCGCGGCACCAGGGCGGCGACGGAGTCGATGACGATGAGGTCGAGGGCGCCGGAGCGGACCAGCATGTCGACGATCTCGAGGGCCTGCTCGCCGTTGTCCGGCTGGGACAGGATGAGGTTGTCGATGTCGACGCCGAGCTTCTTCGCGTACTCGGGGTCGAGGGCGTGCTCGGCGTCCACGAAGGCCACCGCGCCGCCCGCCCGCTGGGCGTTGGCCACGGCGTGCAACGTGAGGGTCGTCTTGCCGGAGGACTCCGGTCCGTACACCTCCACCACTCGGCCGCGGGGGATGCCGCCGACGCCGAGGGCTACGTCGAGCGCGGTCGACCCGGTGGGGATGACCTCGATGGGCTCATTCGGCCGCTCGCCCATGCGCATCACTGCGCCCTTGCCGAACTGCCGTTCAATCTGTGCGAGCGCGGCGTCGAGCGCCTTCTCGCGGTCGGTTCCTGCCATGGGTTCCACCCGATTTGCTTGAGTCGATCGCTTCACGTCAAAGACGCTAACGCCTGCCACTGACAATCCGCCCCGACGCCCGTCCAGCCTGTGGATAACTCAAGGCCATCGCGCTCCGAAATCCTCCGGAGCGGCCCGGGGGCTCCCCCCGCACGCCCCCGGAAAATGGCCGCCGGACACCCCATGAGAATGGATGTTCGATTTTAGTGTCAAGCGCGGCACACCGCGTCGGAGGCCCGCCCTCCGCCCCCTTCGGCCGCCGGCTGCCGACCCGCGAGGAGTGCGGGCCCTAGGAGCGCCCGTCCGGCTTCGGCCGCGTCTCGGACTCCGCCGCAGCCCCCGGTTCGTTCGGCCCGCGCAAAGCGCGCCGCACGCGTGCGAGCAGGGTCGGTCCGACCCGGCGCCGGTGACCGTGCACCCGGGGGTCGTCGGTGACGTCGTACCGCTTCACGTACGCCCCCAGGAAGGCCTGGAGGGTCGCGACGGCGGGGATGGCGATGAGCGCGCCGACCGCTCCGAGGAGCGCCGTTCCCGCGATGACGGAGCCGAAGGCGACCGCGGGGTGGATGTCCACGCTCTTGGCGGTGAGCTTCGGCTGAAGCATGTAGTTCTCGAACTGCTGATAGATCACGACGAAGATCAGCACCCAGAGCGCGTACCAGGGGTCGACCGTGAAGGCGATCAGCATCGGCAGGGCGCCCGCCAGGTACGTGCCGATGGTGGGGATGAACTGGGAGACGAGCCCCACCCACACGGCGAGCACGGGCGCGTAAGGCACGTCGAGCGTCTGGAGCAGGATGTAGTGGGCGATGCCGGAGATCAGCGCCATCAGGCCGCGCGAGTAGAGGTAGCCGCCGGTCTTGTCGACCGCGATCTCCCAGGCACGCAGCACCTCTGCCTGCCTGGCGGGCGGCAGCACGGAGCACAGCGCGCGCCGCAGCCGGGGCCCGTCGGCCGCGAAGTAGAACGAGAACAGCATGATCGTCAGGAGCTGGAAGAGACCTCCGAGGACCTGCGCGGAGACGTCCAGGACGCCGCTGGCGCTGTTCTGCACGTACTTCTGGAGCCAGTCGGAGTGGACCAGGCTGTCCTGCACCTCGACGCGGGAGAGGTCCGTGTGGAACGTCTGGTTGATCCAGCTGATGACCTTGTCGAGATAGTCGGGGAAGTCCTCGACCATGTCCACGATCTGGCCGGCGAGCATCGATCCCATCAGCGTGACGAAGCCCGCGCCGGCGATCAGGACGCCCATGAAGACGATGAACGTGGCGAAGCCCCTGCGCAGCCCGCGCGCCGCCATCCAGCTCACCGCCGGCTCGACCGCGAGCGCCAGGAAGAACGCGATCAGGACGTTGATCAGCAGCCCTGTCAGCTGGTGGAAGGCCCAACTGCCGAGCTGGAAGCAGGCGATGAGCGCGAGGGCGAGCACCATGGCGCGTGGCAGCCAGCGCGGCATGCGGGCGCCGTTCCCCGCATCGGCCTCGGCGGGGGGCCGCGGGGGCTGCGTCGTGCCGGGCGGAGCGATGTCCTGGGTGACCTGCGCGGTCTCGTCTGTGGATGCCACGGGCCCAGTCTCGCCCACGCCACCGGCAAACGGCCGCCGCCCCCGCGTCTTGGGACCGCCCACGCGCGCGGAGAGGCCCCCGGGGCGGATCGGCCGCCCTGAAGTCAGCGCTTTTCGGCCGGTACGTCCATGGCCGTGCAGACCGCGCGCCAGACGTCCTTGGCGTCCCAGCCCGCGTCCAGCGCTTCGTTGACCGTGCGGCCGCCCAGCTCCGACATCACGTGATCGCGCGCGAACGAGTCGGCGTACCCCGCTCCGAAGTGAGCCGCCATCCGCTGCCAGAAAACCGTCAACCGCATGCCTTCAGTATCGCGCCCCTGAGAGTGCAGCCGGGCTCAGGGGGCTTGTCGGTACCGCTTTCCGCCCTACGGTCGGGATATGGCCGAAACCGGAGCATCCCCCGACCCAGTGCCCCTCCCCGCCCCAGTGTCCTTCCCCGCCCCCGTGTCCTTCCCCGACGCGACGCCTTCGCCGGTCGCGCGCGCCGAGCACTTCGTCTGGCTCACCGCGCGCGTCCTGGAGCAGCGGCGGTTCGCGTACCACTTCCCCACGAAGGCCGTCGGTGCGGGCCGCGAACAGGCCGCGGAGGCGGTGGAGACCGCCCTCGCCGCGTACGCGACCCGGGACGGCGGGTACGGCTACGCGCTCGAACCCGACCTGCGCGGCCCCGTGAGCCAGCCGCTGCACGCCGGACACGCGCTGCGGGTCCTGGACTCGATCCGGCGCTGCGGCGGGCAGCGGGTGGAGCGCGTGTGCCGCTATCTGACGTCGGTCTCGACACCCCAGGGCGCCCTTCCCGCGATCCATCCCAGCCAGCGCGGCTACCCTTCGGCGCCGTTCGTGCCGGTCGTGGACGACCCGCCCAGCGAGCTGCTCGCCACCGGGCCCGTGGTGGGCCTGCTGCACCGCAACGAGGTGTGGCACGCATGGCTCTTCCGGGCCACGGACTTCTGCTGGGCGGCCGTCGAATCGCTGGGGACGTCACATCCGTACGAAGTCCAGGCGGCCATCGCCTTCCTCGACGGCGTGCCCGACCGTTCGCGCGCGCAGGCCGCCGCCGATCGCCTCGGCCGGCTGGTGCGCGAGCAGCGCCTGGCCGCGCTGGATCCGGACGGCCTGGACGCGTATCCGGTGTCGCCGGGGTACGCGCCGGGCGAGCACCACTTCCCGCACGACTTCGCGAAGGTCCCCGAGTCGCTCGCGCGCGCGTGGTTCACCGACGCGGAGATGGAGCGCTCCCTGGATTTCCTGGCGCGGGAGCAGCGGGAGGACGGGGGCTGGCCGGTCCGGTGGCGGCAGTGGGCGCCGGGCACGGCCCTGGAGGCGCGCCCGATCGTGACCATCGAGGCGCTGCGCACACTCCGCGCGTACGGGCGGCCCATCGACTGACGCGGGCGACGCCTTCCCGCGTGGGCCGCGCCTCCACGGGGTCGGCGGGTCGCGCTGCGCCTGTTGGGTCACCCCGTCAGCGCCCGCAGCCCCGCCGTGACGACGATGGCCGCCGTGATGACGACGAGGAACGGCGCGCGCAGCAGCAGCGCCACGGTCGCTGCGCCGAGCCCTGCCGCCCTCGCGTCCAGGACGAGCACCCGCCCGTCGGCGAAGGCCTGCTGGGCCGTGAGCGCCGCCAGCAGGGCCACGGGGAGCAGGGCTGCCGCGCGCCGCACACCCGGTCGCTCCAGCACGCCCCCGGGCACCAGGAGCCCCGCCAGCTTGACGAGGTAGCAGCCGACGGCGGTCGCACCGATCGCGATCCAGATGTTCAACGGTCCTCCCTCCGCTCGTCGCGACGAGCCTTCATGCCTTGCGCGTAGAGAACGAACGGCACGGCGCCGGCGGCCACCAGAACGGGCACGCCCGCGGGCAGCACCGGCAGCAGACCGAGCCCGGGCAGGACCGCGACACCCGCGACGGCACGCTCCTTGGCCGTCCGCAGCATCGGCGCGAGCAGCGCCAGGAAGACCGCGGGTCCGGCCGCGTCGAGGCCCCACGCGTCGGTGTCGCCGACGGCCTCGGCACCGAGCGCGCCGAGCAGCGTGGAGAGGTTCCACAGGGTGTAGAGGCTGAGCCCGGTGACCGTGAAGCCGATGCGGGCGCCGCGCCGCGTGGGCTGGGCGAGGGAGACGGCCGTGGTTTCGTCGATGACCCAGTGCGCGGCGAACGGCCGTACCGCGCGCGGGAGGGCGAGCAGTTGCGAGAGGCGCAGCCCGTAGAACGCGTTGCGCACCCCGAGGAAGAAGGCGCCCGCGGCAGCCGTGAACGGATTGCCGCCGCCCGCGAGCGCACCGACCAGGGCGAACTGTGACGCCCCGGTGAACACCAGCAGGCTGAGCGCACAGGTCTGGAGCACGGTCAGGCCGCTGCCCGCCGAGGTCACTCCGAAGGCGAAACCGGAAAGCCCGACGGCGACCCCGACGCCGAGCGCGTCGCGGACGACGGCGGCGTCGGGTTTCTCCAGGGACTCGCCGTGCTCCTCCGAGGGCGCGCCTCCCACCTCCGAGGGCGCGCCTCCCACCTCCGAGGGCGCGCCTCCCACCTCCGAAGGCGGGCCTCCCGCCTCCAGGGGCCCGCCACTTTCCTTCGGGGGCACACCGCTCCCGCGTCTGCCGTCCGGTGCGCCTATGCCCGCCGTGCGCGTGGGATTCGTCTGTTCTGACACGCGCCGGACGTTACGAGCACGGCCGCGGCCAGGTCTTGTACGTTCTTGCGCTCGCGCTGGTACGCCCCCGGCGGCACCCCCACGATCCGGGTGAAGTGCCGGTTGAGGTGCGACTGATCGGTGAACCCCACGGCGACGGCCGCCTCCGCGGGTGCCGTGCCCGCGTCGAGGAGGTGGCGGGCCCGGCGCACCCGCGCGTCGGTGAGCCACGCGTGCGGAGGCATGCCATACGCGTCACGGAAGGCGCGGAGAAGAGCGAACGGACTGGCGCCGAGGTCGGTGGCCAGCCGCTCAAGACCCGGCGGCTCCACAAGGCTCTCCTTCAGGACGGCACGCGCGCGTGCCGCGATCCTCGTGCCCGCCGTGCGCACGGTGCGCTGCGGCAGAGACCCGCCGTTGAGCCGCAGCAGCCGGGTCACCGCCACCCGCAGCAGTGTGTCGGCGGCCAGCGCGTTGCCCTCTTCCGCAGCGCGCAGCACCCGGTGCACGAGCTGCACGGCGTACGGATCATCGAGCACCGGGCGGATGAAGCCGGGCGAGCCGCGCAGGGTCGTCGTCTCCGCCGCGATGGCGGCGACCACCTCCGGCGCCGGGTAGACCGCGCCGTACCGCCAGCCCTCGGGCACGCCGGCGCGGCCGGTGTGCGGGGTGTCGGGGTTGATCAGGGCGAGGGACCCCGGCCCCGCGTACCGGTCGGCGCCGGTGTGGTGGAAGACGTCCACCCCCTCGGCGATCGCCGCGATCACGTAGTGCTCGTGGGTGTGCCGCACGAACGTCCTGCGGATGTAGCGGGCCCGCAGCAGATCGACGCCGGGCAGGTCGGCGTACCGCCAGTGCCGTGCCTGCTCCGCCGAAGCCGCCATGCACCCATTCTGCGACGGACGCGCGACCGCTTCTGCGCAGGTCGGCGCCGTTGTCAGTGGTGGGGTGCACGATGGGGGCATGGTCAGCTCCACATCCGGTGCCCCCAGCGCGCTCGACGGATTCTCCCCCGCGACCCGTAGTTGGTTCACGGGGGCTTTCTCCGCGCCCACCTCCGCCCAGGCCGGGGCGTGGCAGGCCATCTCCGAGGGCTCCGACGTGCTGGTCGTCGCGCCCACGGGGTCCGGCAAGACGCTGGCCGCGTTCCTCGCCGCGCTCGACCAGCTGGCCTCCACACCGCCGCCGGCCGACCCCAAGAAGCGCTGCCGGGTGCTGTACGTGTCGCCGCTGAAGGCCCTCGCGGTCGACGTGGAGCGCAATCTGCGCAGCCCTTTGACCGGCATCCGCCAGGAGGCCGTGCGCCTCGGCATGCCCGAGCCGGAGGTGCGCGTCGGCATCCGCTCGGGCGACACCCCCGCCGCCGAGCGCCGCGCCCTGGCGACCCGGCCGCCGGACATCCTGATCACCACCCCCGAGTCGCTCTTCCTGATGCTCACCTCGGCCACCCGGGACGCGCTCACCGGCATCGAGACGGTGATCCTCGACGAGGTGCACGCCGTCGCGGGCACCAAGCGGGGCGCACATCTCGCCCTGTCCCTGGAGCGGCTGGACGAACTGCTGCCGAAGCCCGCGCGCCGCATCGGCCTGTCGGCGACGGTGCGACCGGTGGACGAAGTGGCGCGCTATCTCTCGCCGAAGCGCAAGGTGGAGATCGTCCAGCCGCCGTCCGGCAAGGAGTTCGACCTTTCGGTGGTCGTGCCGGTCGAGGACCTGGGCGAGTTGGGCGGGTCCCCGGTCGCCGACGCCGGGGACGGCGCGGGCCCGGCGGCGGAGCGTCCCTCGATCTGGCCGCACGTCGAGGAACGGATCACCGACCTCGTCCAGGCGCACCGCTCGACGATCGTCTTCGCCAACTCCCGCCGCCTGGCCGAGCGCCTGTGCAACCGCCTCAACGAAATCGCGTACGAACGGGCGACCGGTGAGGCCCTCCCCGAGGACCACTCCCCGGCGGAGCTGATGGCCGAGTCGGGTGCCGCCAAGGGTGCCCCGCCGGTCCTGGCCCGCGCCCACCACGGCTCGGTCTCCAAGGAGCAGCGCGCCCAGGTCGAGGAGGACCTGAAGGCGGGCAGGCTGCCGGCCGTCGTCGCCACGTCCAGCCTGGAGCTGGGCATCGACATGGGCGCGGTCGACCTGGTCGTGCAGGTCGAGTCGCCGCCGTCCGTCGCCTCCGGACTCCAGCGCGTGGGGCGCGCCGGCCACCAGGTGGGGGCGGTCTCCACCGGAGTCGTCTTCCCCAAATACCGGGGCGACCTGGTCCAGGCGGCCGTCGTGACGGAGCGGATGCGCACCGGCTCCATCGAGTCGCTGCGCGTCCCGGCCAACCCCCTGGACGTGCTGGCGCAGCAGCTGGTGGCGATGGTCGCGCTCGACACCTGGCAGGTCGACGACCTCCTGACGGTGGTCCGCCGGGCCGCTTCCTTCGCCTCGCTCCCGGAATCCGCCTTCACGGCGGTGCTCGACATGCTCGCGGGCCGCTACCCCTCCGACGCCTTCGCGGAGCTGCGGCCCCGCGTGGTCTGGGACCGCGTGGCGGGCACGGTCACGGGGCGACCCGGCGCGCAGCGCCTCGCGGTGACCTCCGGAGGCACGATCCCCGACCGCGGCCTCTTCGGGGTCTTCCTCGCGGGCGCCGACCCGAAGAAGGGCGGCGGCCGCGTCGGAGAGCTCGACGAGGAGATGGTGTACGAGTCCCGGATCGGTGACGTCTTCACGCTCGGCACCAGCTCCTGGCGCATCGAGGACATCACCCGCGACCGGGTCCTGGTCTCCCCCGCCCCCGGTGTCCCGGGCCGGCTGCCCTTCTGGAAGGGCGACCAGCTGGGCCGTCCGCTCGAACTGGGCCGGGCGCTCGGCGCGTTCCTCAGGGAGGTCGGCGCGCTCTCGCGGGAGGACGCGCGCGTGCGCCTGCTCGCCGCGGGCCTCGACTCCTGGGCCGCCGACAACGTCCTCTCGTACCTCGCGGAGCAGCGCGAGGCCTGCGGGCACATCCCGGACGACCGCACGATCGTGGTCGAGCGGTTCCGTGACGAGCTGGGCGACTGGCGCGTCGTCGTGCACTCCCCCTTCGGCGCTCAGGTGCACGCCCCGTGGGCCCTCGCCCTGGGCGCCCGCCTGACCGAGCGGTACGGCATGGACGCCCAGGTGATGCACGCCGACGACGGCATTGTGCTCCGCCTGCCGGACGCCGACCTGATGGGCCTGGATTTCCTCGACCAGGACCCGGCCGCGCCCCCCGTGGAGTACGACGCGGAGAAGGCGCCCATCGGGGCAGGTGACGTCGCCTTCGACAAGGGCGAGGTCAATCAGATCGTCACCGACCAGGTGGGCGGCTCGGCCCTGTTCGCCTCCCGCTTCCGGGAATGCGCCGCCCGAGCCCTGCTGCTGCCGCGCCGCAGCCCCGGCAAGCGCACCCCTCTGTGGCAGCAGCGTCAGCGCGCCGCCCAACTGCTCGAAGTGGCGAGCGAGTACGGATCGTTCCCGATCGTCCTGGAGGCCGTCAGGGAGTGCCTCCAGGACGTCTTCGACGTACCGGGCCTCACGGAACTGATGGGCGACATCGAGTCCCGCAGCGTCCGCCTCGTCGAGGTCACCACCCCCGAGCCCTCCCCCTTCGCCCGCTCCCTCCTGTTCGGGTACGTGGCGCAGTTCCTGTACGAGGGCGACTCCCCCCTGGCCGAGCGGCGTGCGGCGGCCCTCTCCCTGGATTCCCATCTCCTCGCGGAGCTCCTCGGCCAGGCGGAGCTGCGCGAGCTGCTCGACGCGGACGTCCTGGCCGAGCTGGAGCAGGAGCTCCAGTGGCGCACGGAGGACCGCCGGGTCAAGGACTCCGAAGGCGTCGCCGACCTGCTGCGCCTTCTCGGGCCGCTCACCGAGGCCGAGCTGGCCGAGCGTGGCGCCGAGCCCGGGTGGGCCGCCGAGCTGGCGTCCGCGCGCCGCGCCATCCGGGTCCGGATCGCCGGGGCGGACCACTGGGCGGCGATCGAGGACGCGGGCCGCCTGCGGGACGCCCTCGGCACGGCCCTGCCGGTGGGGGTCCCCGAAGCGTTCACCGAGCCGGTCAAGGACCCCCTCGGCGACCTCCTGGCCCGCTTCGCCCGCACCCACGGCCCGTTCACGTCCGCCACCGCCGCCGCCCGCTTCGGTCTCGGCACCGCGGTCACGGAGGGCGCGCTGCAACGCCTCGCGGCGAACGGCCGCGTCGTACAAGGAGAGTTCCATCCCGCGGGCATCGGCCAGGAGTGGTGTGACGCCGCGGTCCTGCGCCGCCTGCGCCGCCGCTCCCTGGCTGCGCTGCGGCACGAGCTGGAGCCCGTACCGCCGTCGGCGCTCGCCCAGTTCCTGCCGCAGTGGCAGCACCTGAGCGGGCACGGGCTGCGAGGCATCGACGGTCTGGTGCGCGCCGTCGAGCAGTTGCAGGGTGCGACCGTCCCGGCGTCCGCCCTCGAGAAGCTGGTCCTGCCCTCGCGTGTCGCCGGGTACACCCCCGCCATGCTCGACGAACTCACCGCGGCCGGCGAGGTGGTCTGGGCGGGCGCCGGCTCCCTGCCCGGCAAGGACGGGTGGGTCTCCCTCTACCTGGCCGACACGGCGCCGCTGCTCCTGCCGCCACCGCACCCCTTGGAGCTCACCGCCCTGCACCAGTCCGTCCTGGACACCCTCTCCGGGGGGTATGGCCTCTTCTTCCGCCAGATCGCCGACCAGGTCCGCGCGACCACGCACCCGGAGGCCTCGGATCCGCAACTGGCCGACGCGCTCTGGGACCTGGCGTGGTCGGGGCGGCTCACGAACGACACCCTCACCCCGATGCGTTCGCTCCTCGGCTCCGGGCGCACCGCGGGTTCCACGGCTCACCGCGCCAGACGGGGCATCCCGCGCGGACGGTACGGTTCCTTGACCGCCGCCGCCCGCACCGCCTCGCGTACCGGCCCCCCGACCGTCGCGGGCCGCTGGTCGCTGCTCCCGGAGCGCGAGCCCGACCCGACCCTGCGCGCCCACGCCCTGGCCCGCACTCTCCTGGACCGGCATGGCGTGGTCACCCGCGGCGCGGTGGCGGCCGAAGGCGTGGAAGGCGGCTTCTCGGCGACATACCGTGTCCTGTCCGCCTTCGAGGACAGCGGTCAGGCCCGGCGGGGTTACGTCGTGGAGGGGCTCGGCGCGGCCCAGTTCGCGATGGACGGCGCGGTCGACCGCCTGCGCGCCACGGCGAACACCCGGGAGCGTACGGACGGCAGCCGCCCCTCCGACGCCCAGGCCGCCGTCGTCCTCGCCGCCGCCGACCCCGCCAATGCGTACGGCGCCGCGCTGCCCTGGCCCGAGCCGCCGACCGGCGCCGGCCACAAGCCCGGCCGCAAGGCGGGCTCCCTGGTCGTCCTGGTCGACGGCGAACTGACGCTCTACATGGAGCGCGGCGGCAAGACGCTCCTGGCCTGGCCCGCCTCCCCGGAGGACCCGGCCTCCGGGGATCCCCGCCTGCACGCCGCCGCCGAGGCCCTGGCCGCCGCCGCCCGAGCGGGCTCGCTCGGCACGGTCACGGTGGAGCGGGTCAACGGCGCTGCGGCCCTGACCTCCCCCTTCGGGCCCCTCCTGGAGGCAGCCGGCTTCCATGCCACTCCACGGGGCCTGCGGCTGCGGGCATAGATTCCGCCATGCCACCCTGGACCCATGCCCGAAGGCGATACCGTCCACCAGGCAGCCCGGCGGCTGCACACCGCCCTCGCCGGGCATGCCCTCACGCGCTCCGACCTCCGCGTCCCCAAGCTCGCGACGGTCGACCTCACCGGCCGCACCGTTCTCGATGTGACCGCGCGCGGAAAGCACCTGCTGACCCGCGTCGAGGGCGGCCTCACCCTCCACTCGCACCTGCGCATGGACGGTGCCTGGCGGATCTACGCCCCCGGCGAGCCCTGGCGCGGCGGCCCGGGGCACCAGATCAGGGCGATCCTCGGCACCGCCGAGCGCACCGCGGTCGGCTACCGCCTGCCCGTCCTGGACCTGCTCCGCACCGCCGACGAGGACAAGGCCGTGGGCCATCTGGGCCCCGACCTCCTCGGCCCGGACTGGGACCCCGATCTCGCCCTGCGCAACCTCCTCGCGACACCCGGCCGCGCCCTCGGCGAAGCCCTGCTGGACCAGCGCAACCTCGCGGGCATCGGCAATGTCTACAAGAGCGAGCTCTGCTTCCTCCTCGGCATCACCCCCTGGGTTCCCGTGGGCGAACTCCCCGAGGAGACGGCCGCCCGCGTGC
Source organism: Streptomyces sp. G44 (assembly GCF_016905445.1). Lineage (GTDB taxonomy): Bacteria > Actinomycetota > Actinomycetes > Streptomycetales > Streptomycetaceae > Streptomyces. The sequence continues at coordinate 17,997 of NZ_JAFEXF010000084.1, forward strand.
CCGGCCTCGCCAAGAAGCTCCTGGAGGCCAACCGCGACCGGCCCTCCCGGACCACCACCGGCCGCCCCCGCGACGGCCAGCGCCTGTACACGTACGGCCGCGCGCGCCGCCCCTGCCTGCGCTGCGGCACCTCGATCCGTGTGGCGGAGCAAGGCGACGGCTCCCGCAGCCGTCCCACCTACTGGTGCCCCACCTGCCAGCGGGGCCCAACCCCCTGAGCATGCCCCGGCAGTTGACGCCCCGTCAGCTCCGCCGTACGGTCCCGTCATGGCCGTCACGGCGTACGACCTCACCGGACGCACCGCATTCGTCACCGGTGCCGCCAGCGGCATCGGCCGCGCGTCGGCTCTGCTGCTCGCCGAGGCGGGCGCGACGGTTCACTGCGCCGACCGCGACGCCGAGAGACTCGATGAGACCGCGGCGCTCATCAAGGCGGCCGGCGGCGAGGCCCACGCCCACGTGCTGGACGTCGCCGACAAAGAACAGACCGACCGAGCCGTCGCACAAGCCGCGGGGAAAACGGCCGCCACCCCCGGCCGCCTCGACATCATGGCCGCCATCGCCGGAGTCATGCACAGCAGCCCCGTCCTGGAGACCCGTGGGGAAGACCTCGACCGTGTCCTGGACATCAACTTCAAGGGCGTCCTCTACGCGTGCCAGGCCGCGGCCCGCGCCATGATCGAGGCGGGCACGGGCGGCAGTATCGTCACCATGGCCTCGGGAGCCGTGGACACCGGCGGCCCCGGCCTTCTCTGCTACGGGGCGTCAAAGGCGGCTGTCGTGCAGCTCACCAAGACTCTGGCGACGGAAGTCGGCCCGCACGGCGTCCGGGTCAACGCCGTGGCGCCGGGCTGGATCCGCACTCCGATGACCGAGCGGCACGACACCCGGGCCCAAGCGCACACCGAGGAAATCATGGTGCGCATGTCGCCCCTTGGCCGCGTCGGCGAACCGGACGACGTCGCGCACGCCGTACTGCATCTGGCATCCGACGCCTCGTCCTTCACGACGGGCCAGATCATCCGCCCGAACGGCGGCGTCGCCATGCCTTGGTAGGGCGCCGCCACGCCCCGGCAACCCCCGCCCCCGCTGAGACCGCCTCCGCCGAAGCCACCCCGGAAGCCGAAGCCACCCCGGAAGGCGAAGCCACTCCGGAAGCCGATGCCACCCCGGCAGTCGAAGCCGACCGCCCACGCACACGCCCCTGCGCCCGCGCCTGCCCTTTGGGCACACAGTGCACAGGCAGCAGACTCAACCCCCACCCTCCCGCCGCGACAGCCCCCTCCACCGCCCCCGCGTCGGGTGCGAGAGCGAGCCGCAGTACACCCCACCACCACACCGCGCCGGCCACGACGAGAGGCACCCACCGCACCACCCGCCACGCAGCGGCTTTCCCGCTCCCGGCTATCTCGGCTATCACGGCTGTCACCTCCCGCCGACGCGAGATCGACGCTAGACCCCCGGTTCGGCCCAGGGGAGGGCGCGGAGGGCGCGGAAGGCGCATCCGAGGGCGTACCAACGGCGCTGACAGCACCGCGGCGCCCCCGGGCGCGCCCACCGCGGCGCCACCGCGGTGCCCACCGGCACGCCCACGCCGGAATCACCCCCCGGTCCACGCACTCCGTCAGCCGTTCTCGGCCTGGAACATCCAGTGGTGCTTCTCGAGGTCGGCGGTGATCCCGATGAAGATGTCCTGGCTGACCGGGTCGGCCTCACCGGTCGCGTCGATCCGCTCACGGAAGCGCGTGATCACCGCGCCCAGCGCGTCCACGAGCACCCCGATGGCGTCCCCGTCCTTGATCCAGCCTTCGGGCGTCTTGCCGATACCACTGCTCTGTGCCACGGTCGCCGCGCGCCCGTCGGGCGAGACACCGAGCGTGGAGGCGCGCTCCGCCACCGTGTCGGAGTGCTGCCTGGCGGTGTCGACGACCTCGTCCAGCTGGAGATGTACGGAGCGGAAACGCGGTCCGATGACATTCCAGTGGACCTGCTTGGCCACCAGCGACAGGTCGACCAGGTCGACCAGCGCGCCCTGCAGCGCCTCCGCGACCGTCTTCTGATCCGCGTCGGACAGCGGGCTCTTGGCGACGTACATCTGTGTCCTCCAACTCATCGACGAACGAGAGAAACCCTCATCAACCATGGCACAAGTGGGCCGATATGGCTGATTAGCGGCTTTCCACCCGATTAAGCGATCTATCAAGTGGTCTTCTGTCCCGCTCCGGAGCTTCTACACGGGACGTCCGTCCCTTCAGAAAACGCGAAAGGTCCCGACCGCTACCCGGTCGGGACCTTCACACGCTTGGGCGCTCAGCCGGCACGCACGCGCTCAGCCGCCGACAAAAACGTCAGCTCGACACGCAGCACAGCTCGGCACACCGCACACCAACGGTGCCGGCACGTCCGGCACCGACGCCATCACGCCGCGACGACATCCACCGCTTCGGCGGGCGCCTTGATCGTCACCCGTTCCGGTGGCACACCGGCCACGGAGACGGAGTTGAGCATCGGGCGAACCGGCGCGCGCACCGGTTCCGTGACTGTTGCCGACTCAGCCAGCTCCGCGAGCGACAGTTCGTCGCTCACTTCACGCATCAGCTCGGACATCCGTACGTCAAGCGCGTCGCAGATCGCGGAAAGCAGCTCGGAGGAAGCCTCCTTCTGCCCCCGCTCCACCTCGGAGAGATAGCCGAGCGAGACTCGGGCGGACGAGGAGACTTCGCGCAGAGTACGGCCCTGGCGCTGGCGCTGCCGACGCAGCACGTCACCCAGCAGGCGACGGAGCAGAATCATCGGTGGCTCCCTCCTCGGACCGCGTAGCCGCATCCTTCACGCCCCACCGTACCGCCTCGCGCGGCGGCCGTGCGGGGAGCGATGTCGTGTTCACTCAGGGCTGCAAACATCAATTCCCCCCGTTCTCTTCCGTATCCTGTGCCCGGCCGTTCCCGGCAGGTTCGTCCGCGAGCTGCTTGAGCAGCAGCGTCAGCACGCTCCGTACGCTCTCCATACGGATTTCCGAGCGGTCACCGTTCAACCGCAGGGCGGCGACTTTCCCCTCGGCTCCGCCATCGGCGTAACCCCGCGTGCTGACCATGCGATCTGTGCCGGGCCCCGCGACCGCCACGAAGACGGTCCCGACGGGCTTGCCGTCCTGGGACGTGGGCCCCGCGACACCGGTCGTCGCGATGCCCCAGTCGGCGCCGAGCGCCTTGCGTACGCCGATCGCCATCTGCCGGGCCACCTCGGGATCCACGGCGCCGCGCTCGTCCAGCAGAGTGCCCTCGACGCCGAGCACGTCCCGCTTCACATCGGTGGCGTACGCCGTGACGGACCCCCGGAAGACCATCGAGGCACCGGGTGCCGCCGTGAGCTCCGCGGCCACCAGGCCCCCCGTGAGCGACTCGGCGACGGCCAGCGTCTCGCCGCGTGCGGCCAAAAGCCGCAGCAGTCTGCTCGCCGACACCGCGACGGCCGAGAGTCCGGGGGATGTCACTTCGCCGCCTCCCGGGCGGACTCCGCTGCCGCCGCACGCTCCTCGGCCATGCCCTGCCTGCGCAGCACCACGGCCTGCTTCACATAGTCGAGCCCGGTCACCACCGTCAGTACGACGGCGACCGCCATCATCCAGAACCGCAGTGTCGCGAGCGGCCCCGTCAGGGCGAGAACGTACATGCCGACCGCCGTGCCCTGTGCGAGCGTCTTCAGCTTGCCGCCACGACTGGCCGGAATGACTCCATAACGGATCACCCAGAACCGCAGCAGCGTAATGCCGAGCTCGCGCCCCAGAATCACCCCGGTGACCCACCAGGGCACGTCGCCGAGCCACGACAGACAGATGAGCGCGGCACCCATGATCGCCTTGTCGGCGATGGGGTCGGCGATCTTTCCGAAGTCCGTGACCAGGTTGTATGTGCGGGCCAGATGTCCGTCGAAGAGGTCGGTGATCATGGCGACGGCGAAGGCGGCCCAGGCGAAGGAACGCCAGGCCGGGTCATATCCGCCGTTGCCGAGCAGCAGCATGACGAAGCCCGGCACGAGCAGCAGCCGGAGCATGGTCAACAGGTTGGCCACGTTCCACAGGCTGGCCTGATCGACAGCCACGGCACCCAGCTTCCCGCCACGCACCGGCTTGGCGCCCGGAGCGCCGTGCGCTCCGGAACCGCCTGCCGCGGATGCCGGGACTCCGGTCATCTGCCGGCCTCCTCTGGACATTCAGCCACCAAGTCCACGCCCTCCGTGCCGACGACCTTTGCCATGACCATACGGCCGACCTGGAGGCCCTCGGAGGCGCCCGGGCCCGTCAGGCGGATCTGGCCGTCCGTCTCCGGGGCCTGGTGCGCGGCCCGGCCGAGCGGTCCTTCCTCCTCGTCGAGGGACTCCACGAGGACCTCGACGCTCTCGCCGAGCCGCTCCTCCGCCCGCTGCGAGGTGAGGTCCTCGGCGAGCCGCGCGATGTGCGCGAGCCGCTCGTCGACGACGTCCTGGTCGAGCTTCCCGTCGTACGTCGCCGCTTCGGTGCCGTCCTCGTCGGAGTATCCGAAGACTCCGATGGCGTCCAGGCGCGCACCGGTCAGGAACCGCTCCAGCTCCGCGACGTCGCCCTCGGTCTCGCCGGGGAAGCCGACGATGAAGTTGGAGCGGACACCGGCCTGCGGCGCCTTGGACCGGATGGTGTCCAGGAGCTCCAGGAAGCGGTCGGTGTCGCCGAAGCGCCGCATCGCGCGCAGCACGCCGGGCGCGGAGTGCTGGAAGGACAGGTCGAAGTAGGGCGCGACCTTCTCCGTGGAGGTGAGGACGTCGATGAGGCCGGGCCGCATCTCGGCGGGCTGGAGGTAGCTGACCCGGATGCGCTCGATCCCGTCGACGGCGGCCAGCTCGGGGAGCAGCGTCTCCAGGAGCCGGATGTCGCCGAGATCCTTGCCGTACGAGGTGTTGTTCTCGGAGACGAGCATGACCTCCTTGACGCCCTGCTCGGCGAGCCAGCGGGTCTCGCCGAGGACGTCGGAGGGGCGGCGCGAGATGAAGGAGCCGCGGAAGGACGGGATGGCGCAGAACGAGCAGCGCCGGTCGCAGCCGGAGGCCAGCTTCACCGAGGCGACGGGGTTGCTGCCGAGGCGGCGGCGCAGCGGGGCGCGCGGCCCCGACGCGGGCGCGACACCCTCGGGCAGGTCTTCGGGGGCCTCCACGGGGGCGTGCCCGGGCAGGGCGACCCCGGCCCCGGCGTCCTGGCGCTCCGCGGGGCTGATCGGCAGGAGTTTACGCCGGTCACGCGGGGTGTGCGCCTCGACGCTGCCGCCGCTCAGGATGGTCTGGAGCCGGTTGGAGATGTCGGAGTAGTCGTCGAACCCGAGCACGCCGTCGGCCTCGGGGAGCGCGTCGGCCAGTTCCTTGCCGTACCGCTCGGCCATGCAGCCGACCGCGACGACGGCCTGGGTCTTGCCGTGCCCCTTGAGGTCATTGGCTTCGAGGAGGGCGTCGACGGAGTCCTTCTTGGCGGCCTCGACGAAGCCGCAGGTGTTGACGACGGCGACATCCGCGTCCTCGGCGTCCTCGACGAGCTGCCAGCCGTCCGCCTCCAAGCGGCCTGCGAGCTCCTCCGAGTCCACCTCGTTACGGGCGCAGCCAAGAGTGACAAGGGCGACGGTGCGGCGTTCGGGCATGGTCTCAAGACTACTTCGTCCACGCCTCGGCCCCCGCCGCCAGGGTTACCCGGCGGTCGGTCCGCGGCCGCCGGGACGTCACCCGGACGTCACCGCCCTCCGCGCCGCGCCGCTGGTCAGCGGCCCGAAGGGCGCCGGTCAGCCGACCTCCGGGTCGCCCTTCGTGTAGGACAGACGCTCGACCTGGCCGGGCTCGAATTCGTTCTCGACCGGCTTGCCGTTCACGTAGAGGTTGATCGCGCCCGCGTCGCCCAGGATGAGGTCGATCTTCTGCTCGTCCTGGAACGTCTTGGCCTGGCCCTGCTCCAGGACGCCGTCGAAGAGGGTGCGGCCGCTGTGGTCCTTGGCCGAGATCCAGCTGCGGCCGTCGGCGGCGTCCACCTTGACCGTGACCTTGTCGCGCGGCACGCCGGCGATGGCGCTGTCCGAGGGGTCGGGCTTGGGGTCGGCGGGCTTGTTCGGCTTGGGCTTGTCGGCGGCCTTGGTCGGGGCGGGGGCCGCGCCCTCGGCGACCGGCTTCGAGCCGGTGTCGTCGTCACCGCCGTTGAACGCGGTGAACCCGACGAAGGCGATCACCGCGACGATCGCGGCGACCATGGCGGCGGTCCAGTTCGGCCGGCGCGGATCGGAGCGGATGCGTTCGGCCTCGAAGAGCGGCGCCGCCGACGTGGGCGCGGGCGGGTGGCCGCCGTGCGCCGCGTCGTACTGCGCGACGAGCGGGGCCGGGTCGAGGTGGACGGCGCGGGCCAGGGTCCTGATGTGGCCGCGGGCGTACACGTCGCCGCCGCAGCGGGAGAAGTCGTCCTGCTCGATGGCGTGCACGATGGGGATGCGCACCCGGGTGGACGTACTGATCTCGTCCACGGTGAGGCCCGCGTCGAGGCGGGCCTGCCGCAGCGCGTGGCCGATCGAGGGCTGGTCGTCGGCCTGGTGGTCACCTGCCGGGCTGTCGTCTGCCGGGCCGGTGAGTCGGTCGAGGCGGTCGTCTGAAGGTCGGTCGTCTTCAGGGAAGTTGCCGATGGACACGGGGGCGCCTTTCGAGCGTGTAGCCACCTGCCGGAGGTTCAGTTTAGGGGGGTGCAGAAAGGATCGGGCAACCGGACGGACGGACTTTGTACGCCATCAGAAGGGACGGCCGTCCTGTTGGCGGCACACCGTGCTGCCCCGATGTCACACCGTCCTCTCCCTCAACTTGACGTACGCCGGGAAGAAACGGTTGCCTCCCGAATTCCTCCGGGGCCGGTCAGCCGGCTCGCTCAGGGCCGGGCGGCCCCGCTTCCTCAGGGCTGCGCCTCCCCTCGGATGACGGCGAGCACTCCGTCCAGCTCATCGGGTTTCACCAGAACGTCACGTGCCTTGGAGCCCTCGCTCGGGCCCACGATGCTGCGCGACTCCATGAGGTCCATCAGCCGCCCGGCCTTGGCGAAGCCGACGCGCAGCTTGCGCTGGAGCATCGACGTGGAACCGAATTGGGTGGATACGACCAGCTCGGCGGCCTGGCACAGCAGATCGAGGTCATCGCCGATGTCCTCGTCGATCTCCTTCTTCTGCTTGGTGCCGACGGTGACGTCGTCGCGGAAGACGGGCGCCATCTGGTCCTTGCAGTGCTGGACCACCGCGTGGATCTCGTCCTCGGTGACGAAGGCGCCCTGCATGCGGGTGGGCTTGTTCGCCCCCATCGGCAGGAAGAGGCCGTCGCCCTTCCCGATGAGCTTCTCCGCGCCCGGCTGGTCGAGGATGACGCGGCTGTCCGCGAGGGAGGAGGTCGCGAAGGCGAGCCGCGACGGGACGTTCGCCTTGATCAGACCGGTCACGACGTCCACGGAGGGCCGCTGCGTGGCGAGCACCAGGTGGATGCCGGCCGCGCGCGCGAGCTGCGTGATGCGCACGATGGAGTCCTCGACGTCGCGCGGCGCGACCATCATCAGGTCGGCGAGCTCGTCGACGATCACCAGCAGGTAGGGGTAGGGCTGCAACTCCCGCTCACTGCCCTCGGGCGTCTTGAGCTTGCCCTCGCGGACGGCCTGGTTGAAGTCGTCGATGTGCCGGTAGCCGAAGGCGGCCAGGTCGTCGTAGCGCAGATCCATCTCGCGTACGACCCACTGGAGGGCCTCGGCGGCCTTCTTCGGGTTGGTGATGATCGGCGTGATCAGGTGCGGGATGCCCTCGTACGCGGTGAGCTCCACGCGCTTGGGGTCCACGAGGACCATCCGCACGTCCTCTGGCGTCGCTCTTATCATGATCGAAGTGATCAGGCAGTTGATGCACGACGACTTGCCGGAACCCGTGGCACCGGCGACCAGGATGTGCGGCATCTTCGCCATGTTGGCCATGACGTAGCCGCCCTCGACGTCCTTGCCGAGCGCGACCAGCATCGGGTGGTCGTCCTCGGCGGCGTCCGCGAGGCGCAGCACGTCGCCGACGTTGACCATCTCGCGGTCGGTGTTCGGGATCTCGATGCCGACCGCGGACTTGCCGGGGATCGGCGAGATGATCCGCACGTCGGGGGAGGCGACCGCGTACGCGATGTTCTTGGCCAGCGCCGTGATCTTCTCGACCTTCACGGCGGGGCCGAGCTCGATCTCGTAGCGCGTGACCGTCGGGCCGCGCGTGAAGCCGGTGACGACCGCGTCGACCTTGAACTCCGTGAACACGTTCGTCAGCGAGGCCACGACCGCGTCATTGGCCGCGCTGCGGGTCTTGCCCGGGCCACCGCGCTCCAGGAGGTCGAGCGAGGGCAGCGCGTACGTGATGTCGCCGGCGAGCTGGAGCTGCTCGGCACGCGCCGGCAGTTCGCGCGGCGCCTCCGGCGGGGACTTCGTGAGGTCCGGTACGACGCCCTCAGCGGGCGCCTCCGGCTTCTTCCTGAGCTTCCCGGGCACGGGGGCGTCCGTGGCGCGCGCGGGCGGCACAGGGGCCGTACGCGCGCGCTCCGCCTGCTCCTCGCGCTCCGGCTGCTCCCCCGATACGCCCTGCGTCAGATCGGCGACCAGCGGCGAGGGCGGCATGCCGTGCAGGACGGCGCCGTCCAGATCGGCGGCCGCGGCGGCCGCCACGTCCACGGCGTCCATGGTCCGGCCCAGCTCCGGCTGCACGGGAGTCCTGCGCGGCCTGCGGCGCCGGGAGAGCGCCTCCTCCTCCGCGTGCTCGGCGGCGTACGCGTCCGGGGCGGCGGCGCGCCGCCGCGCGGGGCGCGCGGGCAGCGCCTCGCGCCACTGCTCCTCGTAGCGTTCGTCGTCGTCGAGGTACGGGTCGGCCTCGGGGTGGGGCTGGATCACGCCGAGCTTGATGCCGAGCAGCCGCAGGCGCTGCGGGATGGCGTTGACGGGCGTCGCCGTGACGACGAGCAGCCCGAAGACCGTGAGCAGCACCAGCAGCGGCACCGCGAGGATCTCGCCCATGGTGAAGATTAGCGGTGTGGAGGCGCCCCAGCCGATCAGGCCGCCGGCGTCCCTTATCGCCTGCATGCCGTCGCTGCGTGCGGGCGAGCCGCACGCCACGTGGACCTGCCCGAGGACCCCGACGACCAGGGCGGAGAGGCCGATCACGATCCGGCCGTTCGCCTCGGGCTGCTCCGGGTGCCGGATGAGGCGTACGGCGATGGCGCCGACCAGCAGCGGCACCAGCAGGTCGAGGCGGCCGAAGGCGCCGGTCACCAGGATCTCGACGAGATCGCCGACCGGGCCCCGCAGGTTGGACCAGGTGCCGGCCGCGACGATCAGGGCGACGCCGAGCAGCAGCAGCGCGAGGCCGTCCTTGCGGTGCGCCGGGTCGAGGCCCTTGGCGCCACGTCCTATGCCCCGGAACAGCGCGCCGACCGTGTGTGCGATGCCCAGCCAGACGGCGCGCACCAGGCGGTACAGGCCGCTGGTGGGGCTCGGGGCGGGTGCGGGGGCGGGCCTCTTCGCCACGGCCTTCTTGGCCGGTGCCCTCCTCGCGGGCGCCTTCTGCGCCGCCGTCCTCTTGGCGGGCGGTCTGGCAGCGGCCTTCTTCACCGGAGCCTTCGCCGGCGCGACCGCCTTCTTCGCGGGCGTCTTCTTGGCTGCGGACTGACGTGAGGCCATGGGTGTGAGGTTACCGTCGTCGACCACTGTGGACACGTGTGCCCACCGCTTCACCCGTTCGTGTCGCCCTTGCGGACGGGGCGAACTGACGGGCGTTCACCGATTCCGCCGGGCGGCGCGCCGCGTCAGTTCTGCGAGGGGACCGAGGGGGCGCCGCTGCCGGTGCCGGGCTCCAGGGCGTCAAGGGCTCGGCGCAGGCCGGTCAGTTTGCGTTCGAGATGGGCGGCGGTGGCGACCGCGGCCGCGTCCGCCGACTCGTCGTCCAGCTGTTTGGAGAGCGCCTCGGCCTGCTCCTCGACGGCGGCGAGCCGCGCCGACAGCTCCGCGAGCAGACCCGCCGGCTCCTTGGCGTCGCCCGCCGAGGACTTGTCGCTGCCCTCCAACTGGAGACGCAGCAGCGCCGCCTGCTCCCGCAGCTGGCAGTTCTTCATGTACAGCTCGACGAACACCGAGACTTTCGCGCGCAGCACCCACGGGTCGAACGGCTTGGAGATGTAGTCCACCGCGCCCGCCGCGTAGCCACGGAAGGTGTGGTGCGGCCCGTGGTTGATGGCGGTGAGGAAGATGATCGGGATGTCGCGCGTCCGCTCCCGCCGCTTGATGTGCGCGGCGGTTTCGAAGCCGTCCATTCCCGGCATCTGGACGTCCAGCAGGATGACCGCGAAGTCGTCCGTGAGTAGTGCTTTGAGCGCTTCCTCCCCGGACGATGCCCGCACCAGTGTCTGATCGAGCGCAGAGAGGATGGCCTCCAGCGCCAGCAGATTCTCCGGCCGGTCATCGACCAGGAGGATCTTGGCCTTCTGCACCATGGCCCGCCCTCCTCGCCCCGGCGAAACACCGGGCGCCGCCCCAGAGGACGACTCCCTTGCGCCGCCCGTCCTTGTGCCGGTCATGGTAGCCGCACCCCGCCTGTCGCCACACCCTGTCACCGCGATGTCACTGTGCACGTAGCAAAAACGCGGTGGGAGACCAGAAGGTTCCCCGAATACCGTGGTTCTACACGGCCTCGGCCACACTCTGTCAGCAACTCCGTGTGACGAAGCCGGTTCTCGGTCATTGACCGCGCATCCACTGCTCCATCACCGACAACAGATGATCCGGATCGACCGGCTTGGTGACGTAGTCGGAAGCTCCGGAGTCGATGGCCTTCTCCCGGTCGCCCTTCATCGCCTTGGCCGTGAGCGCGATGATCGGCAGCCCGGCGAACTGCGGCATCCTGCGGATCGCCGTCGTCGTCGCGTACCCGTCCATCTCCGGCATCATGATGTCCATCAGAACGACCGTCACGTCGTCGTGCTGCTCCAGCACCTCGATGCCCTCACGGCCGTTCTCCGCGTACAGCACCGACAGGCCGTGCTGCTCCAGGACGCTGGTGAGCGCGAAGACGTTGCGGATGTCGTCGTCGACGATCAGCACCTTCTCCCCCTCGAAGTGGAAGCCCGACCGCGCGGCCGGCACCTCCTGCCCCACGGGCCACTGCTCCTGCGGCCCCTGGTCCTGCCCGCCGGCCACCGGCTGGACCGGCTGCGCGGGCGGCTGCTCCGCCG